>NZ_JACSMW010000005.1:0-175325 GCF_018618775.1 Exiguobacterium sp. s138 | reverse complement strand
TTAATGGGAGACCACGAAAATGTCTTAACTGGAAAACTGCATACGAGGTCTTCACGGAAGAAGTGTTGCACTTAATTTGACAAACCGTCACTAAAAAAAGCGCTCCCGGTTAAGGGAACGCTTATCATACTTATTTTCCTTCGATAGAAGCCCATTTGTAAGAGAAATCTGCGCCGAAGTTATGTTCGACAACACCTTTAACGTATGGTTTAACGAGGAATGCGCGTCCGCGCTGATAAACAGGCGAGATCGCTGCTGAATCAAGAAGGATTTTCTCTGCTTCTTGAAGTTCAGACCAACGTTTTGCTGCATCTGTTTGTGTTTGTGCATCTTTGATGAGTTTATCGTACTCTTTGTTTGACCATTTACCACGGTTGTATGGTCCGTCAGTCAAGAAGAGATCGAGGAACGTCATTGGATCTTGGTAGTCAGGACCCCAGCCGGCGAACGAGAATTCAAAGTCGCCTTTGTTTTCGAGATCCAATTTGTTTTTGAACGGTTGTTGCTTGATTGTGACTTTCATGCCTGGAAGGTTCTTCTCAAGCTCACCTTTCAAGAACTCACCGATTTTCTTCGCATCATCACTATCGTAGTTAAGGAGCTCAAGTTCAACCGATTTTTGACCGATTTCTTTTAAGCCCTCTTCCCATAGTTTTTTCGCTTCGTCTGCATTGTACTCGTTGAATGTCGGGTACTTTTCACGGAAGTCTTTTCCGTCAGCATCTTTCGCGAAGTCTTTTGGTACAAGGTAGTTTGCAGGAAGCGAACCGTTCGCCAAGATGACGTCCGTGATTCCTTTTTTATTGTAACCCATGTCGATGGCACGACGGATTTTTTCATTGTTCAAAGCTTTGACTTTCGTGTTCAAGTAAAGGTAGAAGATTGTTGACTCCCCTTTAGTTTTGAACTCTTTGTTGTCTTGGAACTGGGCAACGAACTCTGAAGAAAGACCAGCACGATCGATGTCGCCTTTTTCATAAAGGTTAACGCCTGTCGCAACTTCTTTAACGACTTTAACGTTGATCGTGTTCAGCTTCACGCTGTCTTTATCCCAGTAGTTATCGTTTTTAACCATTTTCCAGCCTTGTTCACGTGTCCATTCTGTTAATTTGAATGGTCCGTTATAAAGTGATTTATCAGCTGTTGAACCGAAGTCCTTACCGATTTTTTTCGAAAGTTCTTCTGATTTCGGCATGAATGGTCCGAATCCAGTTAAACCGAGGAAGTAATCAGCTGGTGCTTTTAATTTTACTTCGAATGTCTTGTCGTCAACTGCTTTGACGCCAACCGCATCACGCTCGCCTTTTTTCGTGTTGTATTCTTCAGCACCTTCGATGTTGTAGAAAACATACGCGTATTGCGAAGCATTATCCGGGTTCAAGACTTCTTTCCAAGCATATTCGAAGTCTTTTGCTGTGATTGGTGTACCGTCCGACCATTTTGCATCACGTAGCTTGAATGTGTAAGTCAATTTATCATCAGAAACTGTGTGACTTTCAGCAATACCCGGTGTCGGCTGTTGCTTGTCATCTAAACGATAAAGACCTTCCATTGTGTTGTTCAAAACGTTGAACGACACGGCATCCGTAGAAGTTGTTGGGTTAAGCGTTGGAATATCAGCACTTTCGATCAAGTTTAGCGTCTGCTCACTTGATTTCTTGTCCGAACCTTTGTCGCCTGATGATGTGTCATTTGAATCAGTCGTCGAACAAGCTGCGAGGAACGCGCTTGAAACGAGGGCTACAGATGTAGCCAGTGCAAAACTTTTCTTTTTCATGATACGATGACCCCCCTAAAATTTCCAAAGCTAGTAATCTAAGGTTTTTGAGCGAAAAAAAAAGTCGTAACTTTTATTCGACCAAAACCTCTCGTTACAAATAGTTTACAATGTTCTGATAATTTTGCAAACCTTTTATCCGATTTTTCTAAATATTTTTTCAAAACAATTTGAAAATAAGTGGGATTTTTAGATTTTTATTTTTTTATTTATAAAATAAAGCAGAATTTTTTTATATAAAAAAAGCGATTTAACGGTCATCCGAACCGTTAAATCGCTTTTCTGCTTCTATTCCGCACGCGATTATGCGTGATATCGTTTAAAGACAAGTGAAGCATTATGACCACCGAATCCAAGAGAGTTACTGAGTGCATACTCAAGATCCCATGACCGGCTTCCCTCACGTACGTAATCGAGATCACACCCTTCACTCGGTTGTTCCAAATGAATCGTCGGGTGAACGATTTGCTCTTGCAACGATTTAATCGTTGCGATGGCTTCCACTCCACCGGCACCGCCGAGCAAATGACCAATCATCGATTTCGTCGAGTTGACGGCTAATTTTTCAGCGTGCTCGCCGAAGACCGTATGGATTGCTTTCGTCTCTAACACATCATTCATCGGTGTACTCGTTCCGTGTGCATTGATGTATTGAACGGCAGCCGGTTCGATACCTGCATCTTTAATCGCCATCGCCATTGCGCGCGCTCCGCCGTCGCCGTCTGGATCTGGTGCTGTGATATGGTAAGCATCGGCTGTTAATCCGTATCCGCTGACTTCTGCATAGATTTTGGCACCACGGGCGACCGCATGTTCATACTCTTCCAGTACCAGGATTCCGGCACCCTCTCCCATGACGAATCCGTCACGCCCTTCATCAAACGGACGGCTTGCCGTGTTTGGATCATGGTTCGTCGACATCGCTTTATTGGCACAAAAACCAGCAAATGCAAGATTGGTAATCGGTGCTTCTGCTCCACCGGCGATCATGACGTCCGCGTCACCGCGTTCAATGACACGTAACGCTTCACCAATCGCGTTTGTACCGGAAGCACATGCAGTGACGGAACAGTTATTCGGTCCTTTTGCGCCTGTATAAATCGAAACTTGGCCACTGGCCATGTTGGGAATCATCATTGGGATGAAGAATGGGCTGACACGACGATGGCCCCGTTCAAAATAGATTTTCGCCTGTTTTTCAATCGTCTCGACGCCGCCGATACCGGATCCGATCCAGACGCCGATACGTTCAGCATTGGCTTTAACATCCAAATCAGCATTTTTGACGGCTTCCATACTTGCGACGAGCGAATAATGAACGAAACGGTCCATTTTCCGGGCTTCCTTGGCTTCAATGAATTCCGTGACATCAAAATTCTGTAATTCTCCCGTTACTTTCGTCGGATACTCATCGATATCAAGACGTTCCATCGGACGAATCCCGTTTTCACCGGCTTTTAAGGCATTCCAGAATGTATCGACACCATTACCGATTGGCGTCAGTGCGCCCATACCTGTTACTACTACACGTTTTCTCATCATTTTATGTGTTCTCCCCTTTAGTCCAAGTAATGTAAGCTGCTCCCCATGTCAAACCTGCGCCGAATCCGGCGAGGACAAGTGTCGTCCCCGGTGACAATCTTCCTTGTCGCCGTGCCTCTTCTAGTGCAAGTGGTATTGACGCAGCAGATGTATTCGCATGTTCGTCAATCGTCACGATCACTTTCTCTTCTGCAATCCCAAGCCGTTCACGTGCTGCATCAATAATCCGTAAATTCGCTTGATGCGGAATCAGTAAATCAAGTTCGTCCAGGGTTCCGTCCACTTTTTGAATGACTTTCTCCACGATGTCCGGTAACTTGCGGACTGCGAACTTAAAGACTTCCCGACCGTTCATTTCAATCGGACCATCCAAGTTTTTAAATAACAGATGTGCTCCGCGGCCATCCGTGCCCAGTTCAAAGGCATTCAATCCTTGTTGCTCGGTTGGACCGAGGACAACTGCCCCGGCACCATCACCAAACAAGATAGCCGTCGACCGGTCTGACCAGTCAACGATGCTTGACATCTTCTCTGCTCCGATGACGAGTGCGTGTTTCGATCCCGTTGCCGTCATCATACTCGAAGCCGTCTGTAGGGCAAAAATGAATCCGCTGCAGGCTGCGCTGATATCAAAAGCTGTCGCACCGAGTGCACCGATCCGTTCCTGGACGATACAGGCAGTCGACGGGAAGGCACGTCCGGTTGCCGTTCCGACAACAATCAATCCGATGTCGTCTGCTGTCAGGTTAGCATCTGCTAATGCTTTTTGTGCTGCTTCCGTCGCTAAATCCGTGACATCAACTGCATCATCTGCAATCCGACGTGCGCCGATTCCTGTACGTGACCGAATCCATTCATCACTCGTATCGAGTGTCGCTGCTAAATCATCATTTGTCATCCGATGTTCGGGTAATGATGTACCGAGTCCTACAATTCCGATATTCATATGATTGCTCCTTTGAAATTAGTATCTGGTACTAATATAAAGCGTTAAACACATTTTGTCAAAGAGAAAAGAAGGCCTCCCGTTGAGAGACCTTCTTTTACGTAATCCAGATTACTCTGAATCAGCTAATGTGCGGACGACTTCCATGACCATCTTCGCTGAATTAATCGAAGCAATCTCCAAGAATTCATCAAATGAAAGGGACGCTTCTTCATCGGCACTGTCAGAAATCGAACGTGTCACGACGAACGGGACATCGAATTGATGGCAAACTTGTGCAATCGGTGCTGCTTCCATCTCAACTGCCGCGACATCCGGGAAGTTCGTTTTAATGAGGTTTGAACGCTCCGTATCATGGATGAACGAATCACCCGTCACGATTAAACCATGGACAACCCGAATCGCATCCATTCGTTCAATGACAGCTTCCGCTGTTGCAATCAATTTTGGATCCGCTGTATAGGCAGCCGGCATTCCCGGTACTTGACCATACTCGTAACCGAATGCTGTCACATCGACGTCGTGATGACGGACTTCCGTCGAAACGACGACATCACCGACTTTCAGACCGGCTCTGAATCCGCCGGCTGATCCGGTATTGATAACGGCACTTGGCTTGAAATGATCGAGTAACAACGTCGTTCCGATTGCCGCATTGACTTTTCCGATACCGGATTTCAAGATGACGACCGGTACACTGTTCAACAGCCCTTCATAAAAATGATAGTTGGCAATGACCGTATCTTTTCGTTCCGATAATTCATTTCGAAGTAAGTTTACTTCTTCTTCCATTGCTCCGATAATTGCGATCGGCATCTCTTTTTCCCCCGTTCAAACAGAAAACCGGATTGCTCCGGCTGCTGTTCATTCGTATTTACTTGATTGATGTAATTTTTACAGCAAAATCTCCGCCTGGTGCTTGAACGGAAACTTGCTCGCCAACACTGTGGCCGAACAGGCTTTTGGCAATCGGTGATTCGTTCGAGATTTTCCCGGTGAACGGATCTGCTTCTGCACTACCAACAATCGTATACGTTTCTTCTTCGTTGTCTTCAAGGATCAAGAATGTAACTGTCGTTCCGATACCAACTACCGAGATATCCTTCTCATCTTCCGAGATGATGGCAACGTTGCGTAACATCTCTTCCAGTTGAGCAATCCGGCCTTCGACCATTGCTTGTTCTTCTTTCGCTGAATCATATTCCGCGTTTTCCGACAAGTCACCAAATGAACGGGCGATTTTAATATTTTCGACAACTTCTTTACGGCGGACTGACTTCAGTTCGTTTAATTCGTTTTCAACATTCGCTTTACCTTCAAGCGTCATGTAATACTGTTTTTCTGCCATTTTTGTCACGCTCCTTTTTATTCCACTAGTATAGTATATTCACATCTTTTTTGGAATCAATATCCTCTTTGATCAAGAGAAGACCGATAATCGAGAATCGCACGGATCTTCGTGACGAGTAAGTCAATCGCCACGTGGTTTTCGCCACCTTCAGGAACAATGATGTCTGCATACCGTTTTGTCGGTTCACAAAACTGGAGATGCATCGGACGGACGACTTTCGTATACTGCTCGACAACGGAATCAATCGACCGTCCCCGTTCATTCATATCACGTTGCATCCGGCGTAGAATCCGAACATCGGCATCTGTATCAACGAAGACTTTAATATCCATCAATTCCCGTAAACGTTCGTCTTCAAGCGCCAAAATACCTTCGACGATGATGACGTCACGTGGATCAAGCGGAATCGTTTCCGTTGCACGTGTATGGGCAACGTAATCATAGACCGGTTTTTCAACCGCCTGGTTTTCGCGCAACGCTTTGATATGCTCGATCAGCAAATCATTGTCAAAAGCAAACGGATGATCATAGTTTGTTTGATAGCGCTCTTCCATCGATAATTCACTTTGGTCCTTATAGTAAGCATCCTGCTCGATCATGACGATGGATTCACTCGGGAATGCGTCGACAAGTGAACGTGCGACCGTCGTCTTTCCTGAACCTGTTCCTCCAGCCACACCAATTACAACCGGTTTTTGCATTGAATTCGTACCTCCATCATTCATTCCGACTTCACTTTCCGGCTGACGGACACACCGTCTCCAAGCGGGAAAATCGTCGTATCATATTGGTCTTGCTCCATCATCCATGCCGTAAATTCTTTGACCAGACGGACAAGCCGCCGTCTTCTCCGGTCAAACGTCTTCGGATCCGTCTCTAGGACATCCCCGTGCAAAAACAGGTTATCCGTATATAAAACTCCGCCTATTGGCACCAATCGCCCATAACCGTTAAAGAATTTTTTATACTGCCCTTTGGCCGCATCGATGAACACGGCATCAAATTGCTCGTCAAGGGTTTCGGCTAATTCTACTGCATCCGCAAAAACGATGTCAATTCGGTCCGCAACGTCCGAACGTTCAATGAACATCTTGGCCTCGGCGTATCGTTTCGCATTTCGTTCAACGGTCGTAATTCGGGCATCCGGCAAGGCGCGAGCCATCCGAATTGCACTGTACCCAATCGCTGTGCCGAGTTCGAGAATTCGTTTCGGTTGTTGTAACGTCAACAACGATAATAAAACTTCCGATCCCGTCAGTTCGATGATTGGAATATGGTGCTCTTTCGCGTATGCTTCCATTTCCTGTAACAAGGGATCACGTGGCCGAATCATCCCTTCGACATACGCTGTAAAATCATTCATTCGGAATTCACTCCTTCTGCGCATAAACAGGTTGACCGGGAACGAACATACCGTTCCCGATCAACCTCCTGTTCATTGCTCTTTACTTGCTTCGTATTCGACCCATTCCGGTTTGTACTTCACAACATTACGTTGATGTTCCTCATAAGTTTCCTCATAAAGAATCTGACCGCGTGGATTTTTATCACTTGGTGGTCGGGCAAAGAAATAAACGTATTTCGTCTTTTTAGGATTAAGGACGGCAAGAATTGAATCTTCACTGACGGTTGAAATCGGACCGATCGGAATACCCTCATACTTGTACGTATTGTATTTCGAATTGTTCTCAAGATCCTTTAATGTCGTCAATGCTGTATTCTCCCCTGTACCGTACCAGACCGTTGGATCCGATTGGAGTTTCATCCCGTCGTTCAGTCGGTTCGTAAAGACACCGGCAATCTCACGACGATCGTCTGGTGTCGCGGCTTCCCGCTCCACCATGGATCCGAGACTCAGCACTTCATGGAAAGTCATGCCTGATTTCTTAATGGCATCGGCATTCGCATCATAAATCTTTTCCATCTCATCTAACATCGTTTCGGCAATTTGATTGATGCTTTTTCCTTTGTCGAATTCGTATGTCGCCGGGAAGAGATAGCCTTCGAGTGAATAGAGGACGCCCTGCTTCGTCACTTCATCCGTCAACATCGGATACTTTTCAATCAATGTTTTAATATATACCTCATCTGTCAGGGATTTACGGATGGAGTCAGCTTTAAAACCGGTTGCTTTCGCGATGATGGCAATTTGACGATCCATTGTGATTCCTTCAGGGAGCGTGATTTTGACATCTGCTGCTTTCATGACTGTTCCGGTCTTCAATTCATTGATGATTTCGTCCGGTGTCATCGCTTGAGTCAACGTGTATGTCCCGGCTTGGAATGACGATTCATTCTTATAGCGGACATAATAGCGGAAAATCGTTTCGTTCGCGATTAAATCTTTTTCTTTAAGAATGCTTGAAATCGTACTTGTACCGGCGCCTAAAGGAATCTCAACCTTGACAGACTTCGTCGCCTCTTCGTTGACCGGTTCGAGTGAACTCTTTAAAAAGATGTAGATGGCTGCTCCTGCTACTAAGAAAATCGTGAACAATACTGAAAGGATGATTAACGTTATCCGGCGCGATGTCCGGCGACGTTTCTGTTCGATTTCAGCATTTTTCTTCCATTCATTCTCCATCGGTTCCTCCTTCTTCTCTTAAAACAAGGTGATATCGAAAGAGCCATTGCTCTGACGACACCACCTTATACACGAGTCGGTTTAGTCAAGCTCGTCTTCTAATGTATTAAAGACTTCTTCAATTTCATCCCAAGTTTCTGCATCGTCTTCTGCGATTGGAACGAGGTTGAAATCATCATCACCTTCACCGTACTCTTCTAACTCATAAACGAAGATGTCGACTTCTTCTGCTTCATCATAATCCGCGCCGACCGGCTCAAGGAAAATGTAAGTTTTGCTTGAGCGTGGGCTTTCATACCGTAAACGCTCGGCAAATTTAAATTCGTTGCCTTCCCCATCGGGAATTACGTAATGTGTAGGTTCATTCTGTTGCATCATTCATCCGCTCCTTTAATGCAGCCTCAAGTTCATCCCAAGTCTGCTCATCGTTTTCATCAATCAGGCTCAATTCAAAATCATCTTCGCCTTCGCCAAACTCGTCGATTTCGCAAATGATTAAATCATCTGCGCCCTCTTCCGGATGACCGATCATTTCGAGAAATAAATAGGTCTTGCCGGTTCGCTCACTGACATAACGGTACCATTCTTCGAAAAGATGTTCGCCACCGTCTTCATCAGGAAAGAGATACTGCCGTTTTTCTTCAGACATCTCATTTCCTCCTTATCGATTTGCCCGATCCAAATAAGATTGCAGGATCATGACTGCTGCCATCTTATCGATGACTTGTTTCCGTTTTTTCCGACTGACATCGGCATCGATCAGCATACGTTCTGCCTGCATCGTCGTCAGTCTCTCGTCGACAAGAACAGTCGAAAGGCCCGTCTGGGTTTCGATTTCACGCGCGAACGCTTCACTCGCCTCAGCTCTGGGACCAATTGATCCATTCATGTTTTTCGGATGTCCAATGACGATGATTTCGACACCGTATTCCTTAATAATTGCCTCGAGTCGTTTGAAGGCGACCGGGTATTCAGGTTCTGTCCATTTGATGGTTTCGACGCCCTGTGCTGTCCAGCCCATCAAATCACTCACCGCAACACCAATCGTCTTCGAACCGACATCAAGTCCGATGGCACGCTTCATTTTTTGTCTCCACTCTCCGATAGATAAGATTTCACGAGTTCTTCCAGTAGTTCATCACGCTCAATCTTTCGGATCATATTACGTGCATCGTTATGACGAGGAATGTAAGCAGGATCACCGGAAAGTAGATATCCGACGATTTGGTTGATCGGATGATAGCCTTTTTCTTCTAAAGCATGATAGACCGTCAGCAATACTTCGCGTGTCGCCGCCTGGCTATCGTCTTCTGGAAAATTAAATTTCATCGTTTGATCCATCTGACTCACGTTAATCACCTCTTTCATTTACACTACTTCTCTATTATGCCAGTGATTGCACGTAATGTGAAGTAAACGCAAGAGCTTCGTTTAATTTTGCAGGATCTTTTCCGCCGGCCTGTGCCATGTCCGGACGACCGCCACCACCGCCGCCGCAACGTGTGGCTACTTCCTTGATCAATTTACCGGCATGGTACCCTTGATCGATTAAGTCTTTTGAGACACTCGCAACGAGGTTGACTTTGTCTCCCTGCGCACTACCGAGGACGATGATTGCCGAACCGAGACTTGACTTCAGTTCGTCCATCATGCCGCGAAGGGCATCCATATCCGAGACGTCGACTTGCTTCGCAAGCACCTGGACGCCGTTGATCTGCTCGACATCATCTTTAAGTGACGCCGCTTCGATGTTTGCAAGTTTTGCCTGCAATGATTCGTGTGCCCGTTCCGTTTCGCGAAGCTGAACTTGAAGTGCTTCGATTCGTCCCGGTACTTCCGTCGTTTTCGTTTTCAGGACACGTGCTGCCTGCTCGAGTGTCTGCAGGTGACCGTTCATGACATGGTAAGCGCCTGCTCCTGTAACAGCTTCGATCCGTCGTGTGCCGGCTCCGATGCCTGATTCGGAAACAATCTTGAACAGACCGATTTCTGCTGTATTGCGGACGTGGATTCCGCCACAGAGTTCGATCGAATAGGTTCCAGCCGAAACGACACGAACCGTCTCGCCGTATTTTTCACCGAATAGTGCCATTGCCCCTTTTGCTTTTGCATCAGCAATGTTCATTTCTTCAATTTCGACTGCAAGTGATGCCCAAATTGCTTGGTTGACATCCTGTTCGATTGTTGCTAATTCTTCAGTCGTCACTGCTCCAAAGTGCGAGAAGTCAAAGCGCAGACGATCCGCTGAAACAAGTGAACCAGCTTGGTTGACGTGTGTTCCGAGTGTGTCTTTCAACGCTTTATGCAACAAGTGGGTTGCCGTATGGTTTTTCGTGATGGCTTGACGCGATGATGCTTCGACCGCGGCATGAACGGATGCATCAGCTAAAGCAATCCCTGTCCGGACCACAACGGTATGCAGATTTTGACCGTTTGGTGCTTTTTGAACATCTTTGACATCGAGGACGAAATCCGGACCCGTAATCGTTCCTGAGTCTGCCACTTCTCCGCCACTCTCTGCATAAAACGGTGTAACATCAAGCAACAATTGTGCTTCCTCGCCGGCAGCGACTTCTGTCACTCGTTCTCCATCATGCAACAAAGCAATGATTTTTGCATCCGTCTCAAGGTCCGTATAACCAACGAATTGACTTGAAACAGTCAAAGTTGCCAATACTTCTGATTGTTGTTGCATCGAACCGCCGTCTTCACGGGCAGCACGGGCACGTTTCCGTTGCTCATCCATCGCCCGTTTAAATCCTTCTTCATCGACCGACATCTGATGATCTTCCGCGTATTCAACCGTCAGTTCGAGCGGGAAACCGTACGTATCATACAAACGGAAAGCATCTTCTCCGCTGATGACATGTTCGCCGTTATTTTTGGCTGCTTGTGCCACTGTGTTCAGGATGGCAAGACCATCATGCAGTGTCTCGTGGAATCGCTCTTCCTCGTTTTTGATGACACGTTTGATGAAATCTGCTTTTTCCGGAACTTGCGGATAAAAATCGACCATGACGCTGCCGACTGTATCAACAAGTTCGTACATGAACGGACGTTCGATTCCGAGCATTTTTGCATAACGGACAGCACGACGGAGCAGTCGGCGTAAGACATAACCGCGTCCTTCGTTCGAAGGCAACGCTCCGTCTCCGATGGCAAAAGCAACCGTACGGATATGGTCCGCGATGACTTTGAACGCGACATCCAGTTTTGTGTCTTCGCGATAACGTTTACCGCTGATTTCTTCCGTTTTGTGGATGATCGGCATGAACAAGTCCGTGTCAAAGTTCGTCGGTACGTCCTGCATGACGCTCGCCATCCGCTCAAGACCCATTCCGGTATCGATGTTTTTACGCGGTAATTCTGTATAGTTGCCATGTCCGTCATGATTATATTGACTGAACACGATATTCCAGATTTCAAGGTATCGTTCGTTCTCGCCGCCCGGATAGAGTTCAGAGTCGTTCGGATCATCGCCGAAAGCCGGTCCACGGTCGAAGAAAATCTCCGTGTTCGGACCGGAAGGACCTTCACCGATTTCCCAGAAGTTATCTTCAAGCGGGATGATGCGCTCGGCCGGAACACCCAGTTCGAGCCAGATTTGCCGGGCAGCATCGTCTTCCGGGTGAATCGTTACAGAAAGACGATCCGGATCAAGACCGTACCATTCATCACTCGTCAAGAGTTCCCAGCCCCATTTGATCGCATCTTCGCGGAAGTAATCGCCGACCGAAAAGTTTCCGAGCATTTCAAAAAAAGTATGGTGACGTGCTGTTTTTCCGACGTTTTCGATATCGTTCGTCCGGATGGATTTCTGTGCGTTGACAATCCGGGGATTTTGCGGGATAACCCGTCCGTCAAAATATTTTTTTAACGTAGCAACACCTGAGTTGATCCAAAGTAACGTCGGATCCTCAATTGGAACGAGTGATGCGCTTGGTTCGATTGCGTGCCCTTTAGACTGGAAAAAGTCGAGATACATTTGACGGATTTGTGCACCCGTCAACGGTTTTAATGGTTTCATCGAAAATACCCCCATTGATTAATTTGTCCTGAACGCAAAAAAACGATACATTCATCCCTGAAAAGGGACGAAAGCATCGCTCTCGTGGTACCACCCTCGTTCGTAAAGACAATTGCTCCCTTTACCTCGAAAAATCCGTTAACGGAGATTACCCGCAAGTGTTTGCACTCGACTCCGGAAGGAGCTTCAATCGAATCGTCATGAAGATGGTTCCAGCAATTCCATCTCTCTCTGGTCATGAAAACTACGATTTACTTGTCTTCCATCAACGTTTTGCGTCCATTCATCTACCGTGATTATTACCTATCTGATGCATTCAGTCAAGTCTTTGTCATACCGCCGAGCCGTTCAATGAGCCGTGTCCGCCGGCGCGGTTCTTCCTCTTGTGACGCTTTATGGAAGGCACGGGGATCTCCGAACAACAGCAGACTGGCTTTGGCCCGAGTGACGGCTGTATAGATGAGATTCCGGGAATGCTTGAAGGCACCGGTGAAAAAGACCGGCATCAACACAATCGGAAACTCCGATCCTTGCGCTTTATGAATCGTAATCGCGTAAGCATGCGTAAATTGATCCCAGTCACTCCGGTTATATTCAACTTCCGTCTGATCGAACCGGGCAATGATTTTATCGACTTTATCCACGTTCTCCTTCGCAAAGAAGATATTGACGATTTCACCGATGTCACCGTTGTAGACATTCTCTTCCGCATTGTTGACGAGCTGAAGAATCTTGTCTCCGCTCCGGTAAATCCGTGTCCCCTGTTTGACTTCCCGTTTTTTCGGCGCTTCCGGATTGTAGACTTTTTGCAGAACGATATTCAATTCGTCGATGCCCACCTGTCCGCGGTACGTCGGCGCTAAAATTTGAACGTCAAACTTCGAATATCCTTTCGCCAGTGCTTTTTCTGCAAAAGCCGCGATACCGCGCAACGATTCCTGCGGAGCAAGCGAATAAAAACGACGGTCGGATAAAGGGGCCAGCAAATCAGCTGACGTGACCCGGTTTTTTAAATCGTGGGCCAACCGGAGAATCGAGGAATCTTCGGCCTGCCGATGGACGACGTTGAGCCGGACGACCGGAATACCGTCCGTATCCATCAAGTCGGCAAGGACTTGTCCCGGACCGACCGACGGCAGCTGGTCCCGGTCGCCGACGAATAAAATCTTCATGCCGTTTGGCACGGCCCGTAACAAACTCGATAACAGATAGATGTCGATCATGGACGATTCATCGATGATCAGTACTTTACCGGCAATCGGTTGGTCTTCGTCCAGCTGGAAGTTCGTCCCGTCATATTTTAATAAGCGGTGAATGGTCATCGCCGGAACGTCCGTTGCTTCCGACAGCCGTTTGGCCGCCCGTCCGGTTGGTGCGACGAGCACATACGGATAGACTTCGCCTGACTTGACCTGACTTTTTTCAAGCGGCCAATCATGGATTTCCTGAAGCGCATGCAAAATCCCTTTGATGACCGTCGTCTTCCCCGTACCGGGTCCGCCCGTCAGGACCATCAGCGGTGCCTTGACCGCAAGCTCAATCGCCTCCCGTTGCTGAACGGCGTATTCCATACCAAACCGTTCTTCGAGTTGACCGATGGCTGACAAAATTGTCGCCACATCGACTTCCTGCTCGGATCCGTTCGCCATGACACGGGCCAACTCTTTTGCCGCCCGGACTTCCGCATAGAAAATCGTCGGCAGATACAAACAACCTTCTTCGAGTTTGACCTTATCTTCCGTCAGCAACAGCTCGATGGCTTGTTCCAGGCGTTCACCCGGATCCTCACCGAGTAGACGCGGTGCCCGCTGTAACAGGGATTCGACCGTCGCGAATGCATGCCCTTCTCCCGCTTCCTGCTCCAGTATATGCATGATGGATGCCGCGACCCGTTCCGGATGCAATCCGACAAGTCCGAGATGCGAGGCAATTTGGTCGGCCGTCTTAAAACCGATTCCGCTGACCTCATACATCAAGGAATAAGGATTTTCACGAATTCTCGCCATCGCATCCCCTTCGTACGCTGCATAAATCTTTGCTGCGAGTTTTGGTGTGACATCAAACGGCGCTAAAAAAAGCATCAGTTGATCGACACCGTATAAGGTCGCGAGCCGGCTGAAGATGACATCCGCCTGCTTCTGTTTTAATGCGGGAACACGATCGAGTGCTTTACTGTCCTTTAAGATGATGTCAATGGCATCTTCACCAAGCGCATCAACGATGTTTTTCGCTGTTTTCGGACCAATGCCGGTAAACGACCCGTTCGTCAAAAAACGGACGGCGGCGTGTTTCGTCATCGGGACCGAACGCCGGATCAACTCTGCTTTTAGTTGTTTTCCGAATCGCGGATGATCAATCAACCGTCCGAACGCTTGATACGTTCCGCCGAGTTCGATTCCGACACCGGTTCCCGTAACGACAAGCTCCGTTTCTTTTAGTTCAAAGTTTTTTTCCTTGATCGCCATCAGGACGATGGAATGGGCTTCTTCTTCGGAGGAAAAAAGCACACGTTTGATACGACCGACTACTTGATGGGGGTGCTCCATCACTCCACCTGCTCTCTTTCTGGACTCCGTTACTCAGTTATTATCATAGCACTCGTTTAAGGGATTTTAAATGAGGGAAACATTCCTTGATATATTATCTGAATGGAGGAACAAACATGGGACGTTTACCGATCGCAGGATTATGTGAATTAGTTTTAGAAGTGCAGGACATGGACCGGGCCGTCGCCTTTTGGAACGGAACGCTCGGTATTCCAATCGTTGAACAATGGGCACCGGAAGATGCAGAGCCGAGTCATGAACAGGAAAAACAGGATGGGATTTGGGCGACATGGTTGTACATCGGAGGAAACACCCGTCTCGGGCTTTGGCTCAAACGGGACTTTATGATGGAAGAACGGACCGTCAAAAACCTTCCCGTGACAGAGTGGGACAGTCTGTATGATGAAGGCGGCGTTCATGTCCACTGTGCCTTTTATATTGAGAAAGACGAATTTAACGAAGCACTTGATTTGCTTCGGGGTGCATCGATTGACGTCAAGATTCGGGAATGGGATGAACAAGAGACGTCTAATGACAAGGAATACTCGGCTTATTTTAAAGATACGGAAAACAATGTTATTGAGCTTTATACGAAAAATATGGATGAAGCCTATGAGGAATTTTCCGGTCCGCCGCTTCGCATCGTCCGCGAAATCGGGCACTAAGAAAGACTCTGCTGTATCGATTGCCACAAGCCGTCGACAGCAGAGTCTTTTCCTGGTTATTTTAGTAAGGCATCCATTTTCGCTTTGGCATCCTGCGCCAGCGTATGGTTTGGTTGATAGGCAAGAACGGTTTCGAGCTCTGTATAACATGCTTCCTGCTGACCTAAAAAGGCCAGTGCGATGGCATAGTTGTAACGGGCATCCGTATGTGTTTCTTCGAGCAACAGAACTTGTTCGAAAATTTCAGCCGCTTCTTCGATCTGCTCGTTCTGAGCAAGAGCAAGACCATACTGGAAGGCGATTTCGACATCCACCCCGTTCAGTTCCGTCGCCTGTTTCAAACGCGGAATCCCCCGAACCGGATCCCCGAGCTTTTGATACGTCAGACCGAGCATGAAATGGAGATCGGCATCATCGAGTCCGTGCAGCAAAGCAAGACGTAATGACTCTTCCGCCTCTACCAATAAATCCGCCGAGAAGTATAAGGCGCCTTTGGCATAATGGGCACTGGCGAACGTCGGATCAATCGTCAAGGCTTTATCGTAAAACCGGAGTGCCCGGTCGGCATCGTCCATCGATTGGAGTAATGTCCCCAAGTTGACGTAACCGGTCGGGTCGTTCGGCTGTTCTTCAATGGCATCATTAAAAGCTTGAGCCGCTAATTCATAATTACCGGATTCTAAATGTCGGAATCCGACTTCGTTGTAATTCATCCCAATCTCTCCCTTATGCAAGATACGTTAATGCTTGACCTGCTTTGTAGGCATCGTCAATCGTTGCTCCGCCGAGACAGACATCTCCGTCATAAAAGACGACGGCTTGTCCGGGAGTAATCGCCCGTTGCCGTTCGTCGAATGCAACGTCCAGACGTCCGCCGTCGAGGACACGGACCGTGACCGGTGTATCCGTCTGACGGTAACGGAACTTCGCCGTACAGCGGAATTCTGTTCCGGCCGGCATCGTTGCCGTCCAGCTGATGTCAGAGGCATATAATCCTTCTGAATAAAGCAATTCATTGTGGAATCCTTGCTCAACGAACAAGATGTTGTCTTGCAGGTTTTTCCCGACGACGAACCACGGCTCACCGTCTCCACCAATTCCAAGACCGTGACGTTGTCCCATCGTGTAATACATCAGACCGTCATGACGCCCCATTGTTTTACCGTCGAGTGTCCGCATTTCACCCGGTTGTGCCGGCAGATACTGACTGAGGAACTGTTTGAAGTTCCGTTCCCCGATGAAACAAATACCGGTTGAATCTTTTTTCTTGGCCGTCGCAAGGTTCGCTTCCTCGGCGATTTTCCGGACTTCTGATTTTTCCATGTGTCCGATCGGGAACATCGCTTTCGCAATCTGATCCTGCGACAGTTGGTTCAGGAAATACGTTTGATCCTTGTTTGTATCGACGCCGCGCAATAATTTATGCTCCCCGTCTTCATAGACGGCACGGGCATAATGACCTGTCGCGACGAAATCGGCGCCTAAGCGCATCGCATGGTCAAGAAATGCCTTGAACTTGATTTCTTTATTACACATGACGTCCGGATTCGGTGTCCGGCCGAGTTTATATTCATCCAAGAAATACGTAAAGACTTTGTCCCAGTACTCTTTCTCGAAATTGACCGCATAATAGGGAATACCGATTTGATTGGCGACGGCGATGACATCTTCATAATCTTCCGTTGCTGTACAAAATCCGTTTTCATCTGTATCGTCCCAGTTTTTCATAAAAATCCCGATGACGTTGTATCCTTGTTCTTTTAATAAATAAGCCGTAACGGACGAATCGACACCGCCGGACATACCGACGACGACCGTTGTTTCCTCCGGTGCTTTAGCGCGTGTATTCATTATTTTCACCTCTTAATTGTTCTGAAACGATTTTACGACATCTATCAGGCCTTGCGCGAGCAGTTCGACTTGTGACACGTCGTTTCCCCGGCCAAAGCTGATCCGGACCGATTGTTTCGTCCGCGGATTTTCACCATACATTGCTGACAGGACATGTGACGGTTCGACCGATCCTGCCGTACAGGCACTTCCGCTCGAAACGGCAATCCCCCGCATGTCGAGCATAATCAAAAACGGTTCAATCTCGACGTCCGGGAAGTACAGGTTGAGAACTTGCGGCAATCCGTCTGTCCCGTTGACTTCAAACTCAATCGTTGAGGAACGAAGCCGTTCGAGCAATGTACGCCGCAACAGTTGATACTGTTCAAACTGTTCTTCGCGTTCCGTTGCCGTCAGCCGGACTGCTTCCGCAAAACCGACGATACCGGCAACATTTTCCGTTCCGGCACGACGCTTTCGTTCCTGTTCCCCGCCATACGATTGAGGAGCCAGTTTGACGGCAGAACGGATATATAATAAGCCGACGCCTTTTGGTCCGTTGATTTTATGACTTGATGCCGACAGCAAATCGATTTGCATCGCTTCCACGTCAATCGGCGACTTCGCAAAGACTTGGACGGCATCGGTATGGAAAATAATCTGTTGTTCCCGGAGGAAACGACCACATGCCGCAATCGGCTGGACCGTTCCGACCTCATTGTTTCCGAACATGATCGATACTAGAATCGTATCTGGCCGAACGGCTGCCCGTAACGCCTCTTCCGTTATGATGCCGGACTCCGGTATTTCAAGATACGTCACGTCGAATCCCCGCTTTTCCAGTTCCTCGAACGCATGGAGCACGGCATGGTGTTCAAACCGTGTCGTGATGACATGACGGCCTTTCGACTGATACTGCATCGCGGCACCGATGATGGCATAGTTATCCGACTCCGTGCCGCCGCTCGTAAAGAGAATTTCCGTCGGTTTGGCGTTCAGTTCCGTTGCCATCATTCTTCGCGCCGTGTCAATCGCAGCCCGTCCCGTCCGTCCGAATGTATGGACGCTTGACGGATTCCCGAATTGCTCGAGCATGTAAGGCGTCATCTTTTCCAAAACTTCCGGGCGCATCGGCGTTGTTGCCGCGTGATCAAAATACATCATCGTTTTTTCACCTCTCATATATAAAACATGTAACCCGTGTCATCTTCTTCGGCTAAATCTTTTAATGTCGTCGTATCCAAAACTTGATCGACGGCACTTTGAATTTTATCCCACAATTTTCGTTTCGTCACTTCGTCACAATTATCGCCTTCAACGACGACAAGCGGACCTTCAAGCAGACGGATGATATCCCCTGCTGTGATTTCTTCGGCCGAACGGCCTAATTTATATCCACCGTATGCTCCGCGGACACTTTTGACGAGACCGCCGTTTCGGAGCGGGGCAATCAATTGCTCCAGATAATGTTCAGACAGGTCGTACATCTGGGCAATTTTTTTTAAAGACAACGGCTTTGCCTCGCCTCCTTTGGCGAGTGCAATCATGATTGTCAGACCATAACGGCCTTTTGTCGAGATTTTCATCATGCGAAAAGACATCCTTTCTAGTATAGTAGTAGCTAAAAGTTGAAAGAAGGAACGCTACCTATGGCTAATTTATTTGAATCACATTCTCCGGCCGGTCCGCTCGCCAATCGGATGCGCCCTCAATCACTGGACGAAATCGTTGGCCAACGCCATTTGATCGGAGAATCAACCTTGTTGCGCCGGGCAATTCTCGCCGACCGGCTTGGGACGGTTATTTTTTACGGACCACCGGGAACCGGAAAAACGACGCTCGCCCGTGTCATTTCCAGTTATACGAAATCGGCATTCGAACAGCTGAATGCTGTCACGGCAAAACTGGATCAGTTGCGTGAAGTTTTAAAAGCAGCGGAATCTCGACTGCAGTTTGACCAACAAAAAACGATTTTATTTTTGGATGAAATTCATCGTTTCAATAAAATGCAACAGGATGCTTTACTGCCTGCACTCGAAGCCGGAACGATCACGCTGATTGGCGCGACGACGGAAAATCCGAGTTTTGAAGTCAATGCCGCTCTGTTATCGCGGGCAACTGTCTTCCGGTTTGAAACGCCGACGACAGAAGATTTACGGGTCGTCCTCCACCGGACGTTACACGATACAGAACGTGGTCTCGGCAAATATCCGATTACCGTCACAGAAGAAGCGGTCGATCATTATGTCAAACTGTCGGACGGGGATTACCGGGCACTGCTCAACGCACTCGAACTCGCCGTTTTGACGACACCGGAAATTGACGGTGAAATTACGATTGATCTTGCCGTAGCGGAAGAATCGATTCAGCAAAAAGCCTTGAAATACGATAAGGACGGAGACCGGCATTACGATGTCATCTCAGCTTTTATCAAATCAATTCGCGGCTCGGATCCCGATGCTGCCCTGTACTGGCTTGCCGTCATGATTGAGGCCGGGGAAAGCCCCCGCTTCATCGTCCGTCGCCTCTATGTCCACGCGGCAGAAGATATCGGATTATCGGATCCGCAGGCTTTGCTGATTGTGGACGCCTGTGCCCGGGCCTGTGAATACATCGGTTTTCCGGAGGCACGGATCCCGCTCGCCGAAACGGTGCTGTATCTTGCGACGGCACCGAAATCAAACACAGTCATTACCGCGATTGATCAGGCACTCGAACTCGTCCGTCGATCGGACGGCGGTCCGGTTCCACCGCATTTACGGGACGCTCATCATGCAGGTGCTGCAGCACTTGGTAATGGTGTCGAATATCAGTATCCACACCAGTTTCCGCATGCATATGTCAAACAGAACTACTGGCCGGAAAATCTGGCACGAACCAAGCCCGTTTTTTACAAGCCAAGTCCCCGCGGGTTCGAAAAACAATTGCAGGCCCGGCTCGACTTTTGGAAAAAACAACCGTAAACGATGAGAAAAAGCGACCTCAACAGGTCGCTTTTTTTAACGGACACGTTCGATGACGACGCCGGCTTCCCGGACAATCTCATTGATGACATAACTTGCCGCAATCAATCCGCCGACCGACGGGACAAACGCGTTTGAACTCGGCGGCATTTTAGCTTTTCGAATCACGGCTTCATCGTTTCCGACGACTTGACGAACTTCTTCGATGATTTTGACCGGTGGTTCATCCGAAAAGACGACCGGGACTCCTTTATGGATCCCTTCCTTACGCAGGCGCGTCCGGATCACTTTTGCGAGTGGATCGTAAGTCGTATCTTTAATATCAACGATCTTGATTCGTGTCGGATCCATCTTATTCGCCATTCCCATACTCGAAATGATTGGAATCTGACGTTGTTTACACTCTTTGATCAAATGAATCTTAAACGAGACGGTATCCGAAGCATCAATCACATAATCCGGATTTTCTGTGAAAAAGGTTTCATATGTTTCTTCGTTGTAGAACATTTTCAAACGGACGATTTCTAAATCCGGGTTGATTTGCATCAGGCGATCCGCCATTGCATCGACTTTCGGCTGACCGACCGTCGGAAGCAACGCATGGATTTGACGGTTGACGTTTGTGATATCAATATCATCTTTATCCACCAGAATCAAACGTCCGACACCGCTGCGTGCCAGGGCTTCCGCCGAAAACGAACCGACGCCGCCGATTCCTAAAATCGCTACAGACTTGGATGCCAATGCGTCAAGTCCGGTCTTACCGATTGCCAGTTCATTACGTGAAAATTGATTTAACATCTCATAACCTCACAATACTCATACTGTTTTACTCGGAATTATATCATAAAAAAAAACGTCATGCGACGTATGGTGTGATTCATCTAAAAAAGAAACGATGGGACCCGAAGTGCCGTGTCGATACCTTATTTTTGAACCTGCTGCGCAGGTGGGTGTCTTATCCGATTCCTATTCGTACGTCCTCCTGCTGTGTTACGAGGCATGTACTACTAGTTGGAACGTCAAACTCCCTATCAAAAAAGAGTGGCTCAAAGATAAAAGGCGGCTCTCGTACATCTCAGGAACCCCATCTGTTGCATTTAATATAGCATTCCCCTTATCGAAATGCAACTGGTTCCGACTCTTAAAATTTGATCATTTTTCAGTCGTTTCACTTGACATCCAACGTCGGATAAATGCTCTGCTCGGATCATATTTTTGTTGTTGAAATTCAGGATTAAACCGGGGTGTCCGGGTCGCATTTCCGACTCCTGCGATATACGCCCAGTTTCCGTAATTGGAGGCAACATCGTAATCAATCAACTGCTGTTCAAAGTACCGTGCGCCGATCCGCCAATCCTGTTTCAAGTCATGAATCAAATAACTGGCTGTAATTTGACGTCCCCGGTTTGACATCCAGCCGGTGTCCTTGATTTCCCGCATGAAGGCATCCACAAACGGTTCTCCCGTCTCGCCGGCCATCCACGAATCGATTGCCGCCTGATCCGTCTTCCACGTCAAGCGACCGTCCTTCAAACCGTTCGAGCGAAACAGCCGGTGTCCCGTCTCGCGCATCGTCAAATGGAAGAAGTCCCGCCACAATAATTCAAAGTATAGCCAGTAGGTCGATTCATTCGCGCCGTGTTCCTGTTCCGTCCGTTGCAGTTCTGCCATGACCCGTCGCGGGGACAGTGAACCGTTGGCAAGCCAGGCGGAGAGTTTGGAAGAATCATCAACGTTAAAACCGTTCCGTGTTTCTTTGTAGGTAAAAATCGGTTGTTCCAGATACGCTGCTAACCGGTTCCTGCCGGCCGCCTCGCCTCCGATGAACGGAAATGCGGTTCGCGGGTCATAACCACCTCTCGTTTGCGGCAGTTCGATATACTGTATGTTCCCGGGTGCTTCGATCGGCTCCGCGAACCGGCCATCTTGTTCGACTCGTTTCCGGAAAGCCGTAAAGACACGTTTCAGTTCGTCACTGCCGATATCGTCCCGGAGATGGAGCGTCTGGGTCTCGTACATTCTCGTGTTAAAACGCTTCTGTACTTCCTGTTCCTGTCGTGCTTCATATTCACCTGTCATCCGGTGAAAATAAACGACGTCTTCCGGTTGAATGAACGATGTCAGTTGTTCAACCGTCTCCCCTTGTAAAATCGTCAGTTCGATGCCGAGTTGTACCAAATGTTCGTTTAAGGATTGTAGAGTTTCCTCTTCAAATGTCATCTGCTGTTTGCCACGACCGTCTGCTGTCTGCCGAACGAAAACAGCACGGACTATCTTCTCTTCTTCGCATGCGCGTGTCAATGCCTCATGATCGTCGACCCGCAAATCTTTTCGGTACCATACAACTCCTGCCATATCCTCAGCTCCTTTCTCTTTTCTACCCGTACTATCTCAATCTTACTTCCTTTCGCAAAGAACCAATGTGCTAGAAAGGTTTTAAGTTTTTGTTTTCGTGGAATATGATTAGTACAACTTACTAAGGAGTGAAACATTTCATGGCTGCTAAAAAAGGGAAATTAAGAACATTGATCACGCTTGCTACGACGGTTGGACCGATCGTCTACAAATTCTATAAAAAGCAACAATCTAAAAAATCAATCAACACACCAAAACGATAAAACAGCAAACGTGTTTCTCTTCTTAGAGAAACACGTTTTTTGATGCCAGGATGTATCCATCAGCGGTACATCTTTTTTATACGGTTTATTTTTTACTGACCCCATTGCTTTCCCGTTCGTAAAACCGCCATGGATACGCTGTTGCTTCTCCCGCATTCGGAATCCCGATCCTCGTCGTCTGGACGATTTCAGTCGCTTGACCGTTCTCAATCTGAAACCGGTGATCCGTGTAGAGATCAGCACCTGAATCGTCCGTTCTCAATCCGAAGGCCTGACATAATTTAGCGGGACCGTTGACGAGATTTTTTTGCTCGGTTTTGGTCAGTTCCGCATACGGCTTCCCAAAACGGCGGTCAGCAACTAAATCGTGTCCGGTGATGATTTCCGCTCCGCGAAGCAAAATCCCATATCCTTGTCCGACTTCCCCGCAGACGATGTTCAAACAATGATGCATGCCATAGGTGAAATACACATAGATATGACCGGCCGGGCCAAACATCGGCGCGGTCCGTTTTGTCGGTCGTCCACTGTAGGAATGGGCGGCTTGATCGTGCGGACCAAGGTACGCCTCCACTTCGACAATCCGCATCGTAACGTGTTCGACCGTCAACAGACTCCCTAACAATTCTGGTGCCACCTCAACCGGTGACCGTTCAAAAAATATCCGTTCCATCTCCAGTCCCCCTTATAAAAAAAACAGATTCCCTTCAGGATCGAAGGAAATCTGTTGGTATTATGATTGTTTGACTGCTGTCCGAATCGACAGTTCATTCAATTGTGCGTCTGAAACCGGGCTTGGTGCCGCTGTCAACAGATCGCTCGCAGAAGCTGTTTTCGGGAACGCAATCGTATCGCGTAAGTTCGTCCGGCCTGCAAGCAGCATGATCAGACGGTCAAGACCAAGTGCGATACCGGCGTGCGGTGGTGTGCCGTACTCGAATGCTTCCATCAGGAAACCAAATTGTTCGTTTGCTTCTTCTTCCGTGAAGCCAAGCAATTTAAACATCCGCTCTTGAATATCACGTTCGTAAATCCGTTGTGATCCGCCACCGAGCTCATAACCGTTCAAGACAAGGTCATAGGCAACAGCGAGGACACTGCCCGGGTCTGTCTCGAGTTTATCGAGATCTTCCCGACGCGGCATCGTGAACGGGTGGTGGTTCGCATAAAAACGACTGTCCGCTTCTTCAAACGTCACGAGTGGGAAGTCCGTTACCCACAGGAAGTTGAAGACGGTTTCGTCAATCAAGCCGAGTTCTTTTCCTAGTTTTTGACGAAGGGCACCCAGACTGTCGGCAACAATTGATGCTTTTGCCGCGACGAACACAAGTAAGTCACCAGCTTCCGCTGTCGTCGCTTCGACGAGTCGGGCTGTTGCTGCCTCATCAAAGAACTTCGCAATCGGCCCGTTCAGTCCGTCAGCGGTCACTTTAACCCAAGCAAGGCCTTTGGCACCATAAATTGCTGTAAACTCTTGTAATTTATCGATGTCTTTACGGGAGAACTGATCGGCTGCCCCTTTGACATTCAAGGCTTTGACTTCGCCACCTGATTCAAGCGCCATGTCGAAGACTTTGAAGCCAGCTCCTGTGACGGCTTCCGCGACATCAATCAATTCAAGACCGAAACGCGTATCCGGTTTATCTGAACCGAACCGGCTCATCGCTTCCGCATACGGCATCCGCGGAAACGGCGTCGTGATGTCTTTTCCGAGTGTTTCTTTCATGACACGCGTCATCATCGATTCCATCATCGCATACAGATCTTCGACGTCCATGAAACTTGTTTCAATATCGACTTGTGTGAATTCCGGTTGACGGTCGGCCCGTAAATCTTCATCACGGAAACAACGGGCGATTTGGAAGTACCGCTCAAAGCCGGATACCATCAATAATTGCTTAAACAACTGCGGTGATTGCGGTAAGGCGTAAAACTCACCCGGGTGAACACGACTCGGAACGAGATAGTCACGCGCGCCTTCCGGTGTCGATTTCGTTAAGATCGGTGTTTCAACTTCGAGGAAGTCCTGTTCGTCGAGGAAGTTCCGCATGATATTCGAAGCTTTCGAACGCAGACGAAATGTTTCCTGTAATGACGGACGACGGAGATCCAGGTAGCGGTATTTCAGACGAAGGTCTTCCGATGTCTGTTCCGCTTCTTCACTGATCGGGAACGGCGTCATTTTCGAAGCGTTTAAGATGATGACTTCGTCTGCGACGACTTCGACTTGGCCGGTCGGGATGTTCGGGTTCGGATTTTCACGCTGGACGACTGTCCCTTTGATGTCGAGCACGTATTCCGAGCGAATCGATTCCGCCAAACGGTGTGCCTGTTCGTTTTCCGGTTGGAAGACGACTTGGACGATACCGGTCCGGTCACGAAGATCGAGGAAAATCAATCCCCCGAGGTCACGTCGTTTTTGGACCCATCCTTTTAGTTGAACGGCTTGGCCGATCGTTTCCTCTGTTACGGTTCCGTTCATGTGTGTACGTCCGATCATTGTACTTCCTCCTTTAATTTCGCGACAATCGTATCGGCAACAGCAGATAATGGTACATCAATCTGTTCGCCGGTCGACATGTCTTTTAACGCAGCCGCTCCGCGCTCGACTTCTTCGTCTCCGAGGATGACGGTGAAACGGGCTTTCAAACGGTCTGCCGATTTGAATTGCCCCTTAAACTTCCGTCCGAGATAATCACGGTCTGCGGCAAGTCCTTCAAGACGCATCAACTGCAACAGGCGTGTTGCCGTTTTTTCAACTTCATCGTTGCCTTGCGCGACGATGAAGACATCAATTGCATCATCGATTTCCGGCAGGACCCCTTCATTTTCAAGCGCCATCAACAGACGTTCGATTCCGATTCCAAATCCGATTCCCGGTGTGGCCGGTCCGCCGATTTGTTCAACGAGTCCGTTATAACGTCCGCCCCCGCAAAGTGTCGTAATCGCGCCGAACCCTTCTGCTTCCGACATGATTTCAAATGACGTGTGATTATAGTAATCCAGTCCGCGGACAAGGGTCGGATCAATCACGTATTCGATACCAAGCGCATCCAGATGCAACAGGACTTGATCGAAGTACTCTTTCGAAGCCGGATTCAAAAAGTCGAGAATCGATGGGGCTGTCGCCATACTCGGGTGATTCCGGTCGACTTTACAATCGAGTACGCGAAGCGGATTCGCTTCCAGACGGTTTTGACAATCCTGACATAACTCGTGAGCGACCGGCTTAAAGTGGTTGACGAGTGCTTCCCGGTGTGCGGCACGACTTTCGCTGTCTCCGAGCGAGTTGATGACGAGCTTCAGTTTTTTCAGTCCGAATGAGCGGTAAATGCTCATCGCCAGGCTGATGACTTCTGCATCGATGGCCGGCTCTTCACTGCCGAGTGCCTCGACACCGTATTGGTGCAGTTGACGGAAACGTCCGGCTTGCGGGCGTTCATAACGGAACATCGGTCCGATGTAAAAGAGTTTGACGGGCTGATTGGCAGCACCGTACAGTTTATTCGTCACGAATGACCGAACGACTGCTGCCGTCCCTTCCGGACGAAGCGTAAATTGTTCTTTGCCGCGCTTTTCAAGCATGAACATCTCTTTTTGAACGATGTCCGTCGTCTCACCGACACCGCGTTTAAACAGCTCTGTTTCTTCGAAAATCGGTGTCCGGATTTCTTTGTAGTTATACCGTTTACTGATCTCCCGCAATTGGTTTTCAATATACTGCCAACGTTCCACTGTACCGGGAAGTACATCAAACGTTCCGCGTGGTAATTTCATCCTAATTCCTCCTTTTGAATACAAAAAAAGCCCTCGTCCGCAAAGGGACGAGAACTTAAAGATCCCGTGGTACCACCCTGGTTGCTGAAAAATCTCAGCCACTCGGTGCAGTTAACGCCTGCCTACGATTTCCCCTACTCTGTTCGTTTCAGGAAAATACCTCAAAAGGGTCTTTCATCTAGTTCGTCTGATCGCCCTTTCAGCCGGGGAGCGACTCTCTATGCAGCCGAGATCTAAATTACTCTTCTTCGTCATCGGTTCTTAATTCGTTCTGTTATCCTTTATATTGCCTCGTCCAAAAGATCCTGTCAAGACTTTGGTCACTTTTCAAGAATCAACGTCACCGGTCCGTCATTGACGAGCGCAACGTCCATCATCGCTCCGAACTGTCCGGTCTCGACGATGATTCCCTGCTGACGTAAACGAGCGTTGAACGCTTCATACAACTCATTTGCAACATCAGGTTTGGCCGCTTCTGTAAAAGCAGGGCGACGGCCCTTTTTGACGTCTCCGTATAAGGTGAACTGGGACACCGATAAAATCTTCCCCTCGACATCCTGAAGCGACCGGTTCATCCGTTCTTCTTCATCCTCGAACACACGTAACCCGGCAATCTTGTCCGCCAACCAGTTGACTTGCTCCAGCGTATCGTCATGCGTGACCCCGACGAGTAAAAGAAATCCTTGATCGATTTGACCGGCAACCGTCCCTTCGACCGTCACGCTTGCTTCTTTGACCCGTTGTAATACGACTCGCATTTCTATCCGCTCCTTATGTCATCATGACGCGATGCACGGCATACACGTCTGATATTTGTTTAATTCGATCGACGACCTTTTGCAGGTGATTGACGTTGTCGATTGCGATCGTCATTGAAATCTTGGCCTGTTTGCTGTCGTCTCCCTTACCGCTGACAGCTACGATATTCGTGTTCATCGCGGACACCGATTGGAGGACATCATTTAACAGACCCGCCCGGTCAAAACCGGAAATTTCGATTTCGACGTTATAACTCTTGACCGTCTTGCCTTCATGTTCCCATTCGACTTCAAGCAACCGTTCCGGATTCTGTTCATGAATCACATTCAGACAATCGGACCGGTGAATCGAAACACCGCGACCGCGGGTAATATACCCGACGATATCATCACCCGGAACCGGGTTGCAGCAACGGCTCATGCGGACCAGCATGTTGTCGATGCCTTTGACACGAACGCCTTCCGGATTTTGTTTCTTCGGTCGGTCAAACGTCTTCATTTCACTGATGGCTTCGTTTAATTCAAGATTTTTTGACTCTTTGTCTTTGCGCAATTTTTCCGTCAATTTATGCGCGACTTGGGCAGCGGTCAGACCGTGATATCCGACGGCAGCATACATATCTTCTTCTTGACCGAAGTTGAACTTCCGTGTCACGTCCTCAAGTGTCTTATCGTTGATGACATCCTTTGGTTCAAAGCCGAGTTTTTTTACTTCCGCCTCAATCAGTTCCCGACCTTTCGAGACGTTTTCTTCCCGTTGTTGCCGTTTGAACCATTGACGGATTTTATTTTTCGCCTGACTCGATACACAAATCTTGAGCCAATCCTTGCTTGGTCCATAACTGTGTTTCGACGTAACGATTTCAATGATGTCACCGGTCTTCAGTTTGTAATCGATCGGCACCATCCGTCCGTTGACTTTTGCTCCAATCGTCCGGTGTCCGATTTCCGTATGGATCCGGTAGGCATAATCAATCGGCACCGACCCTTTCGGCAATTCGATGACGTCACCCTTTGGTGTAAAGACGTACAGCATATCGCTGAAGAAGTCGACTTTGACCGACTCCATGAATTCTTCCGCATCGGCGGTATCTTTTTGTAACTCCAGAATTTCACGGAAGTGGGCGATTTTATCTTCAAAACCTGACTTCGCCTCTTGCTCTTTTCCTTCTTTGTAAGCCCAGTGTGCGGCAATTCCGTATTCGGCGATGAAATGCATATCGCGTGTCCGAATTTGCACTTCAAGCGGTTCACCCTTCGGCCCGATAACCGTTGTATGCAACGACTGGTACATGTTCGGTTTAGGCATCGCGATATAGTCCTTGAAGCGTCCCGGCATCGGTTTGTATTGGGTGTGAATGATTCCGAGAACCGCGTAACAATCCTTGATGGAGTCGACGATGATTCGCACGGCCATCAAATCATAGATTTCGCTGAATTCTTTTTTCGAGTTCTGCATCTTGTTGTAGATCGAGTAGATATGTTTCGGACGACCATCCACCTCGGCTGCGATCTCGACTTCTTCGAGTACTTCGTTGACTTCATCGATGACAGACGTGACGAGCGCTTCGCGTTCCGTCCGCTTTTGTTTCATCATCGAGACAATCCGGTAGTATTGTTGCGGATTGATGTAACGCAGACTGATGTCTTCGAGTTCCCATTTAATCGTCGAAATCCCGAGTCGATGCGCGAGCGGCGCAAAGATTTCAAGCGTTTCTTCTGCTTTTTGGACTTGTTTCTCTTTGACCATATGTTGAAGCGTCCGCATGTTGTGCAGGCGGTCGGCTAACTTGATCAAAATCACGCGGATGTCTTCTGCCATCGCAATAAACATCTTCCGGTGATTTTCTGCCAATTCTTCTCGTTTGGACTTGTATTTGATCTTCCCGAGTTTCGTCACGCCATCGACCAGCATCGCGACATCTGCTCCGAATCGTTCCGTGAGTTCTTCCAGCGTAATGTCAGTGTCTTCGACGACATCATGAAGAAGAGCGGCAACAATCGTCGTCGCGTCGAGTCCGATATCTACCAGTATCCCAGCCACTTGAACCGGGTGAATGATATAAGGTTCACCCGATCGACGAAATTGTCCTTCATGCTCGTCTTTTGCGAATTGATAGGCACGTTCGATATCTTTGACTTCTGCCTCTGTCATGTACTCCGCACATCGAGCGAGAAGGTCTTCTACATTTACGATTTGTTTATTTGTCATCCCTTATCCTCACCCAGTCCCCGGGATTGATTACGCTGAATCCCTAATATATATCCTCTATTATCGTGAAATTTTGATAATATGTCAAAATAAAAAGAAATACCCCCCCGACCACTGCCGAGAAGGTATTGCTTATTCATTAATCTGCGTAACGAATCAAGGATAAAATATCGTATCCTTCTAATTTTTCACGTCCGCCTAAACCGTCAAGTTCAATCAGGAATCCGATTCCGGCAACCGTTCCACCGAGTTGCTCAATCATTTTGATTGTCGCTTCGATCGTGCCGCCTGTTGCCAGTAGGTCATCGAGAATGACGACGCGTTGTCCTGGTTGGATTGCATCGTGGTGCATCGTCAAGACATCTTTCCCGTACTCAAGACCATACTCGACACGGACTGTCTCACGCGGTAATTTTCCTTCTTTACGAACTGGAACAAATCCGATTTCCATCGCGTATGCTGCTGGGCATCCGACAACGAATCCGCGTGCTTCCGGTCCGGCGATGACGTCCGCGCCTTGCTTACGGGCATAGTCGATCAATGCATCGACTGACTGCTTATAAGCAGGACCGTTCTGCATCAGGGATGTGATATCTTTGAAACTGATTCCTTCTTTCGGCCAGTTTTCGACCTCTTTTATATGCTGTTTGAACTCCATGTCATTTCCTCCTGCTTCGCCGCTTCTACCAAAGTATCAAAACGCTCTTTCAACTGAGCGAGTGACGAATAAATGTATTGTTGCTCAAGACGTTGACGTTCCTCATGACGCTTGTACGTCGTTGCTTCCGTCAAGTCCCGTTTTTCAGCATTCGGGTTTACACCCGGCAGCCCGTCCTCCATTGTAACAAGAAAATCAAGTTCCGAAAACACTGAATGCATAAAGTTAATCGAACGTTTCGACCATTTTCGCGATTTCGACAAACGAACAAGCCCGATTCGGAGCTCGGCACGGGGACATTTCGCAAAGTAATTGAAATAATGTTTAAACTCTTCCCGTGACGGAATCGTCTCGAAATAGTACCCTTCATCCTTAAACGCACAGTAAATCCGTTCGGCATCTTTTAAATACGGCAAGAAAGCTGCTTCTTCTTCGGGCAAATCCAAAAAGACAACATTTGCCTTCGCCTCTCCGTTCAGCGGACGCTCGGCATATTTGGATTGTGTTTCTTCCGAAAATGCAACAAATGTCGTCGTGTCGTGCGGAAGTTCAAATAAATCCGTTAATGGTTTTTTCCCACCGCGGTAATCGAACAATTGATAATCCACGACGGCCAGATCCTGAATCATCAGTTGCGGTTTACGGAAACCGTTCCATTCGTTGATGTTCAGACTCCCCATCAATGAAACTTCAGCGAGCGATGATACTTCGTCAACGGCATCTCCAAACCCGAATCCGATACCATCGAGTTCCGTTTTCCCGTCCGTCACAAGAACCTTCAAGTGCGTTAAATCACGCCCGATTCGTTTCAAGTCCCGAATGTTGGCGCCTTCGACGACGACACGCGGCGACGGATTTCCCATACCAAACGGAGACAACCGTCCCATTTCTTCAATCAAGCCAATCGAGACATCCGAGACACGTAAACGTAAATCAATCTCCGTCGTGGCGATAAACGCTTCGTCCGGCAGACTTGCCGCTTGGGCATTCAACCGTTCTCGTAACACCGGGACGTTTTCTGATGACAATGTCATCCCGGCAGCCGCCGGATGTCCTCCGAAGTGCGGTAAGATGTCAGCCGTCTGATTCAACTCGGCAAAGAGGTCAAAGGCTGCAATCGAACGTCCTGATCCTTTAGCCGTCCCTTTTTCTGCATCGTGACACAACAGAATGACCGGACGATGGTACTTTTCAACGAGCCGGGATGCGACGATTCCGACGACACCGGGATTCCATTGATCGGAATCAACGACTAAAACACGATCGGACAGATAATGTTGCTCCACGAGTGCCGTCGCTTCTTCGGCAATTTTTTTGACGATATCCTGCCGTTGTTTGTTTTGCTGATCGAGTTGCTCGGCGAGCGGTTCCGCTTCTTCCATCGTTTCCGCAAGCAGCATCTCAAGCGCTGGCATCGCCGAGTCAAGACGTCCGGCCGCATTGATCCGGGGTCCAAAGGCAAATCCGACCGATTCTTCCGTCAGTTCGTCTTCGACGAGACTGCAAACTTTCCGTAACGCCAGGATGCCAGGCCGTTCACTGGCATTCAATGCTTCAATTCCTTTTGCTGCAAGCAAACGGTTTTCGCCGATAAGCGGGACTAAATCGGCAATCGTTCCGAGTACAGCCAAATCAAGCAATTCTTCCGGCACACGCCCAAGCAGCGCGTGAGCGACCTTAAAGGCTACACCGGCTCCGGCGAGCTTCGAATACGGATAGTTGGAATCGACACCCGGATGAATCATAGCAAAAGCGTCCGGCAGGACATCTTTTGCTTCATGGTGATCGGTAATGATTAAATCGACGCCGAGTTCTTTTAAAACAGCCGCTTCCTCGATGCCGGAAATCCCGCAGTCGACCGTGATGACGAGACCGAATCCTTCTTCTGCTGCCCAGCGGAACGCCGCCTCGTTCGGTCCATAACCTTCCGTAAAACGATTCGGGATATAACATTCCGCCATCGCACCGATTTCAATCAGCGCATGCCATAAAATCGCAGCGGAACTCACACCGTCAACATCGTAGTCGCCGTAAATCAAAATCATTTCACCTTCATCTGCCGCCTGCTGAATTCGGGTGATCACTTTGGTCATATCCTGGAACAAAAAAGGATCGTGAAATGCCGTTTGATCCGTTTCCAAAAATGCCTTGGCTTGATCGGCGGTATCAAATCCCCGCTGAACAAGCAAGTGCGCAACTTGCCGGGATACGTTCACCTGGTCGGCTAACTCGTCTATTTTAAGCGAATCGACGTCTTTGTCGATCCATGTTTTCTTTGAATGATACATCCAATCCCTCCAATCAACTCCATCATTATAGAACAAAACCCGCGTTAGCGATAGCTAACACGGGTCAGGTCATGAGGCTTGTTTAGATGATTTGAGCGTCCGGCCTTTCATGACGAGCCACAATTGGGCTGCGATGAAAATTGAAGAATACATCCCCATGATCAGACCCACCAATAAGGCAAGGCTGAATCCACGAATCGCTTCACTGCCGAAGATATAGAGCGCCGCTGCCGTCATGATGACTGTGACGACAGTATTGATTGAACGAATGATTGTCTGTTGAATCGATTCGTTGACAATATGCGACAATTCGCTGAACGTCACTTGTCGGCCGCCTTTTTCAGCATGGGCGAGATTTTCCCGAACCCTGTCGAACGTAACAATCGTATCATTGACCGAATACCCGATGATGGTCAAGATCGCTGCGATGAAGTACAGATTGACTTCAATCTGGAACAGCGAGAAGAAGGCGATGATCATCAAGGCGTCATGGAGCAACGCAAGAACAGTCGCAATCCCGTATAACGGTTGGAAACGGAACGAGACGTAGATGACGATCCCAAGCGACGCCAGTAAAACGGCATAAATTGCATTACGGGCAATCTCCTGACCGACCTGGGCAGATACAGTCGAGATGCTTGGTTCTTTCTTGTATTTCGCTTCAATCGCTTGTTTCATTTTCGAGATTTGTTGCTGATCGAATTCTCCGACGAACGTCACGTTCGCGAGCTTGCCGCCTTGCGCAAATTGAACACCGTTAATTTCCGCTGCGTCAATTCCGGCATCTTCGATAACGGAACGAACCTCTGATTCCTTAATCGTGTTCGTTGAAGAAATTTCAACCCGTGTTCCTTCTGTAAAGTCAATTCCGAGGTTCAGGCCGCGGAGTGTGAGCAACAAAACAGAAATGACGACAAGGGCAATCGTGATGATAAAGTAAATGTTCCGGTGTTTTACATAATCAAATTTCGTAGGATTAAAGTTCACGAATTTCACTCTCCTTTACGCCAAACCAGGTTTTCTTCTTATCAAACCATCGGCTGCTGACGAGAAGTTGCATCAGGTAACGTGAGATGAAAACATTCGTGACGAACGTGACGGCAATCGAGACCATCAGCATGATCGCGAATCCTTTGACGGTACTCGTTCCGAAGTAATACAACACGCCTGCAGAAATCAACGTCGTCAAGTTGGCATCAAGAATCGTACCAAATGAGCGGCGGTTACCGGCTTTGAAAGCAGACAAGACAGATTTCCCGCTTCGGAGTTCATCTTTGATCCGTTCTGCCGTGATGATGTTGGCATCTACCGCCATCCCGACTCCAAGGACAAGGGCCGCGATTCCCGGTAAGGTCAGGACGGCGTTAATTCCGTTAAAGAAGATCATGACGAGATAGATGTAGAACAACAAGGTAATGATCGATACGAAACCGGATACCCGGTAAAACAGCAACATGAACAAGAAGACGGCTGCGACACCGATCATCGACGCAAACAAAGTCTGGTCGAGGGCATCTTGACCAAATGCGGCCGAGACAGACGTCGAGTAGATTTCATCCAGCTTAACCGGTAGTGCTCCGGCGTTTAAGATGGAGGATAGTTGCTTCCCGTATTCTGCTGTAATGTCACCACCGGAGATGATGGCTTTATCCGAGTTGATCGGCTGTTGGACCGATGCATCGGAGACAATTTTAGAGTTTTCTTTTTGAATCTCTTTTTCGTACGTATCGCCTTTCTCATAGTCGAGCCAAATGACAAGACGATTGGCGGGCGGTTGCATTTTTGATACTTGTTGTGTCACTTCATAAAATTTTTCTTTCGACTTCATTGTCAGTTCGACGAGCGGTGCATTTGTTTGCGGATCGTATCCGACTTTTGCGCCTTTAGCCTTTAAGTCTGAACCATCAAGTAACACTTTGTCGTTGATGTCCCGGAATGACAATTCGGCTGTCGAGGATAGAATCTGACGGGCTTCACTCTGATTTTTGACACCGGCTAGTTGAACACGAATCCGGTTGTCTCCTTCAATCCGGATATCCGGCTCTGAGACACCCAGTACGTTGACCCGGTTTTCGATTGCCGTCAGTGTTGCGCTCATCGCATTGGCATCGATGACGTCACCTTTTTTCAACGGTTGTACTTCATACAACACTTCAAATCCGCCTTTTAAGTCCAGACCGAGTTTTGTGTCTTTTAAGAGCCAATTCGATGTCGTGCCAATCAAAACGAGCAGCGCGGCAACGATGATGAAGAACGTGGCCAGTTTTCCCTTCTTAATCATGCTACATTGTCCTTTCTCTCAATCCCAGTATATTTTCAGACAACTTTCTTATCCTATCCTAGCTTACATAAGAATTAGTAATCTTAGCAATCGTTTTTCTCATATAAAAACAGAAAAGACGCTTCCGAATTCGGAAAGCGTCTTTTTCTAGCCTTATTCGACGATTTCGTCGTCCATGACAGTCGTAGTTTTTTTCGTAACTTCTGCGACCGCACTACGGTTGAACGTCAATTGAGCGTTACCCGATTTCAATGTGACTGTCGTCTCATCTACTTTTTGTACGACCCCATGAAGGCCACCGATCGTTACGATCGAGTCACCGCGTGATAACTGGGTTTGCATCTCACGCACTTGCTTCTGGCGTTTGTTCTGTGGACGAATCAACAAGAAATAAAACACCACGAAGATCAAGATCATCGGGAGGAATGTCAATAATTGTTGCATCTGAGTCAGCTCCTTTTCATTCAAATCACGTTCATTATACCGTAAAAAGAATAGAATTGTCAGACCATTTATCAGAAATTCTTCGCGTTCGGTAAATTATAACCGTATTCTTCGAAGAATTCGTCTTTGAAATCAAGCAGACGATCTTCGCGAATCGCTTGACGGACGCCTTCCATCAACTTGACGAGGAAGTGAAGATTATGTGTCGAACAAAGGTGAAGACCAAATGTTTCCTGTGCCCGGATTAAGTGATGGATATAAGCACGCGAGTAATTCTTACAGGCGTAGCAATCACACTTTTCGTCGAGCGGACGGAAATCACGCGCGTATTTGGCATTCCGGACGACGAGACGTCCGCTTGATGTCATCAACGTACCATTGCGGGCAATCCGGGTCGGCAAGACACAGTCAAACATGTCAATCCCGCGGATGGCTCCTTCGATCAAGGCATCCGGCGAACCGACGCCCATCAAATAACGCGGCTTGTCTTCCGGCATGAGTGGTGTCGTGAAATCAAGGGCACGATACATGACGTCTTTCGGCTCTCCGACCGACAGACCGCCGACTGCATAACCCGGGAAATCAAGCGATGCGAGATCGCGTGCGCTTTGGCGGCGTAAATCTTCATACTCTCCGCCTTGAATAATCCCGAACAATGCTTGATCCTGCGGCCGTTCATGAGCTTCAAGGCAACGTTCCGCCCAGCGGCTTGTCCGCTCGACTGAAGCTTTCATGTATTCGTGAGAAGCCGGGAATGGCGGACACTCATCAAAGGCCATCATGATATCCGAACCGAGGGCATTCTGGATTTCCATCGCTTTTTCCGGTGACAGGAATAGTTTGTCTCCGTTCAAGTGGTTGCGGAAGTTGACACCCTCTTCCGTGATGTTGCGCAAATCAGCGAGTGAAAAGACTTGGAATCCGCCCGAATCGGTTAAAATCGCACCGTCCCAGTTCATGAATTTATGGAGACCGCCGGCTTCCTTGATGACATCATGTCCCGGACGGACCCACAAATGATACGTATTTGACAAAATGATGTTCGCGTTCATGTCTTTGATCTGTTCCGGCGCCATTGTCTTGACTGTCGCTTGTGTCCCGACCGGCATGAAAACAGGAGTCTCGAAGCTGCCGTGCGGCGTATGGACGATTCCTAACCGCGCACCAGATTGTTTACAAGTCTTGATATGTTCGTACGTTACTGCATGTTTTGTCATCGGTTTAATTCCTCTCTCGTTAAGAACATTGCGTCTCCGAAACTAAAGAATCGGTAGTTTTGTGCAACAGCTTCTTCATAGGCATGTAATATGTGTTCGCGGGTCGATAAAGCGGATACGAGCATGATCAACGTCGACTTCGGCAAGTGGAAGTTCGTAATCAATCCGTCGATTCCTTTAATTTCCTGACCGGGATAGATGAAAATATCCGTCCAACCGGAAGCTTCAACAAAATCCCCATGATCGCGGATGACGGTCTCAAGCGTTCGTGTCGAAGTCGTTCCGACAGCAATGATCCGTCCGCCGTTTTTGCGGGTCTCGCGTAAAATCTTTGCGGAAGACTCCGGTAACTCGTAGTATTCACTGTGCATTTTGTGGCTGTCGACGTCATCAACAGAGACCGGACGGAATGTCCCGAGTCCGACGTGCAACGTCAACGGCGCAAGCTGAACCCCTTTATCCGTCAGGGCCTGCAACAGTTCCGGCGTAAAGTGAAGACCGGCTGTCGGAGCTGCCGCACTTCCCCGTTCCCGGGCGTAAACGGTCTGGTAACGATCCTGATCTTCAAGCTGCTCGTGGATATAAGGCGGCAACGGCATCGTCCCGAGTTGATCGAGTACTTCATAAAAAATCCCTGTATACGAGAACTTCAGGATCCGTCCGCCGTCGTCGAGTGCTTCGACACATTCCGCGCGGAGCAATCCGTCACCAAAGGACAGGACGGTTCCCGGTTTGACGCGTTTCGCCGGTTTCGCGAGTGTCTCCCAGACGTCATCGCTTGTCTGTTTGAGTAACAACAGTTCGATTTTGCCGCCGGTCTCTTCCTTGACACCAAATAGGCGTGCCGGCAAGACCTTTGTATCATTGATGACAAGAGTATCCCCCGCATTAAAATACGAGACGATATCATGAAATTTTTCATGCCGAAGGGCGCCGGTTTCCCGGTTGACGACCATCAGCTTCGAACTTGTCCGATCGAGCAAAGGCACTTGCGCAATCTGCTCTTCCGGTAAATGAAAATCAAATAAATTTACATCCATCTTTAGTTTCCTTCTTTCAATCCTAAATGTTGCCGCGCAAACGGCGTCAAAACACGACCGCGTGGTGTACGTTGTAAAAATCCTTGCTGCAGCAAGTATGGTTCATAGACATCTTCAATCGTCTGGGCATCTTCACCGATCGTCGCAGCAATCGTTTCAAGGCCGACCGGTCCGCCGGCAAAACGTTCGGCAAGCGAACGTAACAGACGGTGATCGACGTCATCCAGCCCGAGTGCATCCACATGCAGACGATCAAGGGCGCCCGTCGCAAGTGTCGCATCGATTGCCGTTTGGTGTGCGACTTGTGCAAAATCACGGACACGCCGCAACAGACGGTTGGCGACACGGGGTGTTCCCCGGGAACGGAGCGCAATCGCTTCCGCTGCCATCCGGTCCGCTTCAAAACCAAACAAGCGGGACGTCCGTGTAACAATCGCCGACAATTCCGGCATCGTATAGTACTCGAGTTTCAGCGTCACTCCAAACCGGTCACGAAGCGGAGCCGATAACATACCGGCCCGCGTCGTTGCTCCGACGAGGGTAAACGGCGGTAAATCAATCCGCACACTGCGGGCGAGTTCGCCTTGACCGATGACGATATCGAGGCAATAGTCTTCCATCGCCGGATAAAGAATTTCCTCAATCGACCGGCTTAACCGGTGAATCTCATCGATGAACAAGACATCTCCCGGTTCGAGCGAAGATAAAATAGCAGCCAAATCGCCCGGACGTTCAATCGCCGGTCCGGCTGTCGTCTTGATACCGACCCCCATCTCATTGGCAATGATTGTCGCAAGCGTCGTCTTACCAAGACCGGGAGGACCGTATAAAAGTACGTGGTCCAGTGTTTCCTGACGGATTTTTGCCGCTTGGATAAAGACACTTAAGTTGCCTTTTGCCTTCTCTTGACCAATATATTGATCAAGTGTCTGAGGACGCAAACTCCACTCTTCCTGATCTTCCGCATGTGCGGATTCTGACAAAATCCGTTCTTCCACGTTCTCACCTCACATTCAATAACAACTGCAACGCCCGCTTCACATATTGATCCGTCGACAACACTTCACCTTGAAGTGCTTTTTTGACTTTTTCGACTTCCCGTTCACTGTATCCGAGTGCCGTCAACGCTTCACATGCTTCATTTAATTCCGCATTTCCTTGGGCAAATAATCCTTCGCTCGGAATATAATCCGGTGCGAGCTCTGCCAACTTCCCTTTTAAATCAAGGGTCATCTGCTTCGCAGTCTTTTTGCCGACACCGGGGAACTTGATCAAATAACTTTCCTTTTCCTGCTCAATCGCTTCAACAAGCGCATCGACGTCTCCGGACGCCACAATGGCGAGTGATCCTTTAGGACCGATTCCCGTTACGCCAAGCAATTTTGTGAACAGCGCCCGTTCCCGTCTTGAACGGAATCCGAACAAAACTTCCTGGTCTTCTCTGACATAATGATACGTATATACGATAACCTGTTCGTCTCCGGTCCGATAAAAAAACGGGTTCGGTGCTACGATTTTGTAGCCAATCCCCCCGACCTCGATCGTCACGAATTCCGCACAGACATAAGCGACTTCGCCGCGTACGAATTCTATCACTTTAGAACGCTCCCATCCATTAACAAACTCTCGTGTTATTGTAGCATATAATGAGGAGGCTCTTCAAAACGTAATTCTTTAAACGGAAGACGGTCACGATGGAAATTCATCTCTTCTAAACTACTAAAAAAACGAACCAGAAAAACGGAATGCGACATTCCTTTCTCTGGTTCGTAGTGCGTAAATGGTTCAGATTGACTTTTCTTTTCGGACGATCAAGAACGTTCAAGCATCCGTTCGAGTGCAAGTACCGCATATCGCGTCGTTTCCGGATCAACGGTGATGATATTGACCGGCTGACCGGCTTCGATTTGTTCGAGCGACCAGGCGAGGTGTCGTAAATCAATCCGGTTCATCGTCAGACAGGGACACATGAAGGGATTCAAGGAGACGATATCGAGTTGCGGATAATCGTTCGCCAGTCGTTGGACTAAGTTCATCTCTGTACCGATCGCCCATTTCGTCCCCGGTTCCGCCCGTTTGATTTGATCGATGATATAGGCTGTCGAACTGTTCAGGTCCGATGCTGCCACGACCTCAAAGGAACACTCCGGATGAACAAGAATTTTCCGCTCGGGGTCCGCTTGACGGAACTGTTCAATTTGTCCGACCGTAAACTTCTCATGGACGGAACAATGTCCTTTCCACAGGACGACCCGGATGTCCTCATCCGCTCCGTCGAATATCAGCCGATCCGCAATCGGATCCCAGACTGCCATCTGTTCCAGGGGAATCCCCAAAGCATGTGCCGTATTTCGCCCGAGATGTTGGTCAGGCAGGAAAAAAAGAATCTCGCGTTCCCCGAGTGCCCATTCGACCATCGGAACGGCATTCGAGGACGTGACCGTCGCTCCACCGTGCCGTCCGACAAACGCTTTGATTTCAGCCGTTGAATTGACATAGGTCAGCGGGAGAATCGATCGGCCCAACCGGTTCGTCAATATCTCATATGCCCGTTCCGTCTGAAATCCATTTGCCATATCAGCCATTGAACAACCGGCCCGCATGTCCGGTAAGACGACTGTATGTGTTTGATCCGTCAGCATATCTGCCGTCTCTGCCATGAAATGAACGCCGCAAAAAACAGTATATTCTGCGTCTGTCATCTGTTTCGCCAGTTGGGCGAGCTGGAGTGAATCTCCGGTCGCATCGGCGAACTGAACGACCTCATCTTTCTGATAATGATGTGCCGGTAAAAATAACCGTGAGCCCATCCGTTCTTTGATACCTTTAATGATTGTCACTAATTGTGCATCCGTTTTTTCTGAGTACGTTTTTGGAATCCCCTGCTCTGTAAATAAATCAAGACTCATCTTTTTTTCCTCCCGCAATTTTCATACTGATGTCTAACGCCGGTGCCGAATGGGTCAATGCTCCGAGTGAGATGTAATCTGCCCCGCACTCACTATAGGCTGGCAACGTATCCAGCGTGATCCCGCCGGACAATTCAACGGTGATTGATTTCGGAATCCATGACCGGAACCGCTTAATTTCTTCCGGTGTCCGGTTGTCGAGCATGATAATGTCGACCCCTGCTGCAACTGCTTCCTTGACCTCTTCACCGGTCTCGACTTCGACTTCAATCGGTGTCGTATGACCGACTTGCGCCTTCGCCCGACGGACAGCTGCTGTAATCGAACCGGCGACGGTGATGTGATTATCTTTGATCATGACGGCGTCATCGAGTCGACCGCGGTGATTGAATCCGCCTCCGACTCGAACCGCATGTTTCTCAAGCATCCGGAGTCCCGGTGTTGTTTTACGGGTATCCGCAATCCGGACGTTCCCGGCGACCAGACGGACAGCCTGATGCGTCAATGTCGCGATTCCGGACGTCCGCTGAATCAGATTCAATGCGACCCGCTCTCCCGTTAAAATCGCTTGTAACCGCCCGGTCCACTTCGCAACGACTTGTCCCCGGACTATCGGTTCTCCGTCACGGACAAGTGTTTCGTGTTCGACTCCCAGCAGTCGTGCTAGTTCGACCAATACCGCTTCGCCGCAAAAAATACCGTCCTCTTTCGTCATGAAGTGACCGGTTCCTAGTTCATCGCCGGTTAAACACACCTCACTCGTCACATCCTGATGCCCGATGTCTTCCACCAAAAAATCCTCAAGCTGTCGTCGTAGATACCATCTGTTCATGTTGTCGGTCTCCTTTTAATCGTTGAATTGCACCTTCAAGCAACAGCTTTGCCGTCATCAGATGCAGGCGCCTCAGTTCAGCGTCCCGTCCTGTTGCCCGTTCCTCCGGTTGGTTTTTGAAGGTTTCCAAGGTTTGTTTAAGTACGGTTTCATCAAGATGGACGGCCAGCGCTTCTGTCCATGATGGGTCAAGTGCCACCTTCTCTTCATCTTCTTTGAACTGATTTTCAGACAACGGCAGACGGGGCGGCAACTGGAGTCGTAACGCCAGTTCCTTGCCCATCACAAAACATTCGAGAAGTGAGTTCGAGGCTAATCGATTTTTTCCGTGCAATCCTGTTGAAGCGACCTCTCCGACTGCATACAGTCCCGGAACAGTTGTCCGTCCGAGACGATCCGTTTTAATCCCGCCCATTAAAAAGTGCACACCGGTCGTCACTTCGACGATATCAGGTGATATGTTCAATATTTCACATTTTTCAACAAATGTTGGAAAGTGTGTTTGCAGATGTTCGACAGGCGTCGTATTGAGATAGACCGCTTCCTGTTCTCGTACCGTCGTGATTCTCATCGCCACTTCATCCCGGGCCGCCAAGTCGCCTTGCGGATGATCCGCCATCACGCGCCGACCGTCTGCCGTCATTAAAAAAGCACCGGCGCCCCGTAAAGCTTCCGTAATCAAGCCGTGACTGACGCCGTCATGCAACAGAACGGTCGGGTGATGTTGGATATAACCTAAATCCGATAGACCGGCGCCAACTTGAGCAGCGAGTGCCAGACCGTCACCGGTCAAGCTCGGTTCGTTCGTCGAGGCTGTAAACAATCCGCCGATGCCGCCTGTCGCCAGGATGACAGCCCGGGCTGAAAAGACGACCGGCTTTTGACCCCGATATCCCCGTGCTCCGACGACCTGTTGTCTGTTCGTCAACAATTCTGTAATGACGGTATCCTCGATGACGGGATGAACGAGTTGCTGAAGCAGTTGCGTCATGATACGTTCGCCCGTCCGGTCTCCTCCACTGTGAAAAATACGTGGTCTCGAGTGTGCCCCTTCCTGACCTAAAGCGTATGCTCCTGTCACCTGTCGATCAAACCTAACACCAAACGCTTCGAGTTCCGGAATCACCTGCTTTCCGGTTGCGGTGATAAAAGAAATGATCGTTTCATCGGTCCGCCCTTTTGCCGCCTGCTTCGTATCCGCTTGATGGCTGACATGGTCGGCTTCGAGATACGCTGACGCAATTCCGCCTTGCGCCCGCATCGAATTTGTTTCTGTCCTTGTTCCTTTTGAGACAAGAATGACATTCAGATCAGCCGGAAGATGCAGGGCAACCGAGACGGCGGCTAGTCCTGTCCCGATGATTAAGACATCCACTTCTTCTGTTTTATGTAAAGACATATGAAAAACACCTCTGTACATTTATATTTACTATTGACTTGACAATAAGTTTGGCATATTTTTAGCTGAGTGACAAGATGAAAGGATACGATAATTGATGATTTATTTAGACCATGCGGCAACGACACCTATGCACCCGGATGCCATCGAACAGTATCGGGACACGGCAGAACGGTTCTACGGCAACAGTTCTTCGCTCCATGACACGGGAGAAGACGCCCTTCAACTGCTGGAACAGGCACGGAATAAATTAATGCAATGGCTCGGTGTAACGGAAGGAACGATTATATTTACGGGCAGCGGTTCTGAAGCTAATTACATCGCTTTAAGCCATCTTCTCCGCCAAACCAATAAGACAACTGTCTTGACACTTAAATCGGAACACGATTCCGTTTTACTTCCTTTGCAACGGTGGGCAGTCCATTGGCAGGCACTCGATTTAAAGACGACCGGTGAATTCGACTGGGACTTATTCGAACAAGCATGTACGGAAGAGGTCGGTGTCGTCTCTATCCAGCAGGTAAACTCAGAAACAGGATTCATCTTTCCGATTGCCGCGATTGCCGCCTTTTGCCGAAAAAAAGGTATTCTGTTCCACTGTGACGGGATTCAAGGCTTTTTGAAGAACCCGGTTGATTTGACCGACGTCGAAGCTTATACGATCAGCAGTCATAAAGTGTATGGACCGAAAGGACTCGGTGCCGTCTATTTGCGTCATCCCCTGTTCAGTCCCTATTATGAGGCGCACCACGAATTCGGAATCCGGCCGGGAACCGTCGATGTCCCGGGAATTGCTGCTTTCATGATGGCATGTCACCGTTATCTTCAGGAAAATCAACAGATCCAGACATCGAGCAAAAGATTTCGTGGTATGCTAAAAAAAAGACTTCCAGCTGCTTATTATCAAATCATTGAGTCCCCTCAGCAACTTCATTCGATTTGTGCCATTCATACGAAACAACGGGATGGTCAATTCGTCCTCCTCGCCCTGAACCGTGCCGGAATTGCCGTCTCGGCGGGAAGCGCTTGTCGTGCAGGTGAAAATGGCCCCAACTCGACTTTACGGGCGATTGGTTTTGATGAGTCGGCGGCTCATGGATTGATTCGACTCAGTTTCGGTCGGATGACAACAGCCGAGGAAGTAGAGCGATGTATCGATGTTCTATGTTCTCTGGAGGAATCAGATTAATTGGAAAGGCAGGAATAATCATGGGAAGAAGACAGTCCGGAGAAGAACGCCGGCAAGAGTTGTTAGAAATCATTCAACAAAGCGAACAACCCGTCACAGGAACGAAGTTGGCGAAGCAGGCAGGTGTCAGCCGCCAGGTCATCGTGCAGGATTTATCATTGCTAAAAGCAAAAGGACATCCTGTCGTTGCGACTGCCCGGGGATATCTATTAAATCATCCGGAGCTTGACGAATCCCGCCATATGAGAAAAGTCGTTTGCCGGCACGGTAGTGATCAATTAAAAGCAGAGTGTGACGCCGTCGTCGATGAAGGTGTCATCATCCGTGATGTCATCGTCGAACATCCCGTCTACGGCTTTTTAACAGGAGAATTGATGCTGAAAAGCCGCCGCGATGTCCGGGCGTTGATCGAACAACTGGAAGAAACGCAGGCGACCCCTTTATCCACTTTGACGGATGGTGTCCACATTCATACGCTGGAAGCTGATAACGAAGAAGCGTTAAATGCCGCAATCGATGCGCTCGACCGTTTGGGTATTCTTGTTTCAGAACTCGATGTTTAATCACGAGGATGCCTTTTAAATACATCCTTTCATAACAAAAAGGCCCATTCCTAATCGGAACGGGCCTTTTGTTATGCAGATCAGACGTTTAAATCGTCCGTTCCTTCTGATGGTTCATGTTGTGAGAATACGGCTGAAACGGTCCGGACCCGCCGGTTTTCGACGTGCAGGACAGTCAAGGTCAACGGTCCATACACCATCTGAGTCCCCACTTCCGGAATATGACCGACATCTTCCATGATCCAGCCTCCAAGCGACTGCGCTTCCGTTTCCGGCATCGCCAAGTCAAATTGATGACAAAAATCTTCGATGTCGTATTCCGCCAGACATTCATACCGGTTCGGGCTCACCTGTTTCGTGTACTCGAGTGATTCATCATGTTCATCCCAGATCTCTCCGACCAGTTCCTCGAGAATATCCTCCAGTGTAATCAAACCGGCTGTTCCTCCGAATTCATCCAGTACAACAGCCATATGTGACTGTTTGACTTTTAATTCCGGCAGCAAATCAATGATGTGGGTTTGCGGAACGACAAACGAAACCGGACGGATCAATTCGCGAATTTCGACACGTCCGTGCTTGACGAATTCCCGTAAAAAGTCACGTTCTGATAAAACTCCGATGATGTGATCAATCGAATCCTTATAGACCGGCAAACGCGAGAATCCGCCTTTTTGCACTTCACGTAAAATTTCATCAAAACCGGCATCAATGTCGATTGCCTGAATATTCGTTCGCGGTGTCAGTGCTTCTTCGACCGTGACATTCTTAAAGTCAACCGCCCGATGCACGATTTCTGCTCCCGCTTCGTCCATGACACCTTCTTCTTCACTGATATCGACTAAAGCCCGTAATTCCTGTTCGGTGACAAGCGGTCCTTTCGGATCGGCCCCAATCAGCAACAACGCAACCTGTCGTAACTTCAGAAACAGGAAAATCGCCGGTTTAAAGAGACTCAGACAGACATGCAACGGACCACTGATCCAAAACACATACGTTTCCGCATGTTCCCGAGCATAGGATTTAGGAATGAGCTCCCCAAATAACAAGATGAACAGAAACGTCAGAAAAACAATACTGATTTGTACCAATAGATCCGTCGATACCGTCATCGCCAACCAGCCACCGATCATCGCGACACCGAGGTTAGACAAGGTGTTTCCGATTAAGATGGCGGTCAGCGTCTCCTCATACCGTTGCAACAGACGAAGAGCTTGGGTCGCACGACGGCTCCCCTCCTCCGACTGATGCAAAATCCGTAACCGGTTTGCACTCGACAAGGCGGTTTCAGACGAGGAGAAAAAGGCCGAGATGACAAGCAGGACGAAAAACCAGATGAACTGAATCGCGGGAAGTGGGTCCACGATGCTCTCACACTCCATTTCTCAAATGAACTTGTTGTATTTTAGAACGAAGACTCGATGAATTCGAATTCGAAGTCGCGGATTCGAACGACGTCACCGTCAATCGCACCCATCTTACGAAGTTCTTCATCGACACCCATTTGACGCAACGTCCGGGCAAAGCGTTTGATGGATTCTTCACGCATGAAGTTTGTCATTGTAAACAGCTTCTCGATCCGTGGTCCTTTGATGACGAAGCAATCATCTTCATCTTTCGAAACCGTAAATCCGGCTTCCGGTGCTTCATATCCGTAAACGACACGTGGTGTCGCTGTTTTTTCTTCGAGTTCTTCGAGACCGAATTCCGGCGTCGCATCAACAAGATCAGCGATGCGGAACAAGAGGTCGCGTAACCCTTGGCGTGTTGCAGCCGAGATGGCAAACACTTCAAGATCCGGGAATGCTTCTTTGAATGCTTCGAGATTCGCTTCCGCATCCGGCATATCCATTTTGTTGGCGACAACGACTTGTGGTCGTTCTGTCAGACGAAGGTTGTAGTCCGCAAGCTCCTTGTTGATGATATTGTAATCGTCAATCGGATCGCGTCCTTCCATACCACTCATATCGATGACGTGCACGATGACTTTCGTCCGCTCGACGTGACGGAGGAACTGGTGACCAAGACCTACACCTTCGCTTGCCCCTTCAATCAGACCCGGTAAATCGGCCATGACGAAGCTGCGGCTGTCTTCCGTTTCAACGACACCGATGTTCGGCGTAATCGTCGTAAAGTGATACGCCCCGATTTTCGGACGGGCTGCTGAGACGATCGACAGCATCGTTGATTTCCCGACACTTGGGAAGCCGACAAGTCCGACATCTGCGAGCATTTTCAATTCGAGTTTCAAGTATTTCTCTTCACCGGGTTCACCATTCTCTGCATGTTCCGGAGCCGGGTTCGCTGGTGTTGCGAAACGTGAGTTACCACGTCCGCCGCGTCCGCCTTTTGCCACGATGGCTTGTTGTCCGTGATGAACAAGGTCAGCGATGACTGCATCCGTATCATCGTCATACACGACGGTGCCGGGTGGGACTTTAACGACAAGGTGCTCGGCTTTACGTCCGTGCATGCCTTTCGACATCCCGTTTTCACCCTGAACGGCTTTAAAATGACGTTTGTAACGGAAATCCATCAACGTCCGAAGTCCTTCATCCACTTCGAGAACGACGTGAGCACCATGCCCACCGTCTCCTCCGGCTGGTCCGCCGTCTGGAACATATTTCTCGCGACGGAACGCTACTTGCCCGCGTCCTCCATCTCCTGCTTTTACATAAATATTTACCTGATCGACAAACATGTCAGATCCCTCCTATTACTTTTCTTCCTCGACAGGAAGACTTTCGATTTCAATCACACACTCATGTTCTGTCTGTGACTCGATCTCCATCGGCGTCACTAGATCTTTAAGGCGCGACATATCTAGTAGATCCCGATAGATCTCGATGGTCACGCCCTCATGGAAGGTCACGGATACTTCTCCATTCCCCACTTCTATCATGTCAAACGCAGCTTCAAGAATAGACGCCAAGCGTGAATCCTCGATCTGCTTTGGTATTTCGATTACATCATATTCGACAGTTAGGCCTGTCCAATCTGCTCGTTGCAGTGCGAGTGCCGTTTTCGGTAGTCCAATCAGGGAAAGTCGTCCTTCTCGCGACGCTTGTTCCCGATACATTGAACAAATCGATTCAACAGCCGCCTCGTCACCCATCGCGCTATATGAACGAACAAGTTGTAACCGATTCAACCATTCGTGACGAAGTGACTTCAAAAGATCCAGTACCTGTTCATCCTTCATCAGTCGTTCCCTCCTAAAAAAAACAGACCCTAACCCCTGAAAGTGGCTAGAGTCTGCTTCATCGATCACTTATGCTGGGTAAACGCTGACTTGTTTTTTGTCGCGTCCGAGACGTTCGAAACGAACGACACCAGTTGCAGTTGCGAAAAGTGTATCATCGCCACCACGTCCGACGTTCATACCTGGGTGAATCTTCGTACCGCGTTGGCGGTAGAGGATTGAACCAGCAGAAACAGTTTGACCGTCTGCACGTTTCGCCCCAAGGCGTTTCGATTGCGAGTCACGACCGTTCTTTGTCGAACCTACCCCTTTTTTCGATGCGAAGAACTGAAGATTAAGTTTCAACATGTGGAATCCACCTCCTATATTTGTTCAAGTTGGATAAACTCACCGTAACTGTCGGCGATGGTTCCAAGCTGGACCAACATCGCTTCCAGTAACAATTGGGTGCGTTCACTGACATCCGGTGCTAAGTCAGCATACGGTTCTACGTAAAAGTAGCCACCTTCTTGTTGTTCTGCCATTTCAAGGAGCAGGACCTGCCCGAGCAGTGATTCGATGGCATTATATGCCCCGAAGATCACACTTGATGTGCCGGCACAGACTAAATCTAAACCAGGCTCAGCGAACTCGGCATGTCCTGTCACTTCGATGGAACGGATCAAATCCGCTTCATCTCGTCGAATCTTGACACGTATCATGGCTTACGCTTCGATTTTCTCGATGCGGACCTTCGTGTAAGGTTGACGGTGACCTTGCTTACGACGGTAGTTCTTTTTAGCTTTCATTTTGAAGACTGTGATCTTTTTCGCGCGAGCGTGTTTGATGACCGTTGCTACGACCTTCGCACCTTCTACGAGTGGAGCGCCGACTTTAACATCGTCACCACCAAGGATCAAGACTTCGCCGAATTCTACTGTGCTGTCGACGTCTGCGTTTAATTTCTCAACGTAGATCTCTTGGCCAGCTTCGACTTTAACTTGTTTACCACCAGTTTTAATAATTGCGTACATTACGTGCACCTCCTCTTAGGAACTCAGACTCGCCATCACGGGCAGCGGATGCTTTAAAACCCGGTCTGTGCGGTTGTAGTCATTTGGGTGCTTTCCAAACGAACTAACGTTATTCAGAATACCAAACGATGCTGACTGTTGTCAATAACGTTCTCCTTTATTCTTATTGTCTTTTGACGAAATCGTCACAATCGGCTTTCGTGCCGGTAAATAGAATCCCCGGTTCGCCTTCTACCAGAAGCAATTCGAGAGGACTTTCGGCAAGAAGCAACGGACTGAGCAAAGCGAGCGGAGCACGCACGACCGCCGCCTCCGCATGAGTTGCCAGTTCCATCAGCCGCGGTTCGAGTTGCCGGTGGATGGCAATCCTAGACGGCTGACCGTGATCCCGGGACCGTTCGAATAAGGACTTTCCGTGCCGCTGACGCGTCAATTCACATAATCCCATCTTCGTAAAACCGTATACTTCAATCTGTTTTGACTCATGTGCGGCCCGTTCCTTCAACAGTTGCGTCACCCGTGTCTGCCCTTTACTGGAACCCCTTAAAAAATCGACGGCAATCATGCCGCTAATATTCCGCAAACGGAGTTGCCGCATGATTTCAACAGCAGCTGCTTCATTGATTTGATCAAATGTCCGCTTTTGTTCTTTGACGGAAACCGTTTTCCCGCTGTTGACATCAATCACGGTCATCGTCTCGACTTCTTCAATCAACAGGTAAGCACCACCATCAAGCCAAACGACCCGGTCCAGTGCCTTCTCAATCGCCCGGTCGACCTGTTCCATGACCGGCAGGCGCCCTTTGATGACCGGACGCTCGACTTGCAACCCCATCTGCTCGAGCCGCTCTTTCTCCGCTCTGGTCGTGACAAGCGCTTCGGCGACATGACTTAACCGTTTCGCTTCCTGAATGATCAACGGCTCATCCTGTTCCAGCGTCGCCTGCTGTAGCATGTGTTGATGACGCGCACGCAATTGCTTTAATTCCGTCATCAACACTCCGACCTCGGCTTGTGCCGCTTCTGTCCGGTATAAAATCCCTTCTTCTTCCGCTACCGGAATCACTTTCGCCAGCTGCTGCTGGACGACGAGATCCAGTTTGCGGCTGAAGCGTACACGGCGTCCATACGGGAAATAGACGAGAAACCGTCCGCCGTAGGTGATGTTTTGTGTGACTTTATGCTGTTTCGGCGCAGCCCCTTCTTTCACCACCTGTACGAGTAAGGTTTGACCGACCTGAACGGCTTGGCCGATTGTCGGAACTTCCGGATAACGGCGTAACGTCTCGAGCGTCTCATTGATCGGTAAATAAAGCGGCGTCCCATCCGTCGCAATCAAAAATGCCGCTTCCAGTGTCGGATGCAACCGATCGACTTTGGCATGCAGCAACGTACCGACCCGAATCTCATCCCGCATCTGTTCATGGTACTCGACGACCCGTCCTCCTTCGACCAATGCCACCCGTTCCAGGGACGGAGTCTGTTCACTAATCCATTTCATCTTCATTCCTCCATGAAAAATAGACTAGAAGCATCAAAACCCTTCTAGTCTATTTTTCCCCATCTTATTTCATGCCAAGCATTTTTTTAAGTTTCACGAAAAATCCTTTTTGCGGCTGTTCCATGATGTCGAGCAACGGAACAGACTCTCCGAGAATCCGGCGGGTGATGTTCCGGTAGCCGAGACCAGCCCGGTTATCCGGATTCATCGTCACAGGTACACCACGATGTGAAGCCGCGATGACTTCTTCATCATCGACGATCAGACCAAGCAGATCAATCGACAGAATACGCATGATTTCGTCGATATCGAGCATATCTCCAGACGCCATCATATGCGAACGGACACGGTTGACGACGAGCTTCGGTACGATTTGACGTTCCGAGCGCTCAAGCATTCCGATGATCCGGTCTGCATCCTGAACCGCTGCTTTTTCCGGTGTCGTGACGATGACCGCTTCATCTGCACCGGCAATCGCATTCATGAATCCTTGTTCGATTCCTGCCGGGCAGTCAATCAAAACAAAGTCATACTCGAGTTTCAACGAATCAATGATGCCTTTTACCTGTTCCGGTGTGACGGATGATTTATCCTTGGACTGGGCAGCAGGTAACAGATACATTTCTTCAAAACGTTTGTCACGGACGAGGGCTTGATGCAGTTTGCACTGTCCGGTCACGACGTCAACGATATTATAGATACTCCGGTTGTCGAGGCCAAGAACGATATCCAGATTCCGAAGACCGATATCTGTATCAACGAGACAAACCGAATGCCCCATCAGCGCAAGTGCCGTCCCGATGTTAGCCGTTGTCGTCGTCTTACCGACGCCACCTTTACCAGATGTGACGACGATGGCACGTCCCACATGCGTTTTCGCATCCTTATGTACCTGTTCTTTCACTTGTTCCATATCTGTCACCCTCTTTCACTATCAATCGCAAATTGATCCATCCGCGCAAGCGGAACGGTTTGAAGACGAGAAAATTCTACTCCTGTTTCCCCGACAAACGCACAGCCCATGTCCAGTGCCTGAATCGGCGCATCGTCCGGATCTTCATAAACAAAATCAGAAATTGAAATCCATTTCGGTTGTAAGACACTGGCAGCAATGACAGCCTGATGATTCCCGCCTTTTCCTGCATGAACCGTCCCCCGTAACGCACCGAGGCAATAAATACTGCCGGTTGCGTGAACGACGGCTCCCGGATTGATGTCGCCAATGACGACAATCGATCCTTCAACGTCTACGACATGCCCGCTGCGGGCCGTGCCGCCAAAGTAATGAAATGTTCGTTCCCCGTACAGGGCTTTTGCTTCATCCTTCGTCAGACACTCGCTGTCGTACCCATTAAATGAAAATGAATCATGACGCGCGACGATGGACTCGACGGCCGTCACAACGCCTTCGTCGACATAACGGCGACCAAAGAAGAAGGTAATCGGAACGGCGCGTCCGTTCTCGACGGATTTGTCGGCAAGCGTCAATTCTAAATCGTCAAGAAATTCATCCACACTGCACCTTTCATTTACATAGACGGCGAGGCCACCACGATGGCCCTTCATCGTTACATAACGCTTACGCTCAATCATGACTCATCCTCTTTTCTCATCAAATGTGGATTGCACCAGTCGCGTCATCGGATAATACAGCACGATGATCCCAATCAACTGCGCAATGAGACTCCTTGGAATGATTTGTGTCGCGAGTTCCTTGAAGGGAACACCGACCCCTACGACCGAAGCCGTGAAGAAATAAATATCCAGTTCAAACAAAATAGCGCTGAACGTAAAGGTGACGATAATCGTTAATACGTTCTCCTTTACATATTTTAGCACGAAGCTACTAAAAAGCGGAATGGCAGATAGCGCAAATAAATAAATTCCGATGATATCCGAATAGACGAAATCATATAACAGACCGAACAGCAGTCCAAAACCAAGCGCTTGCTCAATTTTCCCGTAACGCCCTAAAAACATCAACGCGATCAACGTGACATGAATGACGTAAGGAGAGCCGTCTCCAAGCGGACCTGCGAACAACGTTCCTTCCAAGATAAAAAGAAGGAACACGGCGAAAAACAACTTGATGTTATTCACTAGTGTCCCCTCCCTTGTCGGTCTCAGCGAAAGGTTCCTTCGCTTCGCGTTGAATCACGAAAACGTGACCAAACTGTTCGAAGTCTGCTGCCGGTTTGACGTATGCGATTTTCGAAGCACCGTATTGATCCGATTTCACTTGTTCGATCTTTCCGACCACGATACCACTCGGATACTTACCACCGAGTCCGGATGTCGTAACAATCTGACCTTTTTTCAGTTTGGCATCGTTCGGAATCTTCGTGAATTTCAAGAGATTCGTCTCTTCATCAAATCCTTCGATCGTACCGAAGACACTTTTTCCTTTCGTATCGTCAGCAACTGCTGAGACATTGTTCGTCCGGCTCGTATCTGATAACAATTGAACGAGTGATGTGTAGGCACTTGTCTGAATGACACGGCCAATTAAACCATCTGCTGTCACGACGGCCATATTGGCTTTGACACCTTGTTCTTTTCCGATATTGACCGTGACGAAGCGTTGCCATTCGGATGACGTTCGACCAATCATTTCTGCCGGCAATAACGTATAGTCCCGAATCGATCCTTTTAGCTTCAACATGTCTTTTAATTCATTGTTCTCACGTTCCAGGTCGCGGACTTTGACGGAATTTCCGGCATAGTCGCCCAGTCGTGATTTTAAATACTCATTTTCCTTATACACATCGCGCACTTCTTTAACCGAAGTGACCGTATCATCAATCCAGCCAATCGGTGTCGCAAAAAGACGTTGGCCAACCCCGACGGTATCGCGGACAAAACTTTGATACCAGTGGGTCTGGTTACGTCCTTGGAGCGAAATTCCGATTAAAATCACCAAAAGGAGAAAACTAAGGAGTGTGATGAGCAGTTTTCGATTATTTAAAAATCGCTTCATCGCTCATCCCGTCCTTATCTTTTTTGTGAGATGCCTGATTTCGAACGTAACACATTCATCATCTCCAATGATTTACCTGTACCGATTGCGACACAGTCAAGCGCGTTTTCCGCAACGAGTGTCAAGATGCGTGTTTCATCTTCAATCACGGCATCCAAGTTTTTCAGAAGGGCTCCGCCGCCTGTCAAGACAATTCCGCGATCCATGACGTCTGCTGATAATTCCGGCGGTGTTTGTTCGAGCGTGTGTTTGACACCGGCTAAAATTGCATCGACCGTATCTGACAACGCATCACAAATTTCTGCGCTTGTGACTTCGATTTGTTTTGGAAGTCCCGTCACGAGATCACGTCCACGAATTTCCATCGTCTCGTTTTCCGATTCTTCATCAATCCGGGCATACCCGATCGTCATTTTCAACGTTTCAGCCGTCCGTTCACCGATCATCAGGTTGTATTTTGATTTGATGTAACGAATGATCGACTCGTCCATCTCATCTCCACCGACACGAATCGATTGGCTTGTCACGATACCGCCAAGTGAGATGACCGCGACTTCCGTCGTTCCGCCACCGATATCGACGACCATTGAGCCCGTTGGTTCAGAAACCGGAAGACCTGCTCCGATTGCTGCTGCAAACGGTTCTTCAATCGTATAGGCTTCACGTGCACCAGCAAGTTTCGCCGCATCTTCGACCGCACGTTTTTCCACGGACGTAATCCCGCTCGGTACACAAATCATGACGTTTGTTTTAGAAGAAAATAATCCTTTTTTCTTTGTTGCTTGATCCATAAAGTATTTGATCATCGTAGCCGTTGTTTCATAATCGGCGATAACCCCATCTTTCATCGGGCGTCGTGCCGTCACGTTTCCCGGTGTCCGTCCAATCATGTTTTTTGCTGCATTACCTACTGCTTCAATCTTACCTGTATCGGTACGGAATGCGACGACAGAAGGTTCGCGCACGACGATGCCTTGCCCCTTCACATAAACGAGCGTATTTGCCGTACCTAAGTCAATGCCGATTTCACGGCTAAATGATCCAAACATTATTCAAAAAACCCCTCTCTGAGAATACACTTCACTAATTATAACGGAAAAGCCTTCCTTGGAAAGCGTTAAAACGTTACAGCTTGTTTACAGTTCAATGGTTGTTACAAAAGTAAAAACGCCTGAGGTCGGGAAGCACAGTTCCCCCTCAGACGTTATTCTTACATAAATCCACGCTGTTTCATACTAATAAATTGTCCGTGTCCGATGACAAGGTGATCGATGCAACTGATTCCGATCAATCTCCCGGCCTCGACCATTCGTTCCGAGACTTCGATATCTTCCCGGCTCGGCGTCGGATCACCGGACGGATGGTTATGGACGGCAATGAAGCTTGCCGCCGAACAACGGATGGCTTCCCGAAATATGTCGCGCGGGTGAACAATCGATGTATTGAGTCCGCCGATGAACAGTGTTTTCTTCGAGATGACTTCGTTTTTCGTGTTCAGATACAGACAGATGAAGTGTTCCTGTTGGTACAACCGCATCTCCTCCATCAGCAATTCCGCGGCATCATCCGGTGAGCGGACGACCGGGCGGACCCATTTCGGTTCCGTGACGAGTCGACGGCCGAGCTCCAGTCCGGCCATGATCTGGAGCGCCTTTGCTTTTCCGACGCCCGGTGCCTTCTCCAGTCCACCGACACCTGCCGCTTCCAGTTCGATCAGCGATGGATAGATCTCGAGTAAATCTTCGGCGATTTCAAGCGGACACCGGTTCCGTGTTCCGCTGCGGACGAGACACGCTAATAATTCCACTGTCGTCGCCTGTGCCAACCCTTTTAATTGAATCATATCCTTTGGCCATTCAATCACTTCATCCGACCTTTCTGTACAAGGAATTACGCGAACATCGGCTCGATTCCAAATGCCTCAAGACGGCGGCTGATCGGATTGATCGGCAGACCGACGACGTTATAATAGTCGCCGTCAATCGCTTCGACAAACAGACCGCCTTTCCCCTGAATCCCGTATCCGCCCGCCTTGTCATACGGCTCGTCTGTCGCGGCATAGGACAACATCCAGCTTTCCGGAATCTCGCAGAACCGGACCGTCGTCGTGACAGTAAACGTCTCCTCCCGTTCATCCTGTAAAAGGGTCACGCCGGTCACGACTTCATGTGTCCGTCCGGATAACAGCCGGAACATTTCGAGGGCAGCCGGTTGATCTGCCGGTTTTTCAAGAATCTGCTGATCCAGGGCGACAACGGTATCTGCTGCCAGGACGATTTCACCGGGCTTTGCCACAGCCCGGGCTTTTTTCCGTGATAAATACATCACGTACTCCTCGGCTGCCATCGGATACGGTGCTTCCTCCAGGACATCCGCCGGCCGTATCGTATGGGGTACACCGATCTGCCGTAACAGTTCCGTCCGTCTCGGAGAGGCTGAAGCCAGAATCAATGAGTGTTGCGTTATCATCAGTATCACGCTCTTTTCCTTCTTTTTCGACCAGTCTTACTGGAATCAACTTTTAGTATAACGAAAAACAAGTGCCGCTCCGAGTCAGAGCAACACCTGTCTTTCGGTTAATTATCTGTAACATCGACAAACGGATCCGACTTCGGCGTCGTCTCTTGAAGTGGCGTCTGTTTATCCGGAATCAACTTCGTCAAATCCGGTCGGTAGTAACTTTCAATCTCGACCGTAAAGGACATCAGTTCGTCTTCGAGGACAATCGTCTGGCTTCCGGGACCCGGTTCATCCGGACCGGTCAACTGGATTTGACGTAAGATCGTAATCCGGTCTGTCCGTTCAATCTGTTTGAGGAAAGCCATCAGTTCAAGATAGGATGGCGCCTCGACTGTCAATGAAGCAGGTAATGCCGTCGCCGTTGTCGTCGCAACCGGTGTCTCTGCTGTTGCAGCAGCTTCCGTCTCGGATTCCGTCGCCATCGCACCATCGACGGCAGGTGTCGATTGAACCGGTGAGGCAGGGGCCGTTTCGGTCGCAGTGGCACCAAATGTGATTCCCTGGACTTTTACACCGGCAATCTGACTTGCTGCATTGATGGCATCAATCACGTCATCATTTGCCGGTACGACCGGGACTTGTTTTTGGAGGAAGCTGGATTCAGCGACATCGACCTTCTGCTCATTCGCTTTTGCCGCTTCCAGCGCCATCTGCTCCCGTTCGAGCGTCGCTTCGGTTTGTTTCATTTCCTGGTACGTCGTATACGTCGTATAGCCGAAGTAAGAAAGGCCGCCGACAATCAGGACGATCGTCAGGGCAAGAAGAATGAGACCACTATATCGTTTCAATTTTCTTCCACCTCCTCTACTTCAGTCGACACCGGTTCGTTTGCATCTGTACCGCTGTCTGTCGTCGGCGGTTCCACCGTTTCCGTTGCTTCCGCTTCCGGATCGACCACGGCATCCGTCGCCGCGTCTTCCTTCGGCGCATCAGGATCCGCCTGGTTCGTTTCCCCTTTGATGACTTCCGCCGGAACGACCGTCAGACCGAATTGTCCGATGTAACGGGGTTCTTCCGTCGCCGTCTCATCCGTCGGTGTAATCGTCGTCGTCGGAATCTCTGCCCCGGTCGTCGGATCGATTGTCGTCGAAGTGACGACTTCCGCTTGCTCATTCATCGTTTTTGTCGTGACGTTCGTTAACGTCACCCCCGTAAAGGCTGTATCCGTCAACAGTTGACGGTAAAATCCGTTTAACTCATCTAACGTCTCGAACTGGGCATTCATCGTGACAAGGTGATCCGCCCCATAAGCAAACTGCAGGATGTAACCGCGTTCCGGCAAATAACGCGTAATCCGTTCAAGGGCCGGAACAGCCGGACGTGGTGTTGCTTCAAGACCATCCACTGTTTGTTTCAGCTGCGCGACTTCTTGTTTGGCGGATTGGTCCGATTCTGATTGTAGCGCCCGGACGATTTGAATCTGATTGTTCGCCGTCTCGATCCGGTCGGCAAATTGATCGGTCTGCCAGTAAAGGTATCCGCCGATCATGCCGCCAAATAGCAGCAGGATCAACGAGGCGACGAGCGGAAACTTCGGTGCGACATCGCTGTCCGGCAACAAATTGATCCGCTCTTTATGGCTGGTCGCGAGACCGGCCAGGGGTAAGTATGCCTTTGGAATCGATTGACCCGCCACATCGAGGACATCCGGCACTTGTTCCAACCGCACATCAAAGTTTGTTTCGAACCGGCGGACCAACTCCTCTTGAAACGGAAAATCTCCGGTCAGCATGACACGACTAATTTCGCGCCCGTCACGTGCTAACGAAAAACGATAGAAATCAAGCACGCGGGAAAATTCCAGTAACATCTCTTCGAGGATGAAGTCGACGTTGCCATCGTCCGATTGATACCGATAATGCAACCGGTCCTCGATGACGTCCACTTCCCAGGCATTCGCGACAAACGTGTCGACCGAACGAATCAGACGCGGGACTTTGTCTTCAATGATGATCAACTGGTGATTCGTCGCATTGACGTTCCAAATTAACAGATTGCTGTCGTCTTCGACCTCATAGAGCGAATCGAGACCAAAAAACGTCGCCAGTGGTTGCGGTTCTGCTGCGACGAGGCGGATATGTTTTTTCCGGAACAGTTCCATATACTGTTTTAATGCTTCGTTTGGTGCCGCATACAACATGATTTCCCGTTTGCCGTCTTCTTCGAGCAACGTATAATCAAAATACGGTTCTTCAAACGGCAGGACGATACTGTGTCCCAGTTCCATAAACAAATAACCGCGAATCTGATTCGTCTCGACTGTCTCCGGAATTTCGAGTTTCCGGGCCAGGACGAGGGATCCGTCAATCGCGAGAACCGCTTGCGAACCGCGGGGCACCTTCAGCTTTGCAAGTAAGCTGTCAAAGATCATATCGAGCGATGCTTCCGGTTGGAGCCATCCTCCCTGAAGCGTTCCGGGCGGCAAGGAGACGACACCGCGTCGTTTAATGACACCTTTTTTGACGACTGCTCCAAAAATCCCGACATCTGTGAAATTAAAGTAAATATAGGTACCTCTGCGCCGAGCTTGCGCCATATGTATGTTCTTCCTTTCCTAGAGGAACAGATCGAGATAAAGCTTCACCCAATCGTCCGCGAAGTAATATGTCAGTAACGTTCCGACGGCAATCGAAGGAACAAACGGAATCGGTTGCTTTCGTTCCACTCGTTTGAGTCCGAGTAACCCGAGGCCGATGATCGATCCGACGAATGCGGAAACGAAGAACGCGATGACGACGTGTAACGGACCTAAAAAGATCCCGAGCACCCCGAACAGTTTAACATCCCCGGCCCCCATTCCTTGTCGTGACGCAAGAAAAATCACGAACAATAGAAAGAACCCGACGAATCCGCCAATAATTGGATTATACCAGTTCTCAAGGGGAGAAAGGTAGCGAACAATCAGACTAATCGGTAAAAAGAATAATAAGATTTTGTTCGGAATCAGCATGTAGGTAAGATCCGACATGACGAGGATACTGAGCAGGCTCGTCAGCAGGATCGACAGGACGAATTGCATCGACCAGCCGAACTGATAAAAAGCGTACGCATATAACATACCGCCGAGTAATTCGAGTGCCGGATACTTGATTGAAATCGGCAGCTGACACGTCCGGCATTTCCCTCCGAGTGCGAGATAACCGATGACCGGTGTCAGTTCAAGCGGACCGAGGACATGACCGCAGTTCGGACAATGCGAGCGCGGACGGACAATCGATTCCCCGACCGGTATCCGTAAGCCGACAACGTTCGTAAATGAGGTCACGAGCATCCCGATTAGAAAAAAGTAAACGGTAAAGACGACTGTCATCATACAGTTCCCTCCTTAAAAAAGTTCAGAAAAAAACCCCCGAGATGGGGGTAAATAACTGATTAATTAGACGCTGTTTCTTTTACTCCAGAACGTTTAAGATCATCAGGTGCTTTTTTCGAGAAGTATGTGTAATCACTTGATTGACTTGTTAACGTTACCTCATATGTGTAAGTACCATTTTTTTCAGTAACGACTACGAAAGAATCTTTATAAGGTTTATCTGAGTTTAAAGCATCTTTCATAGAATCAATATATTTCCCAAGAGAATCTTCACGTGGCGCAGTTGCAGTTCCAGCCTTTTCTTTCATATCAGCATCATTATCTTTGATACCTAGTTTGACTTTTTCACCCGGTTGAATTGGGTTTGAAGATGTATACAGTTTTGCTGCTGCTACCAATTGTTTCGCATCGGATACAACCGCATCCTTACGTGAGTTCTCAATCAATCCGCCGATAGCGACGACAGCGATTGCTGCAATGATACCTAAGATAACGACAACTACGAGTAACTCGATCAATGTCAAGCCACGCTCATCGCGCATTTGTTTGGCATCTAACCAGATTTCTTTCATACGTTCTAACATGTTTAATATTCCTCCCTAGCACTTTTTTACTATTTCCGGCGTATAGGTCATACTGTCCAGATGAATACTATTATAGTAGCACCATATTTTTTGTAGAAAATGGTTTTTTTCTACATCAGGTAAATGTTTTTACAGTTGTCAACTTGCTTGAATATCGGAATAGATTTTAAACATTGGGACAACGACAGCGATGACGATGACACCGACGATAACAGCTAATACTACAATCAATAACGGTTCGATAATGGACTTCAAGCGATCTGTTGTCGTCTCGACTTCCGTTTCGTAAAAATCGGCGACTTCCGTCAGCATTGAGTCAAGTCGTCCTGACTCCTCCCCGATCGCAATCATCTGTGTGACGAGGGGTGGAAAATATTTGTTTTTCGCCAACGGTTCGTGCATCGGAATTCCGCGGGCCATCGCTTCGTTCGCTGCGGCAATCCCTTTGCGGATGACCCGGTTCGTGACAATCCGTTCCGTGATATCGAGTGACGCGAGAATTGGGACGGATGCATTCAGCAGGACAGCCAATCCCCGTGTCATCAACGCAATTTGTGACTTTTGTATCAATGGACCAAAAACCGGAATCATCAATAACAACCGGTCGAAGACAACCCGTTGCCGTTCGTTCTTCAAGTTAAAATACAATAATCCGAGTAAACCAAACACAATTAAGAGTAAGACCCACCAATAGGCAACAAAAAAGTCAGAGACCGCCACGACGATTTTGGTAATCAACGGCAGCTCACTGCCGAGCTGATCGAAAATCGAGGCGAATGTCGGGACGACGTTCAGCATTAAAAAAACGACAACACCAACTGCGACGATTGAAACGACCGCCGGATAAATCAGCGCCGAGATGACTTTGCGTTTGATTTCATATTGTTTCTGTAACTGGGTGACGATATTATCCAGTGCTTCTTCTAAATTTCCGCTGGCTTCCCCTGCCATCGCCATACTGACGAAAAACGTATCGAAGACACGAGGATGTTTTTCAATCGCTTGCGAGAATTGAATTCCGCTCCGTAAATCATCTTCGACCTCGACAAGTGCCCGCTCAAGCGGTTTTGAATCGGTCTGCTTCCGTAAGATTTCCGTTGCTTTGACAATTGAAACACCGGACCGGACGAGTGTCGCGAACTGCCGGGCGTACATGACCAAATGCTCGATTTTCGGTTTCGCGGTTAAAAATGTGATCTCCGTATTTAATCCTTTAGACTCTTGTTTCTCAAGTAACGTCACGGCAATTTGATCAGTCCGTAAACGTTCTGCTGCTTCCCGTTTCGTCAGTGCTGTAATCTTGCCTTTTTTCCGTTTACCGGTCATCGTGCGACCTTCATATTTGAAGACTGTCATTAATTCACCCCGATATGTAAGGTGTCGCGGCTGATGCTGGAATCAAACCTCGACTCACTAAGTCTTGTAATGCCATCTGCATCGTCTGCATCCCGTACTGTTTCCCTGTCTGCAGGACAGATTGAATCTGATATTCCTTTCCGGTCCGGATCAAGTTTGAGACGGCCGGTGTCTCAACCATGATTTCCAGCGCCGCCACCCGACCGGTCCCATCCGTTCGTGGCATCAGTCGTTGCGAAACGACTCCGGCCAGGACGTTTGCGAGTTGCGCCCGAATTTGATCTTGTTGCTCCGACGGAAAAACATCGATAATCCGGCTAACCGTCGAGGCCGCCGTCGACGTATGGACGGTTGCAAAAACTAAATGACCGGTTTCTGCAGCTGTCACGGCCGTCGAAATTGTTTCAAGATCCCGCATCTCCCCTAACAAAATAACATCAGGATCCTGCCGGAGAGCAGACCGTAAGCCGGTCGCAAACCGCGGGGCATCAATCCCGATTTCCCGCTGGTCAATTAGACTTTTCTGATGACTATGCAAATATTCAATCGGATCTTCGAGGGTGATGATCCGCTTATACATCGTCTGATTGATTTCATTGATCATCGCAGCTAAGGTTGTCGATTTCCCGGAACCGGTCGGACCGGTCACGAGAATCAAACCGTGCGGCTTCGTCAGGAAACGTTTTAAGACCGGCGGCAATGACAATTGGTCGAGCGTCGGAACTTCAGTCGGAATCGTCCGAAAGGCCATCGACAATGCGCCGCGTTGATAAAAACAATTGACGCGGTAACGCGCCACTCCCGTCACACCAAACGAAAAATCGATGTCCCGGTCTTGTTTTAGCTGTAAAAACATTTCCTCGGTAATCAGCGAGCGAACGAATCCTTCGATGACAATCGGTTTCATTTTTTCTGTCCCGAACGGGGTTAACATCCCGTTGATTCGAAAGACCGGCGGTGAGCCGGCCGTCAGATGGACATCGGATGCTTCTTTTTCTTTCGACGATCGTAAAATATCTTCAATTTGGGCGCGCTCCATCGTACTCATTCGGAAATCACCGTCCGGAGAATTTCTTCGGTCGTCGTGATGCCTTGTGCGACTTTGGACAGTCCATCGGCCAACAGTAACCGTTGTCCTTGTGATTTTACATACATCGTGATTTCACTCTCCGTTGATTGATTCATGATCATCCGTCGTAAGCTTTCATCGACCATGACCACTTCTTGGATTGCCAGACGTCCGCGATAACCGGTCATGTTACACGATGAACAGCCGCGTCCCCGCATGACGGTCGTCGCTGTGATGCCTTCTTGCGCAAATAATTCTTCTTCCCGCTTCGACAACGGCTGGACTTCACCACAGTCACGGCAAACGCGCCGGACGAGACGCTGCGCAATCAATCCGGTAACCGAAGCTGCAACAAGGAACGGTTCAACGCCCATGTCAATCAATCGGGTGATCGAACTGACAGCGGAATTCGTGTGCAACGTCGAGAGGACGAGGTGACCGGTCAATGAAGCCCGGATTGAAATCTCGGCTGTCTCGATATCCCGAATTTCCCCGACCATGACGACGTTCGGATCCTGTCGTAAAATCGAACGGAGTCCGCTCGCAAACGTCAAGCCGATTTTTGAGTTGACCTGGACCTGATTGATGCCGTCGACTTGATACTCGACCGGATCTTCAACTGTAATGATATTCCGTGTCTCATCGTTCAATTCATTTAAAGCGGCGTATAAGGTCGAGGATTTTCCGGATCCGGTTGGTCCGGTGATCAAAATGATACCGTTCGGTCGTTTCAACATGTCACGGAATTGTTGCTCGTTTCGTTCGCTGAATCCGATTTTTGCAATCGAGATGTTGGAGTTCGAGCTGTCGAGAATCCGAATGACGACTTTTTCACCGTAAACGGTTGGTAACGTCGAAACACGGAAATCATAGGCCACTCCGTTATGGAGATACTTAATTCGCCCGTCCTGCGGCAGACGGGATTCCGTAATGTCCAGTTCGCTCATGACTTTGATCCGGGTCGTCAAAATATTTTGAATCTGTTTCGGGTAATTATTTTCAGTCCGTAATTCACCGTCAATCCGAATCCGGATCGACAGGGACGTTTCCTGAGGATCCATGTGAATATCGGACGCCCGTTGGGAAATTCCGTTCTCGAGGATTTGATTGACCAGACGGATGATCGGCGCATCTTCACGTGTCACCGTATCACGTGATGTATCGGAAATCGTCATCTCGTCCGACTCGAGTAATTCGCGTAAGGATGAATCGATATCGTAATACTTTAGGATCGTCCGCCGGATTTCGTCGCGTGTCGCAAGTCCCACCTCAATCATCAATCCGGTCTGCAACCGTAAATCATCAATCGCAATCAAATCCATCGGATCGGCCATCGCGATGAACAACCGGTTCCCTTCTCGATAGACCGGTACAAGCGTATGCCGCTGCGCCAGTTCTTTGGAGATCAATTTCGTTACCGCGACATCGACCGGATAGTTATACAGTTGAATGACAGGGATTTTTAATTGATGATGCAATGCTTCAATCAGCTGTTGTTCCGTTAAGTGACCGAGCCGCAACAACGTATCCCCGAGTTTTTCCGATGTTCGTTTGACGGATAAGGCTTCTTCGATCTGTGCTTCCGTCACCACGCTTTCTTCTAACAGCATTTCACCTAATCGTTTTCGTTTCATCGCCATTTACATTGTCATCCTTCCGCGTGCCATGTTTCTTCCTCATCCAGTGGTGTCAGTTTTTGTTTTTTTTCATCAATGACACTCGTAATCGCCGTCACAACAAGAATTGATACGATGTAACCGGCAATGATCAAAGGATTGGAAATCCAGTCAAACTTAACGAGTAAGTAGAGCGAAGTAACCAAGACAAGTGCCGTCAATGAAAGAATCACTTTTGCTGCGGTAGTCGTGATGAAAGGAATTTGAATTGCAAACATCAATCCACAAATGATGGTCGCAAGACCGATAATGATACCGAGTTCAATTGCTAAGTCCGTCCAGTTCATATTCATCCTCTTTTCTTTTTAGCAGAATCAGCCGACAGCGCCTTCTGTCGAATCGTCCTCGACCGGAGAGGCCGGGTCTCCTGTCGTCGGTGTGTCCGGAGTATTTGGTGTCGTCGGTTGGTCCGGTGTCACAGGTTCTTCCGGTGTTGTCGTTCCGTCTGTTGTTCCATCCGTTGAGTCAGTTGTTGAGTTATCCGTCGAATCATTGGTTGTTTCATCATTCGTCGTATCGTCCGTCGAGTCCGTTGTCGGTTCGTCAGCCGGCGGTGTCACGACAGGCGGTAACTCCTCTTGACTGCTTTTCGTTACAACGGCTGGAGTCGCCGCATAAAAATCAAGGGCCAGCAATCGTTTAACTTCTCCTTGATTGGACTTTGTCACACGATACAATTCGATTGATTTCCCTTCGACTCCGGACTGTGTATCACTGCTCGTTCCGGCAGACAGTGTTGCCGAATACCGTGTGATTGTCCGGTACGGAATCGTTTTTTCCGCTTCAAGGACGGCCGTGACGGTTTCTTTGAATGGTTTCCCGCGTAGTTCCAACGTGACATCGCTTCCATTCTTCGTCGCGACGACCTGATAATTGACAGCTTGTGTGTTGCGAACGGCAAAATCTGTTTTTTCATCAATTTTGACGTCATAACCAAGCGTGATATCATCCGGTAACTGTGCATGCGGCATCCGTTCGACGATCTCAAATGGCGTTTTCGCAAATAATTCATATAGTTTACTGCCGATAAAAGAAGCAGCCATCGGATCCATTCCGTACGTTTTCACATTCATCAATTGACCGGCCTTAATATCGACTTGTGCCATTGCGTCAATCATCTGTTCCTCTGCTGCTGAACGTGTCGTAAACGTGACACTCGAGACGACTTCTCCTGCCGGATCAATGGCCGCTGCCGTTTCCGACGGATCAAAGTTTCCTTCTTCCAGCTTTTTGCTAGTTTTCATCAACCAGGCATTAAATGTCTTGACCTGTTCTTCCGTATATGTAATCGGTTGTGAGGCAAGGTAGGCTTCCATCGCTTCTTGATCGACGGTCACTTGTAAAGCCCCGCCCTTTTTTAAAGAAGCCTGTTTGATGGATTCTTCAATCTTAAATGTTACGAGTTCAGTCGGGATCGGTAACGTTTCTTCTCCTGTCCCGACCGTCAGTGGTGTTTTTTTAGACCAGGACGTGACAGCTTCCTGCACTTTCGGCTTTGCTTCTTTTCGTGTCAATCCGCTGACCGGAACGGAGCCGATTCGGGCAGTATCGGAAAAATTTTCAATAACAGTTGCTTTGCCCGTAAAGGAAATCAAGGCAAACGAAGGAACATAGATAAGTGCGATCAAGGCGACCAATAACAGCGTATGCACAGCAAAACGTTTTAAATTTATCATTATCTGTTTCCTTTCCGTATGAAATAACCATTTCAGGTGTCTAGTATTTCCATTATAATGAATATTATGATGAAACATAAGTCCTACCTGACAAATACTTTCTCTATGTGTGAATACATACCTTTTTTCAATTTTCAGGTCCAAATATCCTATTGATTTAACCATGAGGTGAGTCTATGTCAAACCAGCAAGATGGGTTCTCGTTAATCGAGGTACTCGTCAGTATTACGATCCTATCCATCATATCTGTATCATTGATCAGTATTTTTTCACAGTCTCTGTCCGCTTCGAGAGATAGTACAAAACTAACTTTTGCGAATTACTTAGCCAAAAATGCCGCCTCCTACATCGGGCGGGAAGCACTGGAAACTGAATCCGGTCCATTTGTTTTCAGTGACCTGAAAGACAAAGCGCAACAAACAACTTATCAAAACGGAGCTTTTGCAATCCCGACGCCGAGCACGCCGTCATGTGGTGTATCGGCTATTTGTGACTCAATCTTCAATGATGCGGAAATAAATAATTTACCGTTTGATGTGAAGTTCAGCGTCACCCCCCATAAGATAAACGGTACAAACGATCCGAATCTACTCGATCTTTATATTTATGTCTATCCGGATGGACAACCGGAGCCGATTACGTCTTTGAAAGGATCGATCACCAATGCGACGCTTAATCAAAGTTTTTCCTCAACGAAATGATGGATTTTCGCTCGTCGAGCTGCTCGTCGCCATCGTCATTGCCGCCATTTTCAGTGCTGTCATCTTGACCGTATTTATTTCGGGAACTAAAAGTTTTCAAGCAACCGGTATCATTAGTGAATTGCGAAGCGAAGCCGACAGTTCAGTCGGTTTAATATTAAACGAAATCACCGGATTTGATGCTATCCGGATCGACCAAACGAATACATTATCATTTTATAAAAAAACATTGCCGAATATCAGTCGGACAACCGGTTTATTGGAGCGGTCCGAAGGTTTCATCCCCTACAATGCAAATCAGAACGATGTCATTGATCCGGTTGCCTATTCTTTTGTCGAAAAACGAATGGAAAATACGACGATGATTTATTCGGGGGCACCGGAGATTATTGATGAACAGACCAGCCTCAAAAAAACCTTTACCTTATCCAGTCCAGAAACGGTCACAATCAAGACCGGTGAGTTCCCTGGAGTTTATGTCATCCATGGAATTTTGACAATCACCTTGACCATTCAGTCCACCAATCAAGAAGAAACACAAACACTCACAAGTACGATTGGTTTTTAAGACAGAAAGGAGGACTCATGCGAAAATCCGAAGAAGGTTATACTTTATTATTTGTATTAGTAACTCTGACGGTGCTATCCGTCTTAGCGGTTGCAACGATTGGTATCAGTCTTCAATCTACGCGGCTGACAGAAATTCGCGGAACAAATATTGAAGTGGAGTCAGCAACACAAAGTGAGTTGAATCAAGCGATTGCTGCTTTACAGCAAATCGTCGCAACGACAGCAGGAACCAGCCCGACCAGTTCTTCGAAGGAATTATTCAGTGATCCGACCAATCAAATCATTGCAAAACTTGCGACTGCTGCGCCTAATGTCGAAGTCAAGTTGAATGAAGGTGCTTCAAATGTCCGGGTCAAGGCATTTGATTTAACAGCACAAGTGGCAGAAACGAAAGGCGATCAGCCGACCGTCCAAAAAACATATTCGCAACGCGTTTATCTGTCTGCGATTCCAAGCTTTTTATATTACATTCTCGGCTCCGACAATCAGGTTATTTTAAACGGTGCTCCTCGAATTCAAGGCAATGTCTTTTCCCGGCAAGCACTGAAGGTTTCCGCATCACCGAACTTCATCTATAATGGCGCGACCGGCGCCTACACGGATAAAACAGCCCGTTCTTACATCGATGGTCAGGTTAAAATTTTTCAGCCAAAGGATCAACCTTTACTGAGCTGTCGTGACTTCATTACTTGTGATACGAGTGTATTTGACCCAACTGTAAAGACGGATCTGGTCGCAACAAAGGAAGCTTTGGTTCCGTTCGATTTCGAGTTTGCTTTAAACGATTTTTTAAATATTCCAAGTACGACTTCCCTTTCGGCATTACCGGGCTATTTGCGTGCCCAACCAATCAAACAAGCGATTTTAACAGGTCCTTTCCTAAACGAACTCAGTACAGAAAAACAGTTGATTCGACCCGCACCTGCGGAAAATAACACTGTGACAATCACTGACGATATCGTCAAGGAATCAAAGGAACCGCTCATTATCGACGGCAATTTAACCATTTCCTCTTTAAATCCTGTGAATCAACCGCTTGAAATTAAACGTCCGATGATTGTCTTAGGTAATCTATTGATTCGAGGAAATGTCAGCTTTGCGACGACGATATTTTCAACGGGTTCGAGTCGACTGGATGATGCAAACATTCAAGGAATCGCCAGTTCATCAAGTCAAAATACGTTGATTCTTCTCAGTAAAGGAAGCCTGACGATTAACCGTGTCAACAAGTTTTCAACTCCACAGACATCAAAACCGGACATGAGTGCCTTTTTATACAGTGATGATTCTGCCTTGAACCGAATCTATTCCGTCGGTTCTACGATGAATCTTCACGGAGGTATTTTCACGAAAGGTCAGCTTGAAATCAACGCCTACCGTGGAACGCTGGATTTACCGGAAAACAGCTTCCCGCAAGATGTGCTCGCCCTTCAAACATTGATGACAGCCAAACAATCGACGGATGCTGAAAAATCACGCCTTCGTTTAACCTATGACGCCAGTGTTCTCGAAAACCCGACGGCAATGCTTCCGCTCAGCCGAGCCGTTCAACTTTATGTTGAGACACCGAAACGCCTTCCATAATATACAAAAACACGACATCCTTCAGCTGAAGGATGTCGTGTTTTCAGTTACTTAAAAGATGCTGCACCATAAGTTTTAGCCAATCGTTTGACTTGTTTACGTGTCGGCGATGCCCCGTTTTTTTGTAATAATTGATACAGATCCTTCCGATTTTGTTTAACGGTCTCATAAATCGGTAGATCTGTTCCTTTATCCGGTGTAGCACCTGCTGCGAGCAACAATTCCATCGCTTCTTGATTTTGATCCACTGTCGCATAATACAGTGGGGTGTGACCAAATCGATCCAATTGATTCAACTGACTTTTTGAAGCTTGTTTAACGAGTAACGCATAGGCATCGACTGAACGATTAACGCTTGTTGAAACATGTAAGACGTTTTGTTTATTCGAATTCACTTGTTTAATTGAAGCTCCAGCTGCTAACCATTGTTTGACAACATCGGTCGAGGCAAATTGTGCGACATAGAACCAGTTTTGTTGATTTCCGGCACTTGCTCGATCAAGCAAAACAAGTGCTTTTTCATACTCAAGTGTTTCTTGAAATTTCCGGATGTACCGGTTTCGTTCTTTTGTTGATAAATCAACTGCTTCTACTGCCTGTTGCAACTCAGTTACATCACTCGCCTTGAGACTCGCTTCAAACGTTTGTTGGTTTCGATAATCGATTAACAGATAGGTCGTTCCTCCGATTCCAATCAAGAACAGAAGAAAGACGATCATGATTTTTTTTCGTGTCACGTTGCTTGCTCCTCTTTAATACACATCCGTATCGCTTGCTCCTGCCGATCCCTCAGATGAAATCGTGACTTTAAACGTCGTCGTCAACGGCTGCTTCTCTTTTTCCCCGTCTTTTAATACTTCAAAAACACTCTTGTCTTCTTTTAAAGCAGTCACCTTGATTCGTGCGACACCCGGTCGAAGTGCTTTCAGCGTTTGGGCAGTCGCATCCGTCTTGACGTATTCTTTACCTTGCAGGACTTCGAGGCGATAAAAACGTTCCGTTGTCGTAACCGGGTACCAATTCAGAATTGGACGTTTTTGATCGTCTTCTACCGTCATCGTCAAGTCATTCGCCGTTAATTTCACTGGGTTTTCACGGACATTAATTTTAGTTAGAGCGCGGGTATCCGGGAAGTCACTTAGTTGTAATACCGCATCAACCGAACCGCTTGGTGTTCCGGTCAATCCTTTGACGGTGTAACCGGTACTGGTCGCTGTCAGCTGAATTGCATCACTGACTTTTGAAAGAACAAACGGTAGGCGGATATCCGGTGAGAACGTTGCGGTTACATCTTGTGTTGTCCCAGCCCATAGTTCCAAGTTACTCGGATTGACGGTCAATTCCGGCACTTTGACTTCTATCGTATAAATCTGTGATTGTGCCAAGTAAGTCGTTGTTCCGATTGCCGCCGGTACAACAGCTTGCACGGTCAGCGTTCCGGGTTTAACGCCCGTTAAGCTCAACGTATCAGTGTCTTTTCCTTTTGATTCAACAGACCCTGGATTCGTCACAATCCATTTGATCGGGGCGTCCGTTCCGGAGAGCATGATGGCATCTCCGGTCATTGCCTTCGTTTGCCCGACATACAATACACTCGGAACATCACGGACAATCAGCCCGCCAAATACATCATTAATAGTCAATTTGGAAGTTGCAACCAGTTCTTTTCCATTTGCAACAGGGACAATCAAATTAATCTCCGTCGTGCCGATTTTTTTCGGTACAATGATCCCTTCTTGATTGATGGTTGCAATGTCCGTGTCTGCAATCGACCATTTCAACGTCCCGTATTGACTACCTGCCGGACTGATCTCTGGCAAAACTTTATAAGACGGTGTATTGAGATCGATACGAACCGAAGGAATTTTAGCTTCTGTTGCATACGATTTTGATAACGCATATCCTAGGACCTGGAAAGACTGTGTGTCATTCGCAACACTTGTGAATCGATCTCCGGTTGAATTGGAGCGATAGACGTTTTTATTTGATGTTAAAGTATTATCTTTTTTATCAAGTACATACGTTCCAGCATCTTCCTTTGCCCGAACAGTTACTTTAAACGTAATCTCCGATTGGCTCGAAATCCACTTACCTGAACCTATGTCTTCCCGGTATTCTATTCCTTTAAATGCTCCCACTACTGTTTGATTGGTCACAACTGCATCTTCTATACCGGTTGTCGATAAAATTTCAAGATTATTAGGAAGCAATTCTTTGAACTTAATGTCCTCCATTTTAACGACGTACGCTTCGTTATTTGAAACATTATCTCCGATTGCATATGTTCGTGAAATCGGCTCTGGTTTAATAGTATATGTGATGGTTGCCATTTCGCCCTGAGGAATTGTTGTAGGATTAATTGACCGCTGTAACGTAAAGGGCGAAGAAGATGACGGCTTAACCACTTGAACCGTTCGGGTTTCAATAGTTTTTGCGCCACGTTCATCTTCTGCCTCAATTCGAATAATCGCAGAAGTTTTCCCAACCAATTTAGCATCAAATGTTTGACTGACAAATGAGTTATTCTGAAGTTTATTGTTTTCGTATACTTTTTCGTTATCAATATAGATTCGTGTTTTTAGTACCCGATCGCGTAAGTCATAATCATTTACTTTATACGAAATCGTGAGTGGTTCATTGTTCAAATAACTTGCTTGATTGTTAGGCAAGATGTTTTTAATCAATGGTTTATGGTTTGCGCCAATGAATGCCCGGTACATCGTGTTCGAAAACAATTCTTTTTCCTGCTGTTGACTGAATGTCGAGGTATGTCCCGCACCTGAATAGGTAATGTTCCCTTTCGTATACATATAATAATGATTTCGGGCATCACCAATCGTTCGACCGGCATCCTGGTTCGAGGCGGCAACACTATTTTCGCGAATGTTATACCATGGAATTAAATCTGGTTGCTCCAAGTCCAGTCCAAAGTACTGGTTATGTGTCGTTGCAATTAAGACACTGCTTCCTAACGTGAAGGGATAGGATGTCATGACACCATCATTTTGCTTGACCGCTTGTCCTGAAGTACGCGGCGCCGCGTATCCCATGTTCGTAAAATTCTTTTGCCCTGCTAAATCAGCAAATTTCTTTTCCCAAAACAGCTCGGGAACCGTCGATTGATTTGGGCGGAAAATCGTGTCATGAGACAACATCAGTCCTTGCCCCGTGTTTGTAAATCCAAGGATCGCGTTTGATGCAGCATCACTCAAAGAAGCCGCTCCATAAGAATCCTGAAAGCCAAAAATCAACATATCGTAAGCTGTGTTTAAATTCTTAGTCGAATAGGTTTGATTAAATGTGTCTGCAGTGATCACTTCGACATTAAAATCATAAAATCCATCCTGCTTCAGTAAAGTTCCAGTATTCATGAAACCGTTAATCGATCCAGTCGTTCCACTCCGAGTCACTTGAAGAATTTTTGCTTCCGCGATCTGATCTTTCATCAAAAAACTACCGGTTTTATAATCTGTCAACCCGTCACTACTAGAAACGCGTATCATCCAGTTTCGTGGACCGGTATAGCTCGGAGCATCAAAATTATAGCTCAGCGTACCTGTTTTTCCAGCAGGCTTTTCATCCACTTTTTCCGACTCGTCAAATTGATCATTGCTGTCAAAATCAATGTAGAGTTGCGCTAGTTGGTTCGTATTTTTAACACTGGTCGTATAGGTAAAATCAATCGGTACGTTTGGAGCAGCCGTCGTACTTTTATCAACGCCTGCCAAGGCTGTACCCTGTTGTTGCGCAGAGGCGCTCTCAAGACGAGGACGAACGATTTTCTGTACTTTTAATTTTGTAATTATCGTCGCCATGTCGGTATAAACAGGTACATCTTTAAAAATCAAATTAAAATTGCTAGATGTTTGTGCTAAAACATCTTGATGCAAAAAGACTGGTAATCCTTTTTTAATGTATGCATTGTTGATTTCATTTGCTTTCAGCTTTGTAATATCGTTTTCGATTTTATTTGTATTATGATTTTTTTTCGTATCTGACACAGTCATCGAATAGCGATCTGTACCCGAAAATGCAGACGAATCAAAGACAATCGCATCAAATGCTCCGTCAAGTGGAAAACGAGAGGCATTCAGTTCCTTAACGGTCATCATCTTAATCTCATATTTAGTCGTATCCAGTCCCGGCAACATCGATGTGATGGTGGTATTCGGATCAATTCGATTTGTTGCTGACCAAGCATCACGGATTTCTAAAATCTTAAGCTTCTCTCCAGTTGCGGCCTTTGTATGTGGTGGTTGTATATACGTAATACTGGTAAAAATCAACAGACTAACTAAAAACAGACGTACCCAACGTTGCATCTCCATCGTCTCCTCGTCGTAAGATCATAAAATCTAGGACTATATTACCCCAATCTTAGTATACAAGGACTTTTACTGTTTTCCCTTTTTTGTAAAAGACTGCGCCTTTAGTAATGTGCGGACTGTGCTGATGAAGTAGAGGGATCCGGTGACAATAAGCGTCTCTCCTGCCGTATCCACTTCTTTGAAAAAACGATTGAGTTCCACCGCGTTTGCTCCGTCCGTCTTCAATTCTTCAAGCGTCCGTGCCCGCGGAAAATCAAACGTCGTCTCATAAATCTCTGACGTTACTTCCCGTAACTGCGTAAGCATCGCTTCCCGGTCCTTGTCGCGTAAGATCGAACACAGGACGACGACCGGTTTTGACTCTTCCTTCAAGCGTTCGACAAGTGCCGTCACCCCTTCCGGATTATGGGCACCGTCTAAAATGATCCGCGGTTTGCGGGAAATGATTTCAAAGCGTCCCGGATGTGTGGCGTTACGCAATCCACGCCGGATCGCGGTCTTTGACCACCCGAGCTGTTTCGCACAGACGACAGCATTGGCCGCATTATGGACTTGATGGATGCCTTCGAGTCCAAGACGTGTCTCGGGAATGCCTTCGTACGTCGCCCACGTCCCGGTCTCACTCAGCCGGTAATGGCGGATCACTTCCTGACTCCAAGACAGACTCGCCTGCCGATCGCCACAATAGGCCATCAGCGGTACCGTCAATTCTTCCTGCAGTTTCCCGGCAATGACTCGTGTACCCTGTTTGATGATCCCGAACTTCTGTAAGGCAATCTCTTGGAGCGTATCTCCGAGAATCGCTTGATGATCGTGACCAATCGATGTAATAATCGCGGCTTTCGGCTGCTTCAGGATATTTGTTGAATCATATAAACCACCGAGTCCGACTTCGTAAATGACAAAGTCAGGACGGATTTGATTGAAGTGATAAAAGGCAAGTGCCGTCAACGCTTCGAATTCCGTTACGGTACCGATTGCCGATTCTATGTTCATAATTGCTTTCTGTACATTATTTGCCGCCTCAACCAGGTCCGGTTCACTGATCGGCACACTGTTCAGCATGATACGTTCCTCAAACTGAATGATGTACGGTGAGGTGAACGTTCCGATTTGCAGCCCTTGCGCCATCCCCATCTCCCGTAAAAAAGCAACCGTCGAGCCTTTCCCATTTGTTCCCGCAACATGAATCGTCGGAATCGTATCCGGATCAATCATAAGTTCCGCCAGTAACGCTTCCATCCGGCTCAGTCCCGGTTTGATGCCAAAGGCCAGTAACGCCGATAACCATTCGAGTACATCTTCTCGTGTTCTCACGCTTGCTTCACTCCTTCAAAAAAAGTGACTCAAGAAAACTTGAGCCACTGTTAAGATTATTTTGCGAGTTCGCTGATCCGGACTTCGACTGCTGCCCGTTTCTCTTTGTAGTCTTGTGCTTTTGCTTGTTCTTCTTCAATGACATGTGCCGGTGCTTTCCCGACGAAGCCCGGGTTGTTGAGTTTTTTCTCGACCCGTTCGACTTCTTTTGTATACTTGACGAGTTCTTTGTTCAGACGGGCGATCTCTTCTTCGATGTTGATCAAGTCAGCGAGCGGAATGAACAATTCTGCTCCCGTCACGATGGCACTCATCGCCTTTTCCGGTGCTGTCATATTGCGTTCAACGAGCAATTCTGACGCATTCGTGAACTTTTTCAAGTACGACAGATTTGTTTCTAAATCATGCTGGACTTGATCGTCACTCGTTGAAATCATCAACTGAATTTGTTTCGACATCGGTGCGTTGACTTCAGCCCGGATGTTTCGAACTGAACGGATGACGTTCTGAACGGCTTCAAATGCCGGAACAGATTTTGGGAAATCCAGTGAATCGTTCCGTGTCGGCCAAGCGGCACGTGTAACTGTTTCGCCTTCGTGCGGTAAGTGCTGCCAGATTTCTTCCGTGATGAACGGCATGAACGGATGCATCAGACGCATGATTTGATCAAGCGTATAGGCAAGAATCGAACGTGTCGTCAATTTCGCTGCTTCGTCCTCACCGTTTAACGGCAACTTCGCCATCTCGATGTACCAGTTACAGAAGTCTTCCCAGATGAAGTGATACAGAACGCGACCGGCTTCACCAAACTCATATTTGTCTGACAGACGCGTCACATCATCAATCGTCGTGTTCAGACGTGTCAGAATCCATTGATCGGCAAGTGATTTCTCACCGGACAGATCAATTTGCTCATGCGTCAGTCCATCCATGTTCATCAAGGCAAAGCGGCTCGCGTTCCACAATTTGTTCGAGAAGTTCCATGTCGCTTCGATTTTCTCCCAGTAGAAACGTAAATCGTTTCCTGGTGTTGAACCGGTCGTTAAGAACCAGCGCAGCGAATCCGCACCGTATTTCTCGATGACATCCATCGGATCAATCCCGTTACCAAGTGATTTCGACATTTTCCGTCCCTCGGAGTCACGGATCAAGCCGTGAATCAAGACATCGTTGAATGGACGTTCGCCTGTGAATTCATACGATTGGAAGATCATCCGTGAGACCCAGAAAGCGATGATATCGTAACCCGTTACGAGTGTTGACGTCGGGAAGTACTTCTGATAATCAGCTGCACCTTCGTTTGGCCAGCCCATCGTCGAGAACGGCCAAAGGGCGGATGAGAACCATGTATCCAGCACATCATTGTCCTGTTCCCAGTTTTCGAGATCAGCCGGAGCTTCTTTGCCGACGTAGACTTCGCCCGTTTCTTTGTGGTACCAGGCCGGAATCCGGTGACCCCACCAAAGCTGACGGCTGACACACCAGTCACGGATGTTTTCCATCCAGCGGACATATGTGTTTTCGAAACGTTGCGGAATAAAGTTGATTTTGTCTTCCCCTTGTTGCTCTTGTAATGCTTTTTCAGCGAGCGGTTCCATTTTAACAAACCATTGGAGCGACAAGTACGGCTCGACAATCGCGTCCGACCGTTCCGAGTGACCAACGGAATGCAGATGCGGTTCGACTTTGATCAGGACACCTGATTCTTTCAGATCTTCGACAATCTGCTTACGGCATTCGAAACGATCCATACCTTCATATTTGCCGGCATTTTCGTTCATCGTGCCGTCTTCGTTCATGACGAGGACACGCGGTAAATCATGACGGTTTCCAACTTCAAAGTCGTTCGGGTCGTGGGCCGGCGTGATTTTAACGACACCTGTCCCAAACTCCATATCAACGTACTCATCGGCAACAATCGGGATTTCCCGGCCGACGATTGGTAAAGTGATTGTTTTTCCGACGAGGTGTGCATAACGCTCATCTTTCGGATTGACGGCAATCGCTGTATCGCCGAGCATCGTTTCCGGACGCGTCGTCGCCAGTTCGACGTGACCGCTTCCGTCCGTCAACGGATAACTGAAGTGATAGAAAGCACCTTCGATGTCTTTATAAATGACCTCGATATCCGAGATGGCTGTTTTCGTCGCCGGATCCCAGTTAACGATGTATTCACCACGGTAGATCAAGCCTTTTTCATACAATTTAACGAACACTTCTTGAACCGCTTCCGACAAACCTTCATCGAGTGTAAACCGTTCCCGTGAATAATCGAGTCCGAGTCCGAGTTTCGACCATTGCTCGCGGATTGTTGAAGCATATTCTTCTTTCCATGCCCATGATTGTTCAAGGAACTTCTCACGTCCCATTTCAAGACGTGACTTTCCTTCCGCCCGGAGCTTCTGTTCGACTTTGGCTTGCGTCGCGATTCCGGCGTGGTCCATTCCCGGCAGGTACAAGACGTCGAAACCTTGCATCCGTTTCATCCGTGTCAGCATATCCTGAAGTGTTGTATCCCAGGCATGACCGAGGTGTAATTTCCCGGTGACGTTCGGTGGCGGGATGACGATCGTATACGGTGCTTTTTCCGGATCCTGATCGGCTTTGAAGTATTCCCCTTTCATCCAAAAGTCGTACCATTTTTCTTCCGTTGCCTGCGGATCATATTTTGTTGGCATTGATAATTCCTGCATCTGAATCGCTCCTTTAATCCATAATAAAAACGGCTTCTCTCGTCCTCATCTAAGGACGAAAGAAGCCGTTGCTCTTCCGCGGTACCACCTTAGTTCACTCTTTGCAGAGTGCCCTCTAGCCCGCGTAACGTGCGGCAATCCGGATTCTGCTTGCTGTCGCTTACAGAACCAGCTCGTGGGGTGACCTTCGTCAGCACTTCCTGTCACATCTCTCAGCCAGTGGATGTGTTCTCTCATACAGTCCGGTTGTTGACTACTCTTCCCGTCATCGCTGTTTTCCAAATTATTCTTTCTTTATTTTATCCGAGACCTCTACGGCTCGTCAAGAACTGCTTAACGATTAAATTCGAGTTGTAATTCTTTGAATGTCAGCTCGACTGCTGCAATCGTCTGCTCGATATCGTCGTCCGTATGAACGGTCGACAGGAAGAGTCCTTCAAATTGTGACGGTGGTAAGAAGATACCACGTGCCGCCATTTTTTGATAATATGAGCGGAACATATCGAGGTTCGATGATTTTGCCTGTTCGAAGTTCGTCACCGGCTGATCCGTGAAGAAGACACCGAACATCGCACCGGCGCGGTTCGTCGTCAATGGAATATTGTATTTCGCAGCTGCTGCGAGATACCCTTCCGACAAACGGTTGGCTTTCCGGTCAAACTCTTCGTAGTGTTCCGGTTTCAGTTGCGTTAATGTCGCAAGTCCTGCCGCCATGGCAAGCGGATTACCTGATAATGTACCGGCTTGATAAATCGGACCTTGCGGCGCGATTTGTTCCATGATATCGCGACGTCCGCCGTAAGCACCGACCGGCATACCGCCACCGATGACCTTACCGAGACATGTGATATCCGGTGTGACACCGAAATGTCCTTGGGCACAATTGAAGCCGACGCGGAAACCGGTCATGACTTCATCAAAGATCAACAGTGTGCCGTGCTGTTCCGTGATTTCGCGCAGTCCTTCGAGGAAGCCCGGTTGTGGTGGCACGAAGCCCATGTTTCCGGCTGCAGGTTCGACGATGACACCGGCGATATCGTCGCCGTGTTTTTCAAATGCAATCCGAACCGCATCCATGTCATTATACGGCACTGTCAATGTCATACTGGCAATTTGTGCCGGTACACCCGGTGAATCCGGCAGTCCGAGTGTCGCAACGCCTGATCCGGCTTTAATCAACAGTGAATCGCCGTGACCGTGATAACAGCCTTCGAATTTCAGGATTTTTGTTTTTCCTGTATATCCGCGTGCGAGACGAAGCGCAGCCATCGTCGCTTCCGTTCCGGAGTTGACCATCCGGACGACTTCAACCGACGGGACACGGCTGATGACGACTTCCGCCATCGCCGACTCGATTTCGGTTGGTGTGCCGTAGCTCCATCCACGTGTCGCCTGCTCTTGAATGGCAGCCGTCACGATCGGATCAGCATGACCAAGAATCATCGGTCCCCATGATAAAACATAGTCGATGTATTCTTTTCCGTCGATATCGTACAGACGTGATCCTTGCGCACGTTCTGCAAAAATCGGTGTCATGCCGACTGATTTATACGCGCGAACCGGGCTGTTGACACCGCCCGGCATGAGCGGTAAGGCCCGCTCAAACGCGGCTTTTGATTTTGAGTTTTGATTCGTTAAGCTCATTTCGACCCCTCCAAGTAACGGCAAATGTCTTTCGCGAAATAGGTGATGATTAAATCGGCTCCGGCCCGTTTAAAGCCGAGCATCGTTTCCATGACAATACGTTCTTCGTCAATCCAGCCGTTTAACGCAGCAGCCTTGACCATCGCATATTCACCCGATACGTTATACGCGACGATTGGTAAGTCTACCCGTTCCCGGACATCCCGAATGATATCCATAAAGGCGAGAGCCGGTTTGACGATCATGAAGTCGGCACCCTGCTCGACATCTGCTGTCGCTTCACGGAATGCTTCCCGACGGTTAGCCGGATCCATTTGATACCCTTTGCGGTCCCCTTCACCAGGTGCCGAGTTTGCCGCATCACGGAACGGTCCGTAATAAGCGGAAGCATACTTGACGCCGTAACTCATGACCGGGATATGGCTGAATCCATTCTCATCGAGTCCTTGGCGGATCGCCGCGACAAATCCGTCCATCATGGAAGATGGTGCGATGATGTCGGCACCGGCACGCGCTTGAGACACTGCTGTTTGGACGTGCAACGGAAGTGACGCATCGTTATCGACCGTTCCGTCGGCGACGATGCCGCAGTGTCCGGTTGACGTATATTCGCATAGACATGTATCCGCGATGACCGTCAGTTGCGGTGCGACTTTTTTAACGAGTCGCGTCGCTTCTTGAACGATTCCGTGATCGTGAAACGCGCCGGTCCCTTGTTCATCTTTTAAGTGATCGTGCGGAACACCAAACAGGATGACCGATTCAATACCAAGTGAAACGACTTCCTTGATTTCTGCTTCAAGATGGTCGAGTGAAAGGTTGAATACGCCGGGCATCGAGCTGACTTCCCGTTTGATGTCTTCTCCTTCTGCGACAAACAACGGATAAATCAAATCCGTTTTGTGAAGATGATTTTCCCGGACGAGTGAGCGCAATGATGCTGTATTCCGCAAGCGGCGATGACGTGCGAATTCTAATGTATTCATAACAGTTCCTCCTCTAAAATACAGTCAATCAGTCCGTCGAGTGTATAAACGGCAGCGACCAAAAGTGGTGTCAAACCGAAACGTCGAGCGGCTTGCTCGGTAATCGGTCCGATGGTCACGTAAGTCGCCGTCGTCTCTTGACGCAATGGAGCAATCGCTTCGACAGCTGAAGGACTTTGTAAACCAATATACGCAGTCTGTTGCAACAGATCAGGTGGAATCACCCGCAACTTTGTTTCGTACGTGATGACTTCCAACACTTCAGCCGCAATGGCATTCTTTAATCGTTCGAGCGGTTCTTGACGTGACCGGTTCCCGCGGGCAAAACAGATGCGTTGTCCTGTCCGGAGAAGCGGCCGTAATTCTTCAACCAGTACATCCCCTGTAAAAGCGGACGGGATGAAATCAGGTGTTCGTCCCTGCTTGATTAACGCCGCCGCCGTTTTTGATCCGACGACTGCAATCTTCGTATATTGCAAGGACGGAAGCTCTGACTGGATGCGTTCGACGCCAGTCGGACTCGTCACAATCAGCCAATCGAGTTCCGTCGGCAATTGAAAATCGACCGGAATCGTTTCGATGACCGGATGATGGACGACTTCAATCCGCTGTGCTGTCAAACGCTCCACCTGCTCCGCAGTCGGTCGACGGCTTCCCGTCAAAACCAGTCGTTTACAGGTCATCCGGTAAAGATGCGAGAATTTCACGACCCCCTGCATCAAGAAGACGCGTCGCAACCGTTTGACCGAGTTGCATCGGATCAAGTGACGTTTCCCGTTCAAGCAGGATTTGCTGTCCGTCTACTGAACCGAGGAATCCGACGAGTGTCGTCGACAAATCTTCGTTGATGGTCGCAAATCCACCGACAGGTACATGACAGCTTCCTTCGATGGCTGCCAAAAACGCGCGCTCAGCGAAAGCGACTTTCTCTGTCATCTGGTCATGAATCAAATTCAACAAGTCGCGGACTTCCTGATCGTCTGCCCGGCATTCAATCGCTAAGATTCCTTGACCGACTGCAGGAATCATGTCATCCGTTGAAATGTATTCCGACACGATTTCATCCGACCAACCCATCCGTTGCAGACCGGCAGCCGCAAGCAGAATGCCGTCAAACGGACCAGTCTTCAGCTTTTCAAGGCGTGTATCGATGTTTCCGCGGATTGATTCGATTTTTAGATCCGGGCGTAATTTGAGTAATTGTGAGCCACGGCGTAAGCTGCTTGTCCCAACGACTGCGCCTTCCGGAAGCGAGTCCAGTCCACCGCCTGTTTTCGTAATCAAAGCATCACGCGCATCGACCCGTGCAGGTGTCGCCCCAATGATGAGTCCTGTCGGCAACTCAGACGGAAGATCTTTCATGCTATGCACTGCAAAATCAATATCTTCGTCAATCATCTGTTGTTCGATTTCTTTAACGAACAATCCTTTACCACCGACTTTAGATAGTGTCACGTCAAGGATGCGGTCACCCTTCGTGATGATATTCTTGATTTCGAATTCGTATGGTGCACCTGCCTGTTTCAATTGTTCGATGACCCACTTCGTTTGTGTCATCGCAAGTTTTGAACTTCGTGAACCTACTATGATTTTTCGCATGCTGAAATCCCCCTGTACAATAATAAAGGGGCGGCACAAGTCCGCCCCATGCTTTTCTATTGTAACACAATTCGGTCTATGTTCACCGATTCACAGCTTTACGTTCTGCTGCTGTTTCTTCTTGTAATACGATTTCTTCAGTCACACCATCAAACAGTTCTTCGTCTAATGCAAACGTATCCATGAACTGAGCAATTCGTTGCTCGGCATCCGGTTTTGCTGCCGCATCTTTGATGTACGACAACGGTTCGCGCAACAGCTGGTTGATGATCGATTTCATGTGTTTCCCGATCACGGTTTTTTCCCGATTTGTCATGTTCGGCAGTTTCCGTTCTAAGCTCTGCATCGTCTCTTGCTGGATTTTAAGCGACTGATCTCGGAGTTCCGTAATGATCGGAACGACACCAAGTGTCGTCATCCATCCTTCGAACTCGGCAATTGCAGCTTCAATCCGCTGTTCGATTTTTGCTGCTTCCTTCAATCGTTCTGCCATGTTTTGCTGAACGATTGACGTTAAATCATCAACATCATACAGATGGACACCCGGCAAGTCACCCGCTGTCGGCTCGATATCACGGGGAACCGCGATGTCGATCAACAGGAACGGACGGTCACTCCGGAACAGTTGGGCTGCAGCAATGTCTTCACGTTTGATGATTGCTCGTTTTGCTCCGGTCGAAGAAATAACGATGTCAGCCCGAAGCAGACCGCATTGCATTTCATTAATCGAATGTGCAGATCCTTCGAAACGATTCGCCACTTCTTCCGCTTTTGCCAGCGTCCGGTTGAAAACAGTGATATCACGGGCACCTGCTTCGTATAAGTTCAGGGTCGTCAATTCTCCTGTTTCGCCGGCACCGATGACAACAATCGATTTGTCTTCGAGTGATCCAAGTAATTGTTCCGCTAACGTGACGGCAGCTGCGCTGACTGAAACCGCATTTTCACCGATTCCTGTTTCCGCATGTGCCCGTTTTGCAAGCGTCACGGCTTCTTTAAATAATTTATTGAAAACTGTTCCTGTCGTCTCGAGTTTTTGTGCCGTAAAGAAACTCGTTTTCACTTGCCCGAGAATCTGTGTTTCACCGACAATCATCGAGTCGAGTCCGCTTGTCACCCGGAAAAGATGCTTCATTGCGTCAAATCCCTCGTGGATGAACAAATACGGCTCCAGTTCTTCCATCGTCAAACCAAACCAGTTCGCCAAAAAACGTTTTGTATAATAACGCCCTGTATGCGGCTGATCCGTAACGACATATAATTCCGTCCGGTTGCATGTCGAAACGATGACGCTCTCGAAAATACTTTTTTCGTCACGTAGCGCAACGACCGCTCCCTTCATCTCATGTTCCCCAAATGAGACTTGTTCGCGGATTGATACAGGCGCCGTCTTATTATTTAAACCGACAACTACGATATGCATGCGCTCTACCCCTTACGTCCAAAGATTTCATTCTCATCTATCTTTCGTTCTCTACTCTACATTATAACCATTATAAAAAAGATTCCAATCAATTTATAAACTAAAATGAGTCGAAGTTGTGAAACTTATCTTCTTACCATATCCCTCTCAGCGACAAAGTACAAACCCTCTGCTTTCATCGTCAGCAGAGGGTTTGTCTTTCTTATTTCGTCGAATCGGTAATGATCCGTGACTCATCGATCTGGACATCCAACTTTTGTTGGCGCAAACGATAAATCCGGGCAATGTTTTGAACAACAACTTTCGTTACGGCATAGGTCGGGACCGCTAGGATGACACCGATGATCCCGGCAATTTTTCCGGCAACGAGCAAGACGATGATGATCGTTAACGGATGGACTTTCAACGTCTTCCCTTGAACATACGGTGAAATCAGATTCGATTCAATCTGTTGGGCGACGACAATCGTAATGATGGCGTAGAGTGCTTTGATCGGATCGTCGATGAATCCGACGATGACGGCCGGAACAGCCCCGATGTATGGTCCAAGATACGGGATGATATTCGTGACCGTACAGAACAGTGCCAGCAGCAATGCATATTGAATATCCGAGATGAAGAATCCAATCAACGACATCAGACCGACACACAACGAGACGATGACTTGACCATTCACGTAATGTTTAACCGTCACATGCATATCGTGAAGAATTTTCCGGGTTTCCGTTTCATAGCTTTTCGGTAACAGTTTGACGACGGAGGTCGGAAACTTATAGCCGTCGAGTAACATGTAGACCAAAATGAACGGCACAAGCACGATGATCAAGACGGTCGAAGAGATGACCCCGAAGATCGTCCCGACAGAGGTCGACACCGACTTGAATAACGTGCCGATATAAGATGTCGCTTCATTTGTCCATGAATCAAACATGGCGGTATTTTCATGCACCCAGTTGGAGATGAACCGGTTGTTCATCAACTGGTCCCGGAGATTCAGCGTCTGGTCCCGCAGTTCGACGACCAGGTTCGGAATGCTTGTCACGAAATCCGACACTTGCTCGACCAAAATCGGACCGATCGAAGCGACGGCAATCGTGATGACACCGAGAAATCCGAGCAGGACGATCAGAACCGCGAGTCCCCGTTTCTTGACGCGCTTTTGCAGCGTGTCGACAATCCCGAGAGTGAAGTAATAAAAGATACCGGCGATAATCAACGGTGGGAAAATCAATGCTAACATCACTTTGATCGGTTGGAATAAAAATGAGATTTTTGTTCCGACCCAGATGACCAAGAAAATCGTCAAAATCCAAAGTAAGGCTTTAAACCATTTGTTTCGAAGTAAATCCACGAACAGTCCTCCTACGCGTTTACAATCAACTTGTTTTTTCTTTTGCGTCTTCCGTCACGACTTCATCCAGTCGTTGTCGTTCCATTTTACCCCATTGACCGCGGCCCGTCATGAACTGAATTAATCCACCCAGCTTAAAGAAGACCAGGATCGGGCGGTACCAAAACGATTCTGTCAGTGACCACAGGTACAATCGGATTAATTCCATGACGTTTTTAAATCGGTGCATCGTCCATTCCTCAAGCAGAACGGCTCCAGCGGATAACAAGGAACCGTAAAGCAAAGCCACCGTCAACAGGACAACACCGAACTCAAAATTAAGTGTTCCGACCAGCAGGTTAAGCGGAATGATGAAGTACCCGATCAATTCGACAATCGGTCCCAGCAATTCGATTAAAAAGAAGTATAGCATCGAGACGCTTCCGACGAAACCGTAGCGTGGATTCCCAATCATCCGTTTATGCGTCCATAACGTTTCTGCCAGTCCACGGTGCCAACGGCTCCGTTGCGAGCGTAAGACTTCCATCGTCTCCGGCGCCTGCGTCCAACAGACCGGTGACGGAACATATTCAATTCGTTTGTCGATGTCATTTTCTTTCATGTAACGATGCAGCCGGACGACTAGCTCCATGTCCTCACCGACAAGCCCCTCTTTGTATCCACCCGCCTGAACGACGATTGCTTTTTGGAATAATCCGAAGGCACCGGACACAATCAATAACATATTAAAACGGCTGAGTCCAAGACGTCCGAACAAGAAGGCACGGAAGTACTCAATCATCTGCATCAATACGATCCGTTGTTTCGGCGTTCGAATCTCAACGATTTCGCCACCTTCGATCGTACAACCGTTGACGAGGAAAATCGACCCGCATGTCGCAATGACGTCTTCATCGGACTCTACAATCGGTTTCATGACTTTCAGGAGAGCATCCCGTTCAAGAATCGAGTCGGCATCAAGCGAACAGAAATACGGATAACTGGAGTAGTCGATTCCGGCATTCAAGGCATCCGCCTTCCCGCCGTTCTCTTTATCAATGACAATCAAACGGGCATCGATTCGGGAACGGTAAACGTGTTTGACGGGTTGCGACCCAATCAGAATCCTGGGAAAACGTAACTCCTTTTCCAATTCGTACGTCTTAAACAGCTCATCCATCGTCCCGTCACTCGATCCATCATTGATGACAATGACTTCATGTTCCGGGTAGTCGAGTGCAAGCAGCGCCTGAACACTGGTGACGATTGTATACTCTTCATTGTAAGCCGGAACAAGAACACTGACCGGCCGCGTATAAAGAGAACGCATTAATGGCAAATAAGAACTTTCCTTTCGTCGGAACCGTTGTTTTCGGACCATTTGTGCCGAAATCAGATACAACGTTGAATAAAAAATGATGACGAGAATCATATAAATCAGAACAGTCCAGGATAAAACGTTAATGATATTTTGAATCGTTTCAGATGACAACATGTTGTTTCATCTCCTTTGCTAACCGTTCCGTCGCTTTTTGTTTGGCATAACGGTCAGGATGATCTTTTGCGACGAGCGCCAGCTGTTCGAGACCACCACAGGCAAGCAGGGCATCAAAGGCTGCGGTCCGTACCCACCAGGAACGGCTGCCGACGAACGGCAGGATGTAGTCGACGGAATCCTTTGGTGTCACATTTTCTAAAAAGCGCAACGCTAACATCTGCTCGACCCAACTCGTCTCATCCTCGAGATAAGGCGTATAGAGTTGCCAGTCTTCTTCGAGCCCGACACGCGTCAACGCGCGGAGTGCCCGTTTTCGGATTTCCGGGTTGGCATCTGCCGTCTTTGTTCGTGCCAAATCTGCATACCGCGTTTCGTCACGATCATAAATCAACTGGAGAATCGCCATCTGAAAGGGTTCTGTCAAATCCTCAAACGCCTGAATCCACAACGTTAAGTCTTTGCTGCGTCCGACTGCGAGAACAGCTCCAAAGAAACTGATGTCGCTTTTTAATTTCGCTTCTTCAATCGCCAGTTCCGGAGCAATCGAGACCAGCGTCCGGATGATGACATCTTCTTCTTCCGGCGATAAAGATTTATGCAGTTTTTGATGCAGTTCAGTCGCAACCGGCTTTAAGTGGAATTGCGCAATCGCTTCGTACGCATTCAAACGACGGTCAATCCGCCGGTGCCGGATCTGTTTATGATAGTATGGCAACAGCTTCGCCTCGACGTATTGGTAGATACGCTCTTGATGGGCAACCGTCGCTGTCAGATTCGTAAAGGCAAACAGCTCAAGCTCAACCAGATCTTCGTTTCCGGATACGATTTTTGGCATATCCTGTTGTTCTCCCGTCGCAAAATCATACAATTCGTCCCGGAAGTTCAATTGCCATGTCAAACGATTTTCTTCCTGTTTCGCGCGTTTGTTTTTTTGAAGGACCAGGTAAACGAGTGCTCCGATTTGCAGGACGACCAGAAGGAAGATGAAACCCAAAATCCACTTCATCCGCGGACCCCCTCTAGTCTGCTGACCCAGGCCCGAAACTCTTCGACTTTAAGCGGTAAAGTCATGATACCGTCGACTCCGCGCTCAATCGCGAGTACATGATCTCTTTCCCGGTTGTACATCGAAATCATGATGGCATGAAACGGAACGATGGTTTCCTGCTTCGCACGTAATAATAACTCCAGTCCGTCAGCTCGCGGGAGTGCGGATGAAAAGACCAACAGATACGGGCGTGTCGCCACATGCTGCTCTAAAAATACTTCTGCCCGTTCATACAGGGAGAGGGTTTCAAAGCTTTTCGTCAATTCGCGTTCCAGCAATCGTCTGAGATGCGGATCGTCTGTGACGATTACCGCATCGACGACACGCTGAACACGTTTATACCGGACAATTCGATCCAACAAGACATCCTTAGCCAGATCAGCTGGTACGATTTCCCGGGCATTCTCCAGTAAATAGAACGAGGCATCGTTCATATCCGGATTCAGGTAAACGACAGGAATCCGTTCCTCCTCTACCGGTCGACTGGCGAGAATGACATCCGCATAAGACAAATCCGTTCTTGCACAACGCCCTTCTTCAATCAAGTCATTGACCGTTTCCGGCATGACACCAATTGTATGAACAAAAATGACTCCCGATGTTGATTCGTTCACATCCTGTTCGGACAAGATATGTGATGAGCTTGTTTCTGTATCAATCGGTTCGATTGTTGCATTGATTAATTTCCACATCTCTTCCCGACGCATTTATCTCACTCCTTCTTTAAACGCCTGTTGCATCGTTTGATACACCGGCTTTAGCGCCTCGCGCTGTTGCGGATTCGTCCATTCCGACCAATTATAAAAACCGCGGTCTTTTTCCGGAATCCGCGTTGTTCCAATCTGGCCGGTCACTTCAATCCCTTCCGTGATCATCTTCGCCTCAAGCCCATCTTTCCAAAAATCTCCGATGATTTCATGTTTGCTCGGGTCCCGCATATTTAATAACATCCATGGAATCCGAAGTTCGATCTGCTTTTGCTTGATGTCAGAGATATCGGTCAAAATACTTTCCGGCGGTCCTTCATGCAGAATACCTGTGTCCCACTTCACGGCCGGCTTGATGATTTTTTTAGTGACCGGATCTCTTCTTGCATAATCGAGCATTTGGTAGATCGGGTTAAAGTTTCCACTGTTTTGTTTATCTGACGGCGGCTTGACCATCTCAAACGGTTTTTTCAACCCGTAATGGTAGCGGAAGATGTCATACCGTTCATCGACATCCAGGCGCGCTTGATCGCCGATTGTCAAACGATACTCGGCACCTTCGTCCAATTTTAACGGTCCGACTTGCAGATTACCGTCATTCGGCTTCGTCGACAAGGCGAGTGTCGTCGGTTCGGCTTTTTTCCGGTCGATCCGGACATACAGATAAGCTTCATCCGATGTCATGTAAATCGCTTGACCGTCCGTTTCCGCTACCGGTGCATAGCCTTTCCAGTCATCCATCTTACCGTCAATCGTAATATCGGCTCTTAAGAAACCAAGCATCCCGAAATGCTGCTCGCTCGTTTGGACATTTGACCAGCGCGGACGTGTGTTAGCGTCATCATAGTCCATCGTATTCCACGTCCGTTTGAACCATTCGTCCTGCCAGATAAAGACCAGTCCGCCGGCCATCTTCGTTTCGACGATGTCTTGATATAACTTGGCTACGAGTTTTCCTTGATTTTCTTCACTGACATGCCCTTGATCAAATCCATTCGGACCCAGATGGGTTTTCCCACGCGAACTCGGAATGCCGAATTCGGAAACGAGTAACGGCATATCATGATAGTCTTTCATCCGCTTCAGATAACGGCTGTACGACTCTGATCCGGTATCCGCTTTGCGTCCAAACTCTTCCTTGATGAACGATGGATAGTACGGGTAAATATGATACGAGGCAAAGACGCCGCCGGCAAAGTCTTTTGTGGCCTGGATATGGTTGAAATCAATCGATACCAGGTCCTGTTCTTCTTCCACTTCCTTCGGATGCGCAAGCGGATCCGTCGTCGGCCAGTTCGTCGCTGCGATGGGCCGGGTCGTTTTGTAGGTATCGAGCTCATGCTGTGTCGCACTGTCCATCCGGCCGGCTAACCATGATTCAAATGGCGAGGCGTCTTTTGTCGTCGTCACGTATTTGCCGTCGTACCGAAGCCCCTTGTTCTTCTTATTCGTTCCGATGACGGCGTCCGGTAACCATTCGATCCCGAACACAAATGCAGAGACGTACTGTGAAACGTCAGACGTATACGTACCGGAAGCATGACCGACAACTTCCTTGACGACAGCATTCCCGTGTATGACATCGACCATCCGTTTGGCTTCCGTATCCGTCATCTTTAAAAATTCCGGTTCGAAGGCATTTTTTAATTCTTCAAACGGTTTTTCTTCAACCCACATGCCTTGCATTAAGTAAATCGGTGTTTTTGCCGTTTCATTGTACGCTTTTAACGCATCATAAAAAGCGGGAGGATGAAGTGTATAAATCCGGATCGTATTGACGCCCATCTCACCCATCTGCTTCAGCCAGCGGTCGTATTCATTACGGCTGATGGCGTGTTCTCCCGGAAAAGCACCCGGGCGGCCCAGTCCGACGTTCACTCCTTTGACGAAATATGGTTTCCATTTCCCGTCTTGATACATCTCAAGCGTATCTTGACCCGAGCGCGCCCGCGTCCGGACCGTTTGGTTGTTGATTTTTGTTTGTGCCAGCGGTTTAACCTGCGCCGCCTGCTGTTTCACGACTTTCGTTTCCTTTAAGATACGGCTGATGGTCGGTGCATAAACCTTCCAAAAGAATGCCGTTTCGCTGTCTGCACTGTCGAGAATGAATTGTTTACGGAACCAATCGAGTCCGGCATAACGATAGTAGCGCGGAATATCAGCGACATCTGTGAAATCACCTGCAAAATAATGGCCGCTTCCTTGTGTAACATAGGCGGGGAATTCAAGAGGCAATTGCCGCTCGCGTAACATGGCTTGTGTTTTTTTGGAGGGTTTCCAGGAAAAATGGGCCTGTTGTTCGCCCCCGTCGAGTTCCAATACTTCAAACCAATAGTTGTACCGGACTTCGTCCTTTGCCGATCCCTGATTTTTATCCCATTTGTACAAAAGAGGTGTCTCATCATTGACGAAAAAGACTTCTTCCGTTGAGTCATTGATGAAAACATATCCGGGTCCGGATAATTTAAACGTTTTATCTTTTGCCTGAATCTTTAATTTATCAATGACGGTTTGATCGAGACCTTGTAATTTCGTCAAGTCCGGGAAAAAGCGTCCGATCCAACCCGTCCATGCCGTTCCGAATAATTGCCGAAACGCATTCGAACGGTCGGATGGCGTTGGACTGGCTGCTGTATTGAACTCTGCGACTACTGTCTTCCCTTTTGAAATCGCGTCTGTCGCAAGTGCCACATCCTCAGCTGTCAGTCCGCCACGGTGTTGCTGTTTCCCGTCGACCGTGTAGGATTTTCCATATGTATCCGTAAACAGCAATACATCGGCCTTGGAAGCTTGTTTCAACATCGCTTCACCTTGTGTCCCGTCATACCGGTTGATGTAATCCGTGTATGTATAATTCTTTCCTTCATCCTTCGTGATTTTCAAATGATTCAACAACCAGGTCGTTCCTGCATGTTCCCGTTGTTGTTTTCCCACCGTGTAATCAAACAGGATTACGTTTAATGTCCGTTCCTTTTGTATGAACCAAATCAATAGCGGTGTCAGCATCAGAAGGACTACGATCGCGGCAATCCATTTATATCGCTTCATCTTTACACGTCCCTTTCCGTCACTTTTGTTTTTACCATTGTAACGTGAAAACAATCTACCGCATATATGGGAAGCGTTTATTTCTGAAAGGGATATTTTGGATAAAAAAAGAAGCAACTGCCTTCCGGCGGTTGCTTCTTTTTATCTGAATCATAAATGACGATAGATGGCTTCCCATGCTGCGTCGACACCTTCACCTGTTTCCGAAGAAAACGGAATGAATGTGTCTTGGCCGTCAAACTGTAATTTCCGTTTAATCGCCGCAATCTGTTTATCGCGTTGACCACGCTTGATTTTATCCAGTTTCGTCGCTACGACGATGACCGATAAATCATAATACTTCAAGAAGTCATACATGATGACATCATCCGCTGAAGGTTCATGACGGATATCGACAAGCAGGACGACTCCTTTTAGTATTTCACGTGTCGTGAAATACTTTTCCATCATCTTGCCCCATACCTCACGCTCGGTTTTTGAAACTTTCGCATAACCATAACCCGGTACATCAACAAACATGACTTCATCATTGATGTTAAAGAAGTTTAACGTTTGTGTTTTACCCGGTTTTGAGGATGTGCGGGCGAGTGCTTTTCGCTGAACAAGTTTGTTGATGAACGACGACTTTCCGACGTTCGAACGTCCGGCGAGTGCCACCTCAGGAAGGAGCGGTTCCGGATAATGTTCCGGATTGACACCACTCGTAATAAAATCTGCTTTATAAATTTTCATGTTACTCTCCTTTTAATGCATGTTCGAGCACTTGATCCATTGTCGCGACCGGTATGAAGCGAATGCCATCCCGAACCGTTTCCGGAATGTCATCGATATCACGTGTATTGTCTTGCGGCATCAAAATCGTCGTCAAACCCGCACGATGGGCTGCCAATGACTTCTCTTTCAGACCGCCGATCGGCAAGACCCGTCCCCGTAACGTAATTTCTCCGGTCATACCGACATCTCGCCGTACCGGACGTTTCGTCAACGCGGAAATCAATGCTGTCGCGATCGTAATCCCCGCCGAAGGACCGTCTTTTGGCACGGCGCCTTCCGGAACGTGAATGTGGATATCTTGTGTCTCATAGAAATTCGGATCGATTTTAAACGCTTCTGCATTCGCCCGAACGAAGCTGTGTGCCGTTTGAGCGGATTCCTGCATGACGTCTCCTAATTTCCCCGTTAACTGCAGTTTTCCTTTACCTGGAGCGAGACTCACTTCAATCGTCAGTGTATCGCCCCCAAATGCAGTATACGCTAAACCAGTCACCGCGCCAATCATATCTTCAAGTTCACTTTGACCATAACGGTAAATCGGTTTACCTAAGAAGTCCGGTAAATTACGTTTCGTGACCGTAACCCGTTTCTTTTCACCCATAGCGATTTGTTTCGCCGCTTTCCGGCACAACGCACCGATGACGCGCTCGAGACTCCGGACACCCGCTTCCCGCGTATACCGGCGAACCACTTCTTGTAAGGCATCCGGTTTGACCGTCAGCTGACTTTTCTTCAGTCCGTGCTCTTTTAGTTGTTTCGACAATAAGTGCCGGATTGCAATTTCTGTTTTTTCCTGTTCTGTATAGCCGCCGATTTGAATCAGTTCCATCCGGTCAAGCAAGGGTCCCGGAATATTTGAGACATCGTTGGCCGTCGCAATGAATAAGACATTTGATAAATCAAACGGCTCTTCGATGTAGTGATCGGAAAAACTGTTGTTTTGTTCCGGATCAAGTACTTCAAGCATCGCGGAAGACGGATCGCCCCGGAAATCATTTGCCATCTTGTCGATTTCATCGAGCAGGAATACCGGGTTGTTTGTTCCGGCCTGTTTCAATCCGCGAATGATCCGGCCGGGCATCGCTCCGATATAAGTCCGACGGTGTCCTCGGATTTCTGCTTCGTCACGCACGCCACCGAGCGAAACACGAACGAATTTGCGTTCAAGCGCCGTCGCAATCGACCGGGCGAGTGACGTTTTCCCGACTCCCGGAGGACCTGCCAGGCATAAAATCGGACCGCGTAACGAGTCCGTCAGTTGTCTGACCGCTAAGTACTCAAGAATCCGTTCCTTTACTTTCTCGAGACCGTAATGATCTTCATCCAACTGTTCCGATGCGGCTTCGACGTTCAAGAAGTCGTCCGTCGCTTCGTTCCATGGAAGGGAAAAGAACCATTCGAGATAGTTCCGGATTACACCGTGTTCCGGACTCGTTGCCGGCACGACGGAAAGACGATTGATTTCTTTTTCGATATTGATGACTGCCGTTTCTGACAAATCAAGCAGTGCCAGTTTTTCTTTATACTTCACGGCGTCACTTTCTGCCGAGACTGCTTCTCCGCCAAGTTCCTGTTGAATCGTCTTCAGTTGTTCACGAAGATAGTATTCACGTTGCGACTGTTCAATCGTCTTTTTCGTCCGTTCGCGCATTTCGCGTTCGAGTTCGACGACTTCATATTCATGTTTCATGACATCAAGCAGCATGACCCCGCGTTCAACCGGATCATTTTCTTCGAGGAATTCCTGTTTTTTCGCGATGTCGATCGGCAATTTCGACGCGATGTAATCCGTCAATGAATCGAGTCGTTCGTATGTCTCAAAACGACGTCGTTCGTCGGTTCCAATCCCTTTGATGCGTGACACCAATTGTCCGAACTGTTCCTTGATCAAACGGACGAGCGCTTCCTGCTTCGCTCCCTTGATGTCTGCTTTTTCAATCGGTTCGATACTCGCTTGATAACCTTCATCTGTTTCCGTCACCTGATCAATCCGGACACGTTCTTTACCAATGACCCGGACACGAACCGTATCGTTGCCCAGTTCACTCATTTTCGCAATCTGGACGAGTGTCCCGATGGTATGCAGGCCATCCACGGACGGTTCCGCTTCCGGATCACGTTGCGTGACGACAACCAAATCAATTTCATGCTCTTTCGACGCCAGCAATGCTTTGAGCGAGACGGGACGCCCGACATCAATCGTCAGACCGATTAAAGGGTAGGCGACGACACCACGTAATGGCAATAATGGATATTGTTTTGTCTTCATCAAAAATCTCCTCCTAAACAAAAAGACTCGGAAAGGCGTACAAGTAGCCTCCGAGCCGATTTGTCACGGTGTTACGCCGTTTCTTTTTCTTTACCATGTTCAATTGTGCCATCCTTCAACTCAAGCGTTGGACCGCGTTTTCCAGTCAACGTTTCTGCTGTGATGATGACTTTCGCAATATCTTCACGTGATGGAATTTCAAACATGATATCGAGCATCGTTTCTTCGATGATTGAACGAAGACCACGTGCTCCTGTTTTCCGTTCGATCGCAAGTTTTGCAATCTCAACGAGTGCGTCTTCTGTGAAGTCGAGTTCGACATCATCCAGTTGAAGCATTTTTTTGTACTGTTTGACGAGTGCATTTTTCGGTTTTGTCAAGATTTGGACGAGTGCTTCTTCGTCAAGCGGCTCAAGTGTCGCCATGACTGGTAAACGTCCGATGAATTCCGGAATCAATCCGAACTTCTGTAAATCTTCCGGTAAAGCAGCCGCAAGGATTTCTTTTTGCGTCAGGTTGCGGTTCTCTGAATCATTTCCGAATCCGATGACCTTTTTACCAAGACGACGTTTGATCGATTGGTCGATCCCGTCAAAGGCACCACCGACGATGAACAAGATGTTCGTCGTATCGATCTGAATGAATTCTTGATGCGGATGTTTCCGACCGCCTTGTGGCGGAACGCTCGCAACAGTACCTTCTAAGATTTTCAGAAGTGCTTGTTGTACCCCTTCACCTGAAACGTCACGTGTAATCGACGGGTTCTCAGATTTACGGGCAATTTTATCGATTTCATCGATGTAGATGATACCTTTTTCTGCTTTTTCGACATCATAGTCAGCAGCTTGAATGAGTTTTAAGAGAATGTTCTCAACATCTTCCCCGACATATCCGGCTTCCGTCAGACTTGTTGCATCCGCGATTGCGAACGGAACATTCAGAATACGGGCCATCGTTTGTGCGAGGAGTGTTTTACCACTACCAGTCGGTCCAATCATGACGATGTTTGATTTAGACAATTCCACGTCGTCGGCACGTCCACCGGCATTGATCCGTTTATAATGATTGTACATCGCGACAGATAATGACTTCTTCGCTTTTTCCTGTCCGATGACGTAGTCATTTAAAGTCGCACGGATTTCATGCGGTTTCGGTACGTTTTTCAGTTCGACTTCTTCTTCTGTACCAAGCTCTTCTTCGACGATCTCATTACAGAGTTCGATACATTCATCGCAAATGTAAACGCCAGGTCCAGCAACAAGTTTGCGCACTTGCTCTTGTGTCTTTCCGCAGAAAGAACATTTTAGCTGACCTTTTTCTTCGTTAAATTTAAACATAAAGGTCCACCCCTTTAACGTGGAATTTGTATAGATCCGTTTCGCATCTATTCTCACGTTTTACTATTTATGATTGTAGCATGAACAAGGAAACTCTTTCAAATCTTGGATGAGCGTTTTACAGTTTGATTTGAAAAATATATTTTTGTTTGTCCTTGTTTGACCTATCGTACAAAAAAATCGACTCCAAGACCAGAAATTGGTCTTGAAGTCGATCCTGTTCGGTTGTTTGCTTATTTTGCTTTTGCGTTGTCAACGAGAACGTCGATCGCTTTACGGAACTGAAGATCACCTTTAAGTGTATCAAGTCCGCCTTGTGGTGCAAGCATCGTTTCAAGCTGATCTGCAGGAATGTTGTAGAGTTCAGACATCGATTGAAGTTCAGCTTGCGCTTCTTCTTCAGTAACTTCGATTTTTTCGTCTGCAACGATTTGTTTAAGAACGAGACGAGCTTTAACGCGCTCTTCTGCTTGTTCTTTCATTTCAGTACGCATTGCCTCTTCAGTCGTTCCAGTTAACTGGAAGTACATGTTAAGGTCAATTCCTTGTGACTGAATGCGTTGTGTGAATTCCTGGACCATACGTTCAACTTCGTTTTCAACCATAACTTCTGGAAGATCAACTGTTGCGTTTTTAGTCGCAGCTTCAACCAACTCATCACGCATTGAAGCATCAGCTTCTTGTTTACGTGTGTTTTCAAGACGTGTACGGATTTTTGTTTTCAACTCATCAAGAGAAGAAACTTCTTCGTCCATTTCTTTAGCGAACTCATCTGTCAATTCAGGAAGTTCTTGTGCTTTGATTTCGTGGATTGTTACTTTGAATACGACTGGTTTTCCAGCGAGTGATGCTTCATGGTACTCTTCTGGGAACGTGACGTCGATATCTTTTTGCTCGCCTGATTTAAGACCAACCATCTGCTCTTCAAATCCTGGAATGAAGTTTCCAGATCCGATGACGAGTGAGTAGTTTTCTGCAGTACCACCGTCGAATTGGTTTTCACCATCGAAACCTGCGAAGTCGAATACGACTGTATCGCCATTTTCGATCGCGCCGTCTTCTTTAACGACGAGCTCTGCACCGCGCTCTTGCATTGTTTTGAGTTCAGCATCGACATCTTCGTCTGTAACGTCTGTTTCGACTGCTGTGTACTCAAGACCTTTGTACTCACCGAGTGTTGCGTCCGGCTCAATCACGAATGTGATTTTGAACTCAACTGGTTTTCCTTTTTCGAGTGTTTCGACGTCGATGTTATCAAGCGCGATTGGCTCGATTCCTGATTCGACGACAGCACCTTCGATTGTGTCTTGATATAAGATATCAAGTGCATCTTGGTAAAGTGCTTCTTCGCCGTACATTTTGTTAAACATTGCGCGTGGCATTTTTCCTTTACGGAAACCTGGTGTGTTCAATGTCTTAACGACTTTTTTGAACGCTTGGTCTACCGCTTTATCAAATGCTTCAGCAGGCGCTTCATACGTGAGAACGCCGAGGCTACCTGATTGTTTTTCCCATTTTGCAGTCATGCTGAGTCCCTCCAAAAATGTCAATTAGCGTACGTGTGTGTACAACAAGTCACATTATAGCACAATCGTTCCGAGGATTACCACTGTTGAACGAGCCATTCCCTTGAATTAAAGAAGCAAGGCCTGCTCGTACTGTTTTCCTTCCGGTAACAGGAAATGGACAGCCTGATAAATCTTTTGCGCTTGTCCGCTCAAGTCAGGTGGCGGAGTTTCCGAGGCAAAGTCGGATTCCGCCAATTCTTCGACCGCATCCACCCATTCCTGCCATCTGTCTCCCTGTTCCAGCACTTCGGTCGGAAAGACGATTTGATACCAGTTCATGAACAACAGCGCCTTAAATGGATCCATGCGCTTCAGCCTGAAGGTTTCGTTATTGAAAGACTGCAGTTCAAGCGCCTGTCTCGTCACATGTCTCTCGAGTTGCTCCGGACTTTCAAATTCATGATCCACCCGGATCGATGGAATCCGGATCCGGACGGGGAAAAGTGCACGATCCGCCGGAAGTTGCGGAAGCAATGTCTGGATGACGAGAGCACTCTGTTTGTTAACATCTTCTCCCGTGAAATAATCCTCGATGAGATAACGGACGAATGAAGGATCTGCCTGTAAATCGAATTGCCCGATCAAACGAAACTGTTCGTCCATCGTCCCGAGCCGGTAACGATCGACCCGATCCCCTGGTACTAGCCGTAAATGGGATTGTTCCCGTACCTTCACATATGAGGAATCATCCGTCTGCCCGATGTTACCTTTCTTACGTGAAAGCGACTGGGTCATTTCGTCTAATTTCAAGGCGAGACCGTAAGGAAGATAGGGAGAGGCTGTCCGCAGGGCCAGATCAAAGGAATACCTCTCTCCCTTCTCGTACATGAAGAGTGCGATCAGTTGCTCGACACCGTCCACTTCAAGGAAAGGGTTCACCACTTGCAGATAGGCTTCCACCTCTTGATCGTTTGTCAAAAAAGCTTCCTGAATTGTATAGAGCACATAAAGAATATCCTCTTCTGTTTCTAAACTTTTCAGTCGTTCCAGCTCAGTTGCCAATTCGTCCTGACTCAATCTTGCGAGCCGCTTCCGCTCATCTGACAACGGTTGTTCCATCCAACGTGATTGCGACTGCTTCACGGTCATCCCACCTTCTTCATATCTGTCTTACTTCCTTACTTCGTGAACGGATCCAGTAAAGACGTCCAGTTCGTAATCGCTTCCTGTAACTGTCCTGCCTGTTCGATTCCCATTTTATTCAATGTGTCCAGGGAAACATCGGTTTCCAGCAACCGTGTGATATCTTCCGATTGATTCACGTACTGCTCCAATTTTTCACTCAAGTTCTTCAGTTCCGCCGGCGGAGTGTCTAAATTAGCAAGCCGTTCGTCAATTTTGTTTAATTCTTCGTTCAACTGTTGAACTGTTCCGTCAGTCTGGAGTTTTTCAATTTGCTGATCAAGAGCCTGTTCCGGATTTGCGGCATCCCGCGCTTCAGTCGCTGCTTGATCGAGTTTCGTCGACAATTCAGATGTCACCTTGGACGTGTCCTGGGCAATATCTTGCAACTGACCTGCATAATCAACGCTGTTTTTTACGTCCGTCACTTGCTGTTTCGCCTGATCGACTGTATCTGTAACCTCGCTGCATCCGGCTAAAGCCACGGTCAGTACGAGGATTCCACTCATTTTCTTTAACACCTTCATCATCCCTTTCAAGTTCATAATACCTTAAGTATACTCGAAAAAACGGATAAAAAAAAGAGACCTCCCTCATAAGGGAAGTCTCTATTTTAATTATAGTGTCCCAAGAGGGATTCGAACCCCCGACCGACGCCTTAGAAGGGCGTTGCTCTATCCAGCTGAGCTATTGAGACGTGTCAACACGAATAAACTATACTAAAACAATTCTTTCGTGTCAATCACATTTGGTAAAACTCTTTTTAAAGTGTACCGTCGAGGTACAAAGCATTGATTTTTTCACCTGTCAGATCATAAAAATCGACTGTGAATTGATCATTTTCAACCGTCAACAACGCATACGTCTTTTCCGGGCGATGGCGCGGCATCCGGATCGAGCCCGGATTGATGAACAGTTTCCCGTCCCGTTGCTCGGCTTTTGCAACATGCGAATGACCGTACAGAACGATTGCTGCCGCTTTTTGATCGGCATGGTGCACCAGCTGGTCGAGGCTGTACTTGACGTCTTGCCGGTGTCCATGGACACATAAGACACGAAACGATCCAAGTTCCTCGATGACTTCATCCGGGAAGTCATTCCCGTAATCACAGTTCCCTTTGACAACACGATAGGGATATAACGATTCAGTCGTTCCTGTCAGTTGGGAGTCCCCGCAATGAAAGGCGAAATCTGCTTCTTGGTGGCGGTTGAATATCGTCAATAGTTCCTGATCGAGACCATGGCTGTCACTTACGATTAACGCTTTCATCTAAAATCACTCTCCCAAAAAAGTAGTTAATGCCGCTTCAAGTTTTTTCAAAGCCTGCCCACGATGACTGATGGCTGCCTTTTCACTTTTTGTCAATTCAGCTGCCGTCTGATTCAACGATGGAATCAGGAATAACGGATCGTAACCGAAACCGTTTGTCCCTTTCTGCTCAAATCCGATTTGACCTTCCATTGTTCCCCGAACGGTCAATGTTTCCCCGGACGGTTTTGCCAGTGACAAGGCACAGACAAAACGGGCTGTCCGTCGATCAGCCGGTGTGTCCGCTAATTTTTCCAACAACAATGCGTTATTGGCAGCATCTGATTTATCCTCTCCGGCAAACCGGGCAGAGTAGACGCCCGGTGCGCCGTCCAGTGCATCGACTTCAAGTCCGGAGTCGTCCGACAAGACGGCGTGGCCAAAATAAGCTGCCGCTTCTTTCGATTTCAGTTCCGCATTTTCTTCAAAGGTTGATCCAGTCTCTTCCGTTTCCGGTGCCGTGTCGTAATCGAGTAACGATTCGACATCGTATCCGAGTCGTCCAAGCATCGCTTGAAACTCACCGACTTTACCAGCATTTCTTGTCGCTACGATGATTTTCATTTGTGCTCCACCTCTTCTCCGACATACCACCACGAAGCCCCTAACGATTGTTCAGCCGCGTGAAGGAGTTCTTCAATACCCTTTTCCCCAAGTTCAAGCATATCGAGCATCTCTTTGCGAGAAAAGGTTGCTTCTTCCCCTGTCGCTTGCAGTTCGACGATTTTTCCGGATGAGGTCATGACAAGATTTAAATCGACATCGGCTGCTGCGTCTTCTTCATAACAAAGATCAAGCAATAACTCCGTCCCGACTTTCCCGACCGATACTGCTGCAATTCCTTCTTTGATGGGGGTATCCGTCAGCTTACCGCTTTGAATCAATCCGTCGACTGCCAAGACAAGTGCCAGGAAACCGCCTGTAATAGCCGCTGTACGCGTCCCGCCATCTGCTTGCAGCACATCACAATCAATCCAAACCGTCCGTTCACCCAATTTTTCGAGATTGACGACGGACCGTAACGCCCGGCTGATCAATCGTTGAATTTCCATCGTTCGTCCCGTCTGCTTTCCCCGGACGGCTTCCCGTCCCGTCCGTTGTGCTGTCGCCCGCGGCAACATCGCATATTCGGCATTGATCCATCCGTGACGTTTCCCCCGTAAAAACGGCGGCACTTTTTCTTCCACCGTCGCGGTGCATAAGACACGTGTATCCCCGACCGATATCAGTACCGATCCTTCTGCATGCTTATTGACATCGGTCTCGAGCTGAATTTTCCGCATGTCCGATTGTGCCCGTTGATCTAAACGCATTTTTCTTCCTCCGTTCCTAACACTAACCGTTTCGCTTGGACCGGATGATGTAACCAGTCACTGGCGATTCGTTCAAAAGAGCGTGTATCGCCGGTCGCATGATAGACATGTTCCGGAATACGATCAAGATCTGCCGTGATGCCGTTATAATCAAGCAAGGCACTGACTTCAAGCGCCGTCTCGTCTCCTGAAGAAATCAGCTGGACGTTTGGTCCGATGACTCGTCCAATGACTTCTGCCAGTAACGGATAATGTGTACATCCTAAAATCAATGTATCCATATCATAGGAAAGCAACGGCTTTAACGTGTTGGCGACGACACGTTCAACATATGGTCCACTTGTCTGAGACGATTCAACGAGCGGAACAAACGGTGGACAGGCAAGCGACTCAACGACGACCTGCCCTTCGACGTGACGCAAGGCTTTCTCATACGAATTGCTTTCAATCGTCATTTTCGTACCAATGACGCCGATCCGTTTCGAGCGTGTAACCTTGACTGCCGCCCGTGCTCCAGGATCGATGACACCGATGACGGGAATCGACAGTTTTTGTCGGGCTTCTTTTAGGACAACTGCCGTCGCCGTATTACAGGCGATGACAATCAATTTCACACCTTGAGCGACCAGAAAATCAATCATCTCCCATGTAAATTGACGAATTTCTTCTTCCGGCCGGGGACCGTACGGACACCGTAACGTATCTCCGACATATATGATTTGTTCATGGGGCAGCTGACGCATCAATTCACGCGCGACAGTCAATCCACCAACCCCAGAATCTAATACTCCAATTGATCTATTCACGATTTCCCCTCACTTTCCTCTCATCTCATATGGTAACAAAAAAGGACGACGGTGCAAGACCGGCGTCCAAGAATGTACGATAAAGGATTACTGAGCAAGACCTTCGCTTGTCAGCATATCTGAAAGAGTCGTGATAGCTTCAGAAGCATCGTCACCGTTTGCAACGATTTTGATGTCTGAGTCTTTTGCGATTCCGAGTGAAAGAACACCCATGATCGACTTGAGGTTTACAGTCTTTCCGTTGTATTCCAAGTTGATGTCTGATTGGAATTTAGAAGCTGTGTTGACGAGTTGTGTTGCCGGACGAGCATGAATGCCTGAATCCGCGATGACTTTGAATGTTTTTTCCATGATTAAGAAATCTCCCTCCACTAATAACGTACTAGTGAGTCGTTTTCGAATATGTGAACTCATTATCAAATGATAACGGATTCGAATCGATTCTGCAAGGAATTTTTATAGGCTTCATTCCACGGAAACGCATTTCCGGAACGATCGATTTGGACCATCGAGGTCCGACCTGTAAACATCAATTCCTCTTGTTCGCTGAACGCCGCGTAATGGACATCACACGAAGCCGTTCCGACCTGAACCGGATACGCATAGACGGCAAGACGGGCCCGCGGATAGACTTGGCGGATGTAGTTACACTGCGCATCTGCTACGACGACGATTCCGTCGTCAGCAAGCGAATAACCTGTTTCTTCGAGCATCAGCGTCCGGACATCTTCAAAATAAACGAACGGAACTCGATTATTCATGTGACCGTAAGCATCGGTTTCAGCGAAGCGGACCGCGACATCCAGCCGCGTGCCGTGCTTCATCTGTTCCAACCACTGGTCTAAATCATTGATATAACTGGGTACACGCACAACCATTGCCTCCTTAAAATATAAAAAGAAGGAGCATCGCCCCTTCTTTAATTTTACGTTTTCGTCTTAACGACTGACTGCTTCTCCCGTACGTCCTTCGTCACTGCCGAAGAATTTCTTGAAGGAATGCAATGTCGTCTGACGGTTCATCGCTGCGATGGATGTTGTCAATGGAATGCCTTTCGGACATACTTCCACACAGTTTTGTGCGTTTCCGCACTGCATGATTCCACCGTCTTCCATCAAGGCTTCAAGACGCTCTTCCTTGTGGAACGCACCGGTCGGATGCGAATTGAAGAGACGGACTTGCGAAATCGATGCCGGTCCGATGAAGTTCGACCGGTCGTTGACGTTCGGACATGCTTCGAGACAGACACCGCATGTCATACATTTTGAAAGCTCGTATGCCCATTGGCGTTTGTTTTCCGGCATCCGCGGTCCCGGACCTAAGTCGTACGTACCATCGATCGGTACCCAGGCTTTGACTTTTTTCAAGGCGTCAAACATGCGTTGACGGTCCACTTGAAGGTCACGGACAATCGGGAACGTTTGCATCGGTTGCAGACGAATCGGTTGCTCGAGCTTGTCGACAAGTGCCGTACACGACTGACGGGGTGTTCCGTTGATGACCATTGAACACGCCCCGCAGACTTCCTCGAGACATCCCATGTCCCAGTTGATCGGCGTCGTTTTTTCTCCGGCTGCATTGACCGGGTTACGACGAATCTCCATCAAGGCCGAGATGACGTTCATATTCGGGCGGTAAGGGACTTCAAATGCTTCATCATAGGCTTTACCGTCCGGTCCATCCTGACGTTGCACGATGAACTGAACCGGTTTTTGATTCGTTTTCTGTTCGAGTGGTGTCGCCATTATGCCTTCACCTCTTTCTTCGACTTCTTGCTGTAGTCGCGCTTACGCGGTGGAATCAATGATGTATCGACTTCTTCGTAATAGATTTCCGGATGACCGTTCGTATAGCGGGCCATCGTTGTTTTCAAGAATCGTTCGTCATCACGTTCCGGGAAGTCCGGTTTGTAATGGGCGCCACGGCTCTCGTCGCGTTTCAAGGCTCCAAGTGTGATCGCTTCCGCAAGATCCAGCATATGATCGAGCTGACGGATGAATGATGCACCCTGGTTGCTCCAACGCGCTGTGTCCGTCGCTGAAATGCGTGTGAAGCGGTCGCGGAGTTCCTTGATTTTCTCAAGCGTCTGCTCGAGTTTATCGTTATAACGAACGACTGTGACGTTATCCGTCATGACTTCACCGAGTTCGCGGTGGATTTGATACGCATTTTCCGTACCTTCCATTGCGAGGATGTCGTTGAAACGGTTGATCTCAGCAATTTTGTGTGCTTCCACGACTTCTTCCGGCATCTCATGAACGGATTGATCGAGATCGTTCATGTAGGCGATTGCTGCCGGTCCTGCGACCATTCCGCCGTAGACGGCAGACAGCAACGAGTTCGCTCCCAGACGGTTCCCGCCGTGCATCGAGTAGTCACATTCGCCGGATGCAAATAATCCCGGGATATTCGTCATTTGATCATAATCAACCCATAGTCCACCCATTGAGTAATGAACTGCCGGGAAGATTTTCATCGGTACTTTTCGTGGATCGTCTCCGACGAATTTCTCGTAAATTTCAAGAATACCGCCAAGTTTGACGTCCAGTTCTTTCGCATCTTTGTGAGAAAGGTCAAGATAGACCATGTTTTCCCCGTTGACACCAAGCTTCTGATTGACACAAACATCAAAGATTTCGCGCGTCGCGATATCACGTGGCACAAGATTTCCGTAAGCCGGATATTTTTCTTCGAGGAAGTACCATGGTTTACCGTCTTTATACGTCCAGACACGTCCACCTTCACCGCGGGCCGATTCACTCATGAGACGGAGTTTATCGTCTCCCGGAATCGCTGTCGGGTGAATCTGAATGAACTCCCCGTTCGCGTAAATAGCACCTTGGCGGTAAACCGCTGCTGCTGCCTGTCCTGTGTTGATGACCGAGTTGGTTGATTTTCCGAAAATAACACCCGGACCGCCTGTTGCTAAAATGACTGAGTCAGCTGCAAACGCTTCGATTTCCATCGAACGTAAGTTTTGACATACCGCACCACGACAAATCCCTTCTTCATCAATGATCGCACGAAGGAATTCCCATCCTTCATATTTTTCTACCAAACCTTGCGCTTCAAATTTACGGACCTGTTCATCAAGTGCATACAACAATTGTTGTCCTGTCGTTGCACCGGCATAAGCCGTCCGGTGATGCAATGTTCCTCCGAAACGACGGAAATCAAGTAATCCTTCCGGTGTCCGGTTAAACATGACGCCCATCCGGTCGAACATGTGGATGATTTTCGGTGCCGCTTCCGTCATTTTTTGAACCGGTGGCTGGTTGGCTAAGAAATCACCGCCGTACACCGTATCGTCCAAATGCTGGTAAGGTGAGTCACCTTCTCCTTTTGTATTGACGGCCCCGTTGATTCCTCCTTGTGCACAAACGGAGTGTGAACGTTTGACTGGCACGAGAGAAAATAATTTGACGGGTACACCTTGTTCTGCTGCTTTTATCGTAGCCATCAAACCAGCAAGTCCTCCGCCGATGATGACAAGATTCTTATTCGCCATGTTGTTAGTTCCCCTTTCCTTACAACACGCCTGCAAACGTCAAGATCGAGCGTACGCCTACAAACGATAATCCGATGAATACGAGGGCTGCCACATAAGACATCGCTTTTTGAGAAGCGGGTGACTGTGTGATTCCCCATGTGATGCAGAACGTCCAAAGTCCGTTTGCCAAGTGGAACGTCGTCGCCAGGATCCCGACGATGTAGAAGGCAAGCATGAATCCGTTATCGACGATATTTTGCATCATGCTCGCATCAACTTCCGTACCCATTGCTGCGGCAATCCGTGTTTCCCAAACGTGCCATGTGATGAACACGACAAGGAAAATACCTGAGAAGCGTTGTAGCACATACATCCAGTTCCGGAAGTATGTATAACGACCTGTGTTCGCGGAACCTGTAAACGCGATGTAAACACCGTAGATACCGTGTAGGATGATTGGAATGAAGATGACAAACACTTCCAAGAACAACCGATACGGAACGCTCCCCACGACTTCCGCAGCCTTATTAAAGTCTTCCTCCCCACGAACGATGAAATAGTTCGTCGTAAAATGAGAAAGTAAAAATAACCCGATTGGAATGACGCCGAGCAGTGAGTGTATTTTACGCCCCACGAAATCACGATGATTCGCCATCCAAATCCCCCCTTTTGTTTGCCAATCAAACGTTGGCGCATTTTGGTAGAAAAGCGCTTTCATAAGGAAATTCGTCTTTTCATCACTTATTCTACTCCTGTCCTTTTTATAAGACAACCCGAGCTGTTGCATTTAACTGCAAATAACTGCAAATTTTTTTAGGAAAACAATGACCGAGGAGAATTACCCCGCTATAATAGTTTCAGAGATAGGAGTGATTGTTGATGGATTCAGTACCAACCCCCTCTTCCACATTCGGAATCGAACTGATTCGTGACTATGTGCTGATGGATTTATTAGGAACAGATTACCGCCATGTCATCTATTGGGCTGGAAAGCGACTGGCACGTGAATTTCCGGTCTTGAGTGCCGAAGAAGCACCTCCCTTTTTCCAAGAAGCTGGTTGGGGACATCTCGAACTAAAAAAACAAAAAGGGAACTCTTTGAGTTTTTTGTTAACCCCTCCTGAATCAACGCGTCTCGACCGACCGGCAGGCTACTTCCAGTTGGAAGCCGGGTTTTTGGCGGAACAATTCTCCCGACTGAACGGCTGCGTCGCTGAAGGATATGCTGAATTAAACAAAACTCACGTACATATCTTGATTGAGATCGATCCAAAAGACCCGATTGAACGCTCACTTTGAAATCCGGACAGGAGTTTGAAGTCGGACCGCGAATTCTTGAAACATGAAACCTTTTTCGTTTGATCGCCGTATCAATACTCAGTCGCATCTACCAAAGGAGGAATTTTTTATGTTCAAGAAACTCGCAGCCGATTTAACAGGATTCAGTGATATTGGGCAAGTGATTCACCCGGACGATTTTGACAAGGCCGCCGCGGACGACTACGTGTTACACGAAGACGGCGAAAAAATTTATTTTTTAATCAAATCGAAAACAGATGAGTACTGCTTTACGAATCTGGCGCTCGTTCACCTGGACGGCGAAAGTGCGGTCAGTTCAAAACGTGTTCTCTACCGTTATCCATATGCACATTATCCGATTCGTCATGTCATGTTTGAAACAGCCGGTACCGTCGATCTTGATGTCGAAATCAAGTTCGAAATCGGCGGAAAACATTATTCGATTGATGTCGATAAAAAACAGCTCGAACATGTGAAAGATCTCTACAAAGCGCTTCTCGCCATTGCCGAAAAGCAATACGAAGGACAAAAGATGCTTGAGTTCGCGAACAATTCCCTGAATCATTCCGTGACGATTCTCGGTGGTTTACGCCAAGGCGATATGAACGTACCGCAAACGTTCAAAGATTTGTCCCAGGAGTCATTCGACTGGTTACAAGGCCATTATTACAAGTGGAATCAAAAAGACTTTGGTTCGTTCTACGAAAAATATATCAATAACTGAACAATTTAAATCAGGTACACCGAATTTTCGGTGTACCTGATTGTGTATAGGGACTGGAGGTAAATAATGAGCTTTTGGACATGGTTCGCGATTGCCGTTGTTTTGATCACCAGCGTGTCAGTAGCAACTTCTCAGAAAAAGGCCACCAAAAAGCACTCTGCCTTTTTGATTGTCTTTGTAACCGCTGCTATATTATTTCTGATCTGGTGGTTCACAAAATAATTACATACGGCTTGGATTGTACAGCTTTCTTCCGGTTACAAAAAAGAGGCGAACCCGCTATTGAGTGATAGCCGGGTTCGCCTCTTTGTCTGCTTCTTCAATTCTAAGTTTATTCCTCATTCGTCTGACTGAGATATTCCGCTACGGTTTCTGCCAATTTGACCGGTAAACCGGCCTCCGTCAGCTGTTCGATGTTCGCTTTTTTTAAGCTCCGCATCGATCCGAAATGACGGATCAGTTGTTGACGACGTTTCGGTCCCACTCCAGGAATGTCGTCAAGCAACGAGCGGGTCATTCCTTTTGAGCGCAGTGAACGGTGGAACGTGATGGCAAACCGGTGGACCTCGTCCTGCATACGTTGCAGCAAATAAAATGCACTCGAACGCGGATGGAGCTCAATCAACTGCCCGCCTTCCCCGAATAAGAGTTGACTTGTCCGGTGTTTATCGTCTTTTTTCAGTGAACCGACCGGCAGGGATAACCCTAATTCATCTTGAATGACTTCAAGTGCCGCATTTAATTGACCGAGCCCGCCGTCAATCAGGACAAGATCCGGCAACCGTGCGCCTTCGAGCAATAAACGCCGGTAGCGCCGTCTGACGATTTCCCGCATCGATTCATAGTCGTCCGGCCCTTTGACGGTTTTGATTTTAAATTTCCGGTATTCTTTTTTGAGCGGTTTCCCGTCTTCAAACACGACAAGGGCCGAGACGGCATCCGCTCCTTGAATGTTCGCATTATCAATGATTTCGATCCGCGATAGCGGATGGACGTCAATCGCATCAGCGAGTTCCTGAACGGCTTGAACGGTTTTCTTTTCATCCCGGGCGATCAATTCGAACCGTTCCCCGATTGCATTTTCGGCATTTTTCGTCGCAAGATCGAGCAATTTGCGTTTTGATCCGCGTACCGGCACATGGACACGTACATTAAGCGCCTCTTTGAGCAGCATCTGATTGACGAGGGGCGGGACATAAATCTCGCTTGGCTTGATATTTTTTTCATAGAACTGGACGATAAAACTTTCAAGTTCTTCCGCCGGTGTCCCGTAAATCGGAAACAGCGAGACATCACGCTCAATCATTTTTCCGCCGCGCAGGAAAAAGACCTGCACACACATCCATCCCTTGTCGACATAAATTCCGAAGACATCCCGCGAGGTCAGATCTGCCGTAATCATATTCTGTTTGTTCATGATCGATTCAATCGCCCGAATTTGATCGCGCAGTTCTCCAGCCCGTTCGAATTCCATTGCTTCCGCTGCACCGCTCATCTTGTGTTGCAACGACTGGACCAATTCTTTTGTTTCTCCCGATAAGAAACGGCGGATTTCCGAGACGATCTCTTTTTGATCCCCTTCGAGATTAGGGATTTCACAAGGTCCGAGACACTGACCGATGTGGTAATACAAACATAGTTTCTTCGGCATCGGCTGGCACTTACGGAGCGGATACAGCCGGTCGAGCAGGCGTTTAGTTTCATTGGCGGCATAAGCGTTCGGATAAGGACCAAAGTAATGTCCGCCGTCTTTTTTTAATTTCCGTGTCGTAATCAGACGCGGGTACGTCTCATTCGTAATTTTGAGATACGGATAGGATTTGTCATCCTTGAGCATGATGTTATATTTCGGATCGTATTTTTTAATCAGTGTCATCTCAAGAAGCAGTGCTTCGAGCTCACTTCCGGTGATGATGTATTCGAAGTCCCGAATATCGGCGACAAGTCGTTCTGTCTTTAAATCGTGTGCACCGGTAAAATAAGACCGGACACGATTCTTTAAATTTTTAGCTTTTCCGACATAAATGACCTCGCCAAATTGATTTTTATGCAGATAACAACCTGGTTCGTCAGGTAAAAGGGATAATTTCGCCTTAATATGTTCTTGATGACTCACAAAAATGTCTCCTTCCACCGTTTCTAGTTTTACGTTATAGGGTAAATATCATACATTGATTATGACACATGGGGGATAAAAAATGCGTACATACGATTGCATTGTAATAGGTACAGGGTCAGCCGGTAACCAAGCGGCTTATAAATTTGCTGAAAAAGGACTAAACGTTGCCATTATTGAAAACTTCACGCCGGGCGGAACATGCGCTCAGCGCGGTTGTGATGCTAAAAAGATTCTTTTAACCGGCAGTGAAGCAAAGGACGCCGTGGAACGTTTACTCGGTTACGGCCTGAAAGGGCTTGTCTCCATCGACTGGCGTCAACTGATGGAACGGAAAAATGAATACACACGCGCCATCCCGGAACAAACCCGAAATCAGTACGATGAGTTGGGGATTGACTATTACCACGGGGAACCCCGTTTCCTGTCGAATAAAAAACTTGTGGTCGATGACATCGAGCTGGAAGCCGAACAATTTTTGATTGCGACAGGACTCCGACCACGCGAGTTATCCGTTCCCGGAAGCGAACGTTTCCTCAACAGCAATGAGTTTTTGGAATTGCGTGATGTCCCCCGTCGTCTGGTCTGTATCGGTGGAGGCTACATTTCGTTTGAATTCGCTCACCTGGCACGAATCGCCGGTTCTGAAGTGACGATTCTGCTTCGTTCCAGTGCCCTGAAACAATTTGAGCAGGAATTGGTTTCTGTCTTGCTTGAAGCGACACAAGCACTCGGCATTCAAATTCTTCATGAAACAGAAGCGGTTTCTTACTCGGATACAACATTGACGCTTTCTGACGGAACACGTCTGGAAGCCGATGTCGTCTTGAATGCGACAGGCCGTATCGCAAGCATCAAGCATTTGCAATTGGAAAAAGCCGGTGTCATCTATGAAGAAAAAGGCATACATGTGAACGATTACCTCCAGTCTTCCGCTTCGAACATCTATGCAGCAGGTGACGTAGCAGTCAGCGGAAATCCTGCCTTGACTCCTTTTGCAGGAACGGAAGGACGGCTTGCTGCCTGTAATGTGCTCGAAGGCAATACGCGCCGACTGGAATTACTTCCTGTGCCGAGCATCGTCTTCACTACGCCAAATCTTGCAAAAGTCGGACAGACGGAAGCCAGTCTAAAACAAAACAATACAAGATACCGCGGAAAATTAATTGATACCTCGAGTTGGCAAACAAATGTCCGGATCAAAGATCCGTTCGCCCGGGCAAAAGTATTGATTGGGGAAGACGATCAGATTCTGGGTGCTCACTTCATCGGTGTGCATGCCGCCGAACTGGCTAACTATTTTTCGTTTGCCATGCAGCACCGGATTCCGAGCTCTGCTCTTCAGAAAACGAGTTTTGCTTATCCGACACCCGCATCTGATATTGCATCATTACTGGAAGACTGACAACTGAAAGCGAGGAGTTGACATGGTTGATTACGGCTATACGATTCTTTACATTACGGACCCCGTAAAAACACGTCTGTTCTACCACGGTCTGCTTGGTCTGCCGATTAAAGCGGAGCACGGAAGTTATACGGAGTTTGATACCGGATCGACAATTCTTGCCTTCAACACAAAAGAAGACGTCCGTTCCATGATTCCCTATGAAATCCCGGACAAAACCGGTCAACAATCGATCGAGCTCGGTTTTGTGACGGAAGATGTCGCTCATGTGTATGAGCAGATCAAGAATGCAGGTCACCAAACCGTGTTACCTCCGACTGAAAAACCGTGGGGGCAAACAGTCGCCTATGTGCTTGACCCGGACGATCATCTGATTGAACTTTGTTCACCGATAGGTTGATTCAATACAAAAAAGGCATTCCGTCGATTGACGGAATGCCTTTTGAATAGCGTTTAGAATTAGTTAGATGTTTCAACGAATTCTTTTAAAGCATCTTTAGGCATGAAGCCCATTGTTTTGTTGACCGGTTGACCGTCTTTGAATAAGACGAGCGTCGGAATACTTTGGACTTGGAAAGCTCCAGCGACTTCCGGGTTAGCGTCAACGTCGACTTTAACAATTTTAACGTTTTCCATGTCTGCATCAAGTTCTTCGAGAACCGGAGCAAGCATGCGACAAGGTCCGCACCATGTTGCCCAGAAATCAACGAGAACGAGACCTTCTTGTGTATCTTCTTTAAACGATTGGCTAGTTGCGTGTACGATTGCCATTGAGAAAAACCTCCTATTTTTAGACGGGATCGACTTGTGAATCCAACCCATCTTTTTACTGACTTGAGTATAGCACAGCCCTACCTTACAGCAAACGAAACTGCTCAGACAAGTTATACGCAAAAAAAGAAGCAAAGAAGTTGCTCTTTGCTTCTTCCCCCGCTTCTTAATGAACAAGCATTTTTTTGAATTCTGCCGTTAGTAACGGCACGACATCAAACAAATCGCCGACGATTCCGTAATCTGCGACCGAGAAGATATTCGCTTCCGGATCTTTGTTGATGGCGACGATGACTTTCGCATTCGACATCCCGGCTAAATGTTGAATCGCACCGGAAATACCGCAAGCGATGTATAAGTCCGGTGTGACCACTTTCCCCGTCTGACCGATTTGCAACGCGTAATCGCAATAGTCTGCGTCACACGCTCCACGTGATGCACCGACTGCACCACCGAGCAAATCCGCCAACTCTTGAAGGGGTGCAAAACCGTCTGAACTCTTGACACCACGACCGCCTGCGACAATGACTTTCGCTTCCGACAGATCGACACCACCCGTTGCTTTTCGGACGACTTCTGAAACGATAGTACGCAGATCCTTCAACTCAACGGTTACGGATTCAACCGTTCCTTCTGAAGTTCCTTCCGCCAACGGCTCGATATTGTTCGGGCGGACGGTGAAGAGCGTTTTTCCTTCTGAAACTCTTACTTTTTCAAAGGCTTTTCCGGAATAGATCGGTCGGATGAAAGAAGCATCTGCTCCGCTGCCTTCGATCGACGTCACATCACTGATTAATCCTGCCTGCAGTTTCGCTGCGATTTTCGGTGACAGATCTTTACCAAGTGAGGTATGACCAAAGACGATGACGTCCGGCGCAACACGTTCCAACAACTGCATGAAGACTTGTCCGTACCCGTCCGGTGTATAATGCTGCAAGCGTTCGTCTTCAACGACGAGAACCTGATGTGCCCCCCGTGTCGCGAGTTGCGCGGCATCTGCCGCCACATTTTGTCCGATTAAGGCAACTACGACTTCATCTGCAACGAGATTTGCCGCTGCGATCGCTTCAAATGACACATTCCGTAAATTCCCGTCCCGTGATTCTGCAAGTACAAGTGCTTTTGACATATCGTTTCTTCCCCCTTAAACAACTTTTGCTTCGTTGCGTAATAATGAAGCGAGTTCCTGGACTTGTGTCGACAAATCACCTTCTAGAATTTTACCGGCTGCTTTATTTGGCGGCAAAAAGCGTTCAATCGTCTCAAGACGCGGTGCCAACTCATCCTCGTCTAATTCCAGATCCGATAATTCAAGTTCCTCGAGCGGTTTCTTTTTCGCCTTCATGATACCCGGCAGGCTTGGATAACGAGGTTCATTTAATCCTTGTTGGGCTGTGACGAGCAACGGCAACGATGTTTTAATGACTTCCGTATCCCCTTCCGAGTCACGTGTCACGACGGCATCCGTTCCGTTCAACTCAAGCTTCGTGATTGTTGTGACGTACGGAATATCAAGCAGTTCTGCGACACGCGGAGCGACTTGTCCGCTTCCGCCGTCAACGGCGACGTTTCCGGCGATGATTAAATCGACTGTCTGTTCCTTGAGATACCCGGCCAATACTTCTGAAATCGAATAATGATCGGCTTCCTCAATATCGTCTTCAATTGAGATTCGGACTGCTTGATCGGCTCCCATCGCGAGCGCTGTCCGGAGTTCTTTGTCTGCATCTTCCGGTCCGACCGTTACGACCGTCACGGTTCCAGATTGGGCATCCCGTACACGGATCGCTTCTTCGACTGCATATTCATCATAAGGATTGATGATGAATTCTGCACCATCCTCTTCGATTTGACCATTTTCAAGCTGAATTGCTTCTTCCGTATCAAATGTTCGTTTTAACAAGACGTAGATTTCCATTCTTCGTTCCCCCTCGTATCAACTTCTATTGACCACCATCATTTTTGTATCCGCTTACAAAAAGTTTTTCATGAAAAGGGCTTAACTCAGCCCTTTAATTAGCATGCGATGAATACCGTGACGTGTCTCGAGCAACTCGTATTTAAATCCGCTCGCCATCCAGCTGGTCACGACTTCGTCAATCGTTCCGAATACCATTTGCCGCGCCAAACGATAATCCAGCTCGTTTGAGAACTCTCCCGATTCCATCCCGTTTCGAATCACACGATCAATCAGATGGAGATACGGTTTTAAAACCGTTGCGATATTATGCCGCATCTCTTGATTCGATTGGCGTAACTCGATTTGCGTGACGACGGCCAAATCATAATCAACCGATAACTGTTCAAGGTGCGCTTCGATGAGCCCTGCCAGTTGTTGTGTCGCTGACTGATGATGTGCGATCTGTGCTTCCGAATACTCGATGAAACTGCCCATCTTGGCTTGGAACAAAGAAATTAATAAGTGCTCCTTGTTCTTAAAGTAAAGATAAATCGTTCCATCCGCTACGCCTGCTTCTTTTGCGATAGCTGTCACTTTGGCACCGTGGTAGCCGTTTTTCGCAATCACCTTTACTGCCGCATCAATGATGCGATCACTCTTAGACATCGTTCTTTTCATAAGGCTATCTCCTAACACATAAAATGAATGATGGTTCATTCATATTTATTCTAACATGTCATTTTGAGCTGTCAACTGCTTTCTTCCAGTTGTTTTGTCCGTTCTTCCTCGACTAAGACACGACGCAGGATTTTCCCGACAAACGTTTTCGGCAACTCTTGTCTGAACTCATATTGTTTCGGCACTTTGAATGATGCTAAACTTTTCCGGCAAAACTGATCCAGTTCCTCTTCCGTCGTCTGCACGTCATCTTTCAGAACGATGAAGGCTTTGACGGTTTCACCCCGGTAAGCATCCGGTACACCGATGACGACCGCTTCTTTGACCGCCGGATGTTCGTACAAAATCTCTTCGACTTCCCGTGGATAGATATTGAATCCTGATGCGATAATTAAATCTTTTTTCCGATCGACAATCCGGAAATAATGATCCTCGCCGACATATCCAAGATCTCCCGTATGCAACCATCCGTCACGCAGAACAGCCTGTGTATCTTCAGGACGTTTCCAATATCCTTTCATAACTTGCGGGCCACGGACAAGAATCTCTCCGATCTCTCCAGGTGCAGCAGGCGTCTCTCCGTCCGGTTGAACGATTTTAGCGATTGTATCCGGAACCGGAATTCCGACTGTTCCGGGAACACGTTTATCCCAGATACAGTTCGTATGCGTCACGGGACTTGTTTCCGACAAGCCGTACCCTTCGACGATCCGTCCGCCTGTCACCTGTTCAAACTTCTCTTGTACTTCGACCGGAAGCGGTGCTGATCCGGAAATACATGCTTCGATCGAGGATAAATCATATTTCTTTAGTTTCGGATGATTTAACAGTCCGACATACATCGTCGGAGCGCCGGGAAACAGACTCGGTTTTTCTTTATCAATCGTCTTCAGGACCTGTTCCAAGTCGAATTTCGGCAAAATGATTTGTTCGTACGCATTGAACATACCGAAGTTCAGGTTACACGTCATTCCGTAGACATGGAAGTATGGGACGACTGCCAACAATTTCCGCCCGTCTCCCCGAGAATATTTATAGAACCAATGACTGATCTGCTCGACATTGGCACTGAGATTAAAGTGCGTCAACATAACACCTTTAGGCGCACCGGTCGTTCCACCTGTATATTGTAACACTGCGATATCTTCTTTTGGGTTGATGTTCACCGGTTCAATCATCGTACTTCCGCGATGAGACAGAAACGGAATGGATCCCGTCGTATCAATGATGATGTTATTGTCTTTACGGGACTTGATCGGATACAGTTTATTTTTAGGAAATGAAAGGTAGTCAGCAATGCTTGTCGTGACAACGGTTTTTAAAGACGTCTTTGCTTTGACACGCGATGCTTTCGGATACAGCAAATCGAGTGTGACGAGCATCTTCGCCCCTGAATCGTCCAAAATCTGTTCCAGTTCGCGGTCGGTATACAACGGATTGACCTGAACGACGATTCCACCAGCGTACAACACCGCGTAGTAACTGATCATATACTGTGGACAGTTCGGCAACATCAAACCGATCCGGTCGCCCTTCTCAAGACCGGCATCCTGCAGGACTTTTGCAAAGCTCCGCGCTTCATGGCGCACTTCCTGGAACGTCATTCGTTTCCCGAGAAAACTAAGCGCTCTCCGCTCCGGAAATTCATTTGCCGCCTCCTCGAGTGCTTGATAAAGCGGTACTTCACAATAGTTGATCGATGCAGGTACTTGTTCCGGATAATCCTTTAACCATGCTGAATCCATTCCATTCCCTCCCTGTAACTGAATTACTATTCATTTTTATTATACGTGTATTTCAGCTAACACGGCTAGTCTTCTATTAAAATAAATTTCATTTTTTCCAAATAATAGATATTTGAAACTCATCAAAAAGACCACTTGCGCTGTTTCACAAGTGGTCTTTTGAATCGGTTTAACGGGATGGATAGGTAAACCCTTCCCCGATGACTTCCCGTACTTTATGAATGACGACAAAGGCACGCGGATCCGCCGCTTCGACGATTTGTTTCAATGGCGCGAGCTGGCGCTTGTCGACAATCATATATAACATATCGTTTTTCTGTTTTGTGAAATGACCGTGGCTGTGGATGACGGTCGCACTGCGTCCGAGTGTTTCGGTCAAAATCGTCGCGATTTCTTCCTGGCGGTGACTGATGATCGTCACGGCTTCACGGACATTCAATCCTTCGCTGACCAAATCAATTAAATACGAACCAATGATGATTGCAATCAGCGTATAAAGCATCGTTTCTTCTCCAAACAAAAATCCGGAGGCTCCGACGACTGTCACGTCGATGATGAACATCGACACGGCAATCCCTAAGTTTAGGTATTTGTTCATTAACCGGGCGATGATGACACCACCGCCGGTCGTCCCGCCTGCCCGGATGACAAGACCGATTCCAAGACCGATCAAGATTCCGGCATACACCGTCCCGATCAGCCGGCTGTCGGAGCTCGTCGCGAGCGACGCTGTCGACGACAGGACAAAGGATGTCGTTGCGACGGAAATGACGGAATAGATCATCGTTTTCCGACTTAAGAAACGGTAACCGACGACAAACAACAGTGCATTGGCAATTAACGAGACTAAGCCGGTATCCCATCCGTACAGGTAGTAGAAGATGACCGTAATCCCGATCAATCCTCCTTCTGACAAATCATTCGGAATCGTAAAGTAGTTGATGCCGAACGCCAAGATAGCTGAGCCGATGATCACCCAAAAAATATCTTTCCAGGAAATCAGTTGCATCGCTTCAAAGGCGCGGCGCCGTATTTCATTGGTATTGGTTTTTTTGACGTTCATAGTCGTCTCCTCCTTCATTTTTTTGTGTCCTGCCAATAAAAATTCCGTACTGAATCGATCTCAGTACGGAATAATCACTTAGCAGAGCCAGTTCTTTTAATTCATAAAAACCCACAGCAGACCGACGACCAAAAAGGCAATCGATACGCCAAACATGATTTTCGCTAATCGTTCTAACACCTGTTCACCCCACTAACGCTGAACCGATCACATAAGACATCCCGATCGATAACGAACAGGAGATGATGCCGACAGCGATATTTCCTTTTTCGATCTCCCGGTCGACCGGAAGATTCGGAGTTAAGAATTCAAAAATCCAATAGGTCGAAATCAACAGTAAAAATCCGAAGGCACTTTCTAAAAAAATCGCCCCGACACGCTGTTCACTTTGGACGGCAAAATGGACGATATTTGCCAAACCGATGATTTTCCCGCCGGTCGCGAGAGCAACAGCAATGTTTCCACTCTTGATATGTTCCCAGTTCCGGTACCGGGTTGTCAACTCAAAAAGTGCCAACCCCATGATGATTAACAGTCCCGCAACCGAATATAAAGCTGTCGTGTAGACATAGACGTTTTCAAAAATATTCACCTAACCGCGCCTCATTTCAATTCGATGATTGTCACACCATGTCCACCTTCACCCTGACCGCCTAAGCGATGGGTTTTGACATGACGGTTTCCACGAAGGTATTCTTGTACTCCTTGACGCATCGCTCCTGTTCCAAGACCATGGATGACACGAATCTGTTCGTAGTTGGACAGCAGTGCCTGATCCATGAACCGATCGAGTTTTGCCAGTCCTTCCTCGACCCGGACACCGCGTAAATCCAACTCGGCTGAAGCAGCAGACTGCTTCGTGATACTTGTTCCGCCAGATCGTTTTTTGGTTTTCGAAGCCGATTTGACTTCCCCGACCTTGGCTAAATCACTCGGCTTGACGTTTACTTTCATGATTCCGACCTGTACTGTATATTCACCATTTGAATTTTGATTGATGATATATCCTTTTTGGTTAAAGGTCGTTACTTTTACTTCTTCGCCTTTGGCAAAGACCGGAGCCTGATTGGTTTTTGCTTTGACCTTGGCAATCCGTTGATCTTGTAACGAAGGTTTCGCTTGCTCGAGCTGTTTCCGGGCTTCAATCAGTTCGTGCTCTTTGACAGCTCCCGCGTCCCGTAATTCTTTCAGGCGCTTAATGACAGCTTCTGCTTCTTTTTGTGCCCGTTCGACGGCACGCGTTGCTTTTTCTTCTGCTTTGGCGAGAATTTCATTTTTCTCTTGATGAATCTCCGCCTGTTCCCGCTCGAACTCTTCCCGTTCTTCCACCAATCGTTGTTGTTCCTGCAGCAATTCCCGTTCCAAGGATTCAGCACGTTGTTTCGCTTCTTCCAGCCGTCCGATCATCGTTTCAACGGACTGCGCATCCGTTCCAACTTGATCACGGGCCGCATCGATGACACGGTCCTCTAGCCCAAGCCGTTTCGAAATTTCAAAGGCATTGGAACGTCCAGGTACACCAATCAGTAACCGGTACGTTGGACTAAGCGACTCGACATCAAACTCCATCGAGGCGTTCACGACACCTTCCCGGTTGTAACCGTATGCTTTCAGCTCCGAATAGTGAGTCGTCGCAGCGACACGCGCCCCGCGTCGTTTCACTTCATCCAAGATGGCAATCGCAAGCGCCGCCCCTTCTGTCGGATCCGTTCCCGCACCGAGTTCATCAAACAGGACAAGACTCATGAAATCAATTTTCCCCATCATTGAAACGATGTTCGTCATATGAGAACTAAACGTCGACAAGTTTTGTTCAATGGACTGTTCATCTCCGATGTCGGCATAAATCGCATCAAAGACACTCAACTCCGTCTCGTCCGCTGCCGGAACGTATAAACCGGATTGAACCATCAATTGCAGTAGTCCAATCGTTTTCAACGTGACGGTTTTCCCGCCGGTGTTCGGTCCGGTGATGACGAGTGAGGTGAATTCCCCGCCAAGCGACACGGTAATCGGAACGACCTCATCATCCGGAATGAACGGATGACGCGCTTCTTTCAGGACGATGTGGCGATTTTCATTTAAACGTGGTTCGACGGCACGAATCGTGTGTCCGTATAACGCTTTTGCCATGATGAAATCGAGCTCCGCCAGGACGTCGACGTTGATGCGAAGCGAATCGCCGACTGAGCCGACAAGCGCTGAAAGTTGAGCTAAAATCCGTTCGATTTCTGCCCGCTCTTTGAGGCGTGCTTCCTGGATTTCATTGTTGGCCGCAACGACGGCTTGCGGTTCGATGAACAGTGTCGCACCGGATGCCGATTGGTCATGGACGATTCCGCCAAAGGCTTGACGGTACTCCTGCTTGACCGGCACACAGTAACGGTCATTTCGCATCGTGACGATGGCATCGGACAACATCTTCGACTTACTGCGTAAGACGCCGTCGATTTTCGACCGGACTTGACCTTCGAGTGAGCGAAGCTGACTCCGTAAAGCCCGAAGTTTGTCGCTTGCCGAGTCTTGAACCGTTCCCTGGTCATCAATCGCATGACGAATACCCTGTTCGATTTCCACCAGCTTTGTAATCTGCTCAATCCGGCTGTCAAGCGCCGGTAAGCGGAGATCCGGATGATCTTCATGCAGACGTTCCTGGAAAGCCTTGACTTGACGTCCGGAATAGACGACGTCTGCCACTGCAAGTAACTCACTGGTTGAGAGGACAGATCCGATTTCCGCCCGCTTGACTTCACTGCGGACATCCGTCAGTCCGCCAAATGGATAACGGTCGCGCAATCGGTAAACGGTCGTCGCTTCTGTCGTCAAAGCGAGTAACGCTTTCACCTGCTCAAAATCTTCCGCCGGCTCCATTTTCCGCACGAACTGAGCCCCCAGTGAACTGGCGGTTTGTTTGGCGAGTAGTTCTTTTAATTTATCGTATTCTAATACACGTAGTGCATTGGCATTCATTTACTTCACTCCTAAACGTTTTCGGTCAAAAAAGGCACGTGCTTCTTTGGCAGTCCACGTATTGATGACATCAGATGGTTCCAAATATGCTTTACGTGCATGAAGGACCCCAAGTTTCATATCTTCCAACATTTCCGGACGATGGGTATCGGTGTTGATCATCAGTTTGACTCCAGCTGCCTTCGCTTTCGCCAGTGACGAGGCGGTTAAATCAAACCGTCCGGGATTCGCATTCATTTCCAGTGCCGTCCCGGTTTCAGCCGCCAGTTCGACCAGTCGATCGATGTTGACTGCATATCCATCCCGGCGTCCGATAATGCGTCCGGTCGGATGGGCAATCAAAGAGACATACGGATTGCGGCAGGCATTTTCAAGACGTTGCATGATTTCCTCTTCCGTCTGATCAAACTTCGAATGGATCGAAGCGATGACGTAATCCATTTCTTTTAAGAAGTCATCCTCATAATCGAGTGATCCGTCCGGTAGAATATCCATCTCAACACCGCATAAAATCGTCATCTCCGGATGTTTCTTTCGTGCCGCTTCAATTTCGACGCGCTGTTTCCGCAATCGTTCTTCCGTCAATCCATTGACGAACTTCATATATTTACTGTGATCGGTAATGGCCATCCAGGAGTATCCCCGTGCCGCACAGGCATCAACCAGTTCATCAACGGATAACGTACCGTCCGACCACGTTGTATGCATATGGACATCTGCTTGAATGTCCTTTTCCTGAATCAACATATTTAAATCCGCTTCGAACTCCTGACGTCCTACCCGCAGTTCCGGCGGGATGAACGGCAGGTCATAACGGGCAAACAGTTCCTGTTCCGTTTTCGGTTGGAACAGTCCGTCTTTCGTTTCGACTCCGTATTCCGAGATACTTTCACCGCGTTCTTTCGCCAGTTGCCGCATCCGGACATTATGATCTTTTGATCCCGTAAAGTGATGTAACGTCGAAGCAAATGCCAAGTCGTCCACTAATCGGAAATCAACTGCGATGTAAGCATCATCCCGCTTCAAAACGATTGAGACTTTGGTGTCCCCGGCAGCAATGATTTCATCGATTTGTTCAATTTCAAGTAATTGCGCCTTCACTTCTTTTGGATGGTCCGTCGAGATGATGAAATCGAGATCCTTACACGTCTCTTCCGCGCGCCGGAAACTGCCCCCGACTTCAAAACGGATGATTTGATCGATCCCGGCTAACGTCCGCTCCAGCTCACTGACACTCTTTCGCATGACACCGTACGGTAACCGTTCCGGCCGTATCTCAAATGTTTCCAGTGCCTTACTGTATTTTTCCACGGTCTTTTTCCCGAAGCCCGGCATTGCTTCCACTGTACCATCTGCCAGTTTCTCAGCGAAGGAATCTGCATCAATGACACCGACTTCATGCAGTTTCGCGAGTTTCTTTCCACCAAGTCCCGGAATCTTCAGTAAGGCAATCAATCCTTCCGGGACCTGTTGCTCAAGTTCCGTCAATGCGGTACTCGTTCCGGTTTCACGGAATTCCTCAAGGACCGTTGCCGTTCCTTTTCCGATTCCTTTCATCGCTGTAAAGTCTTCGATCGCCATGAAATCAAGTTCCGCTGCTTCGAGCAGACTTGCTGCCTTTCGAAACGCATTGATCTTAAACGGGTTTTCACCTTTTACTTCGAGATAAACTGAAATTCGTTCCAAATGTCGAATCGCATCTTGTGTCGTCCGCATGTTCAATTCTCCCCTCAAAAAAAGCTCCCATTCAACGGGAGCACGTTATTTTATCAAACCGACTTTTTGCATTAACCAATCTGCGAGGACCGGTGTATGTTGAATCATAAATGACGCTAAACTTGAATCTGCAATGGCATCTTGAATGGACTGAACCGGTGCAAAGGCTGCCAGGAACAAAACCAGGAAGATGAAGATATACATCTCGATGAATCCGAAGATACCTCCCAAGAGACCTTTGACCTGCTTGAGAACTGGAATGTTCGTCAGTGAATCAAACATTGCGATGATAATCGATAACACGATTTTCGTCGCAAAAAACAAGACGATGAACCAAAAGGCTTTATAAAATACTTCATCCAAACCAACCGAACTCGGGATGGAGAACATCGTTAAATCAATTCCGGCATCATCCAGCGTTGATGGGTAAGGAATCCATAACTTGAACTTCTCGGCCAACTCATCGTAAAACGACAAAGCGACAATAAACGAGATGATCAGGCTTAATAAATGACCTGCCTGTAACACAACACCCCGACGGACACCCGTCATCGTGCCTAAAGCTAAAAACAGTAAGATAACAAGAGAAATCATGTTTAAAGTTCACCCAAATTCTTTTTGATTTTGACATAGTCACTACCGATATTGAGAGCTGCTAGAACAGCAATTTGTCGCACGTCGAGTTGTGGTGCCTGGTCTCTGATTTCACGAATTTTTGTATCCACGAGGAGACCCACTTCGCGAACATGTTCAGGTGACTCCGTTCCGACAATCGTATAATCATTTCCTGCAATATGAATCGTCGTCCGGTTCAACCCTTCTGAATCAGCCATTTTCCTGTCCTCCTCATACTTTGCTTCTTTCATATAGTACCATCATTTTTGAAATAGGAAAAGAAGTCCACCATCCGACTTAAGGATGGTATGCTTATTTTCGAAAGGGTGATCATGTCATGGGAACAGTCGTTTTAAAGCTAACAAAAGAAAAACAGGAAACCGTCATTTCCAATTTCACGCGTCATCAAGTTTCGCCTCCGCCTTATGCACGATTCGCCGCACGAACGGCCGGATGTATCGTGACCGTCTATAACTCGGGAAAAGTCATGTTTCAAGGACAGGAAGCTGAAACTGTCGCTGTACGTTACGGTTCGCCGATAGCAAAAAAAACCGTTTCTCCGGCAAGCGGCTCTTTACCAGAAGGATTTGCCAACTGGTCGGTCGTCGGCAGTGACGAAGTTGGAAAAGGTGACTTTTTTGGTCCTTTAGTCGTCGTTGCCGCTTACGTTGACAAAACGAAAATCGAACTGGTCCGGGAGCTCGGAGTCCGCGACTCTAAAAACGTCTCCGATCCGGAAATCCGAACGATTGCTCGTGATCTGCATGCTGTGATTCCTTATGAATACCGGATCCTGCACAATCCGGATTACAATCGAATGCAACGGACGATGACACAGGGCAAGATGACCGCCCTGCTTCATAATTCCGCGCTCAATGGATTACTCACTCGACTGGATGAACCGCCGCAAGCCATCCTGATTGATCAATTCGCTGAAAAAGCTGTCTACTACAAACATCTTTCCGGAGAGACGAACCAGGTCAAGGACAACGTCTACTTTTCGACGAAGGCGGAAGGAATCCACGTCGCCGTCGCCGCCGCCTCAATTTTGGCACGGGCCATCTTCTTAAAAGAGATGGATCAGTTGAGCCGCCAGACCGGGACGGAGATCCCGAAAGGTGCCGGTGCAAAAGTCGATCAGGTCGCTGCTTCGCTCTTAATAAGATACGGTCCTGAACGTTTACAGGAATGGACAAAATATCATTTCGCCAATACTAAAAAAGCGGAAGCTTTAGCTAAGAAAAGAAACCGACCATAATGAAAAATGGTCGGTTTTTTACATGGCCGTCTCCTGACCGGATAACCGAATCAGTTCATCGGTTAAAATCTTGACTTCATCGAACGGCACGTGCTCCGTCCCAATCTGTTCGAACCGTTCATGCCCTTTCCCGACAATGACCATCCGCTTCCCGGTCAATGCAACCTTTGCTGCAATCTGGAGTGCTTCTTTTCGCGACTCATGACAGGTGATGATTTTTCGAGGCGGTATCTCTACCAGAAGCTCTTTAATGATTTGTTGCGGCTGTTCCCGCCTCGGATCATGTACCGTCACGATGATTCCCTCGCAATACTGACCGGCAATCCGTCCCATCACCGCTCGTTTGGAACGATCTCGTTCCCCTGCTGCACTCAGCACCATATATAAAGGTTCGCCCGGAACAGACAATGCTTTCAAACACTTCTCCAATCCGTCCGGTGTGTGCGCATAATCAATGTATACTTCGCACCCTTCAAACGGAATCTGTTCCAAACGTCCTTTCGGAAGACGAAGTTCCGGTATATGGCGGATCAGCTGATACATATTAACGTTACCTGCCTGCATCAGTCCGATGGCCGCCGCAAGATTCGCAGCATTGAAATCGCCGAGAAGAAAGACAGAAACTTCCGTCACTGTCCCGTCAATCCGGACACTGACAGTCTCCTCTTTCCACTCCACTGTGATTGGTGCTTCAGACAGCGCTTTTGTTGCGTACCAGATGACAGGCAAGCCTTCTGCCGCTTTTTCCATGACTCGACTCTTCGGATCAGCCTCATTTAGAATGACCGCTTGCCCTCCGCTCGTTGCAACTTGTTTGAACAACAAGGCTTTTGCCTGCGCGTATTCCTCCATCGAGGCATGGTAATCAAGGTGATCGTGTGTCAGGTTCGTAAACGCTGCGGCATGAAACTTTACCCCTTCCACGCGACCTTCCATTAAAGCGTGCGAAGAAACCTCGAGTACACAATCGGTGACCCCCTGCTCGACCATTTGGTATAACAGACGATGCAAAATGATAGCTTCCGGTGTTGTATTCGGTGTATCGATCATTTCTCCGTCAATCATCGCTCCGATTGTGCTGATCATCCCTGCCTTCTGTCCGGCAGCACGAAATAAATCGTATGTCAGTTTGGTCGTCGTCGTTTTCCCGTTCGTACCCGTTATTCCATAAACCTTCAACTTGTGACTCGGATGATCGTAAAATAAATCCGCCACTTTTCCGGCAGCATGTTTTGTATCCTGTAATAGGACGACGGGAACTTCCACTCCGTCGATGGGTTCTTCCGCTAAAATCGCAACGGCTCCGTTTGCAACGGCCTCTTCAGCGTACTGGTGTCCATCAACGGTATAGCCGCGGACACAAATAAACAGACAGCCTTTTGTCACTTCACGCGAGTCTGTTGCGATGCCCGTGATGGAAGGATTTACTTCGCATGTGAGATGAAATGGCGCAATTAATTCGGACAGGTGTTTATCTAAACGATTCATGATGTATGTTCTCTCCTCCTGAGTTTAAACGAACAGCGACAGTATTCTGACGGGCTTTACCGGTGAACTACTCACCACTTATTTGCTTCGCAAATTGAAGTTTCCTTTTGATTCGTTACACTGATTGTATCCAACAATCTCAGTCTTGAAAAACAGGGCGATTCATCTCCCACCTATGCTGGGCTTCGCCCTGAGACGCTTAGAGGTGGGAGAATTCTCGCTAAATTCAGTTAAACTTCAGATAATGATGGTACAACTAAGTATGAGGTGAAAAAAATGACACATATTTTAATTGCGGAAGATGAATTTGATATCCGCGAACTCTTAACTGAACTGCTTGAATCGAGCGGCTATCATGTCACAAGTGCCGCTAACGGAATGGAGGCACTTAAGCTGCATCAGTCAGCGACATTCGATTTGATGATACTGGATATCATGATGCCTTATCTGGACGGTTTTGAAGTCGCGCAACAGGTTCGAAAAACGTCTCAAACGCCGATTATCTTTTTGACCGCTTTACAAGATGAAGACAATCAAGTAAAAGGGTTTGACCTTGGGATCGATGACTATATTGCCAAACCCTTTTCCTTACGCATTTTATTGCGCAGAATCGAAGCCGTCATTCGACGAATCCGGACGAATGACGAAGAACAGCTCTCTTTCCGTGAAATTACCCTATTTCCGGCAAGCTATAACGTTTTAATTTCTGGTAACGCTGTTATTTTGACGTTAAAAGAGTTTCAAATCCTTCATTTATTGTTGGAAAATCCAGGTCGAGTACTGGAACGAGAACAACTGATTCAACAATTATGGGGATTTGACGCTTTTGGGGATACACGTTTTTTAGATACACACATTAAAAACCTTCGCAAAAAAATCAACGTTCCCTACATTCAGACCGTAAAAGGAGTCGGATATAAACTTGAAGCGACTAATTAAACGCCATCGGATAACGTGGAAGTTGTTTTCATTAACGGTTAGTTTGCTGATGATTGCCGTCCTGTCGACTGTCGGCTTTCTATATGCAACATTACCGTCTTATTATCAAAGCTACCGGGAAGATCAGTTTCATACAACGATGTTAACGATCCAACAGACCGCTCAAAAAAAATCCAGTGCCCAATTGATTACGGAGCTCGACCGTCTATCGGATCAAGGAATTCGTTTTTCTCTTTGGACGGAAACCAATCAGTTGTATTATGCACCCGGCTTTGAACGGAGTCCTCTCCGGCAAGCGCGTCCTGTTTCTGACAATGCGCCAAAAGGTATGATTCAAGAATCCTTGACGCTCGACTTGACTGACCAGACTTTGATTTTAGAGGCCAATCAAATGATTCAACCGATTGATGAAGTGAAAAGTGTGATTTTGAATCTTGCCCCCTATATCGTTCTTCCGTTGCTGTTACTTGCTGCATTAGCCGCTTTTTTGTATTCTCGAACCATTTCACGCCCTTTACTGACGATCAATCAAGCTACAAAAGAACTCGCCCACTTGAATTTTTCGATACGGACACACCATACCTCGTCCGATGAATTAGGCGATTTATCAGAAAACATCAATCGTCTGGCAACAAAACTGGAATCGACGATGCAGTCGCTGCATACTTCGAACGAACGCTTGCGTCTCGAATCTGAAAAAGATCGGCAACGTGATGCGGAACGGCGTAATTTATTTTTAGCCATCTCACATGAGCTGAAGACACCGTTAACAATCATAAAAGGACAGGTTGAAGGGATGTCACTCAATCTAGGAGCTTACCGGGATCGCGATTATTATTTGGAACGCGCCGGACAAGTCATTGAAAATATGGAGCGATTGGTTGCAGAACTTCTTGAAGTCGCCCGCGTCGAACAAATAGAAGTCAAAAAACATGATATCTCTCTGCATGAAATCCTACAGCAACAACTACGACCACTTGAGAACCTGATTACGGAGCGTCGACTGGACGTCACAGTAACCGGAAATGATGCTTGGATTCAGAGTGATCCTTCTTTGTTGGGTCGTGCCCTTCATAATGTCCTCATGAACGCCGTCTCTTACACCGCTGTCACGGGAAACATCCAAATTTCGACAGACACAACGGATACAGCTGTCGTCTTGACGATTACCAATGAACCAACCGTTCAAGATACAAGTGAAACCGCAAACTGGTTTGATCCTCTCGTTCGTTCGGAGCAATCCAGAAATCGGATTCATGGCGGGAGCGGTTTGGGTCTGTTCCTCGTTCGTCAAATCATGGACCGGCTCGAAATCATTACTCAAATCAACGGCTCAATCAATCAGGTCACGTTTCAAGCCGTCTTTCCGCTTCCTTCCGAAAAATAACTTGTCATCGTGTTACCGATTCGGTATACTCCTTTAAGTTAACTAGTTAACTTAAAGGAGTTTTTTATATGACCACGTTTCAAGAAGATCTGTTAGGACAGTTATCCAAAGTAGCACGCCTCGCAAAACGTGACATCGATGCGGCGCTTCTGCCTTTTTCGTTGCACACCGGACAATGGGGGTTAATCAAAGCGGTCGCCATTCTCGAACCCGTCTCGCAAGTTGCCTTATCCAAATACTTAGTCATTGAAAAACCCGCCGTCACCAAGACGGTTGCACGTCTTGAAGAGTTAGGCTACATCACGCGAACGGGTTCTGGACGTAAACGTCTGATTACTTTAACGCCTTCCGCCCGTCACGCTTATCGTGAAATCGATCAGGCCGTCCAGTCGGCTCATCATGCATTTCTGCAATCTGTATCATTCGACGATCAAAGCATCATTGCGGCAGTCATGACACAGTTACTCGCAACACACCGTCCAGATGAACAGGAGGATTCACTTTGAAAAACCGTTTATTTCATCGTCATTACGTACTGACTTTATTGATCAATCTGTTGTTATTCATTACGTTTTATTTACTCAATGCTTCACTTCCTTTACTTGCCGCTAAACAATTTGATGTTTCACAGGCTGCACTGGGTTGGGTCGTCACCAGCTTTATTTTAGCAACCGTTTGTTCCCGACCCTTGATTGGTCATTGGCTTGATCGCCACGATGTCAAACGGATGCTGTTGATTTCTGCATCATTGTTTACAATGATGAGTGTTTTGTATCTGTTGGTTCTTCCCTTGAATTCTTTTTTGTATCTCATCATCGTCCGTATTTTTCATGGTTTTAGCTTCGGAATGTTGTCTTCATCCATCAGCTTGGCCGTAACGACACTTATTCCGAAAACCCGTCAAGGTGAAGGGATGGGGTATTTTGTTTTATCCATGAATCTTGCCTCTGTTCTCGGACCGGTCATCGGACTTAGTTTGATTCAGCATGATGCCTTTTTCCTTTATTTCATCACGGTCGCATCGCTCGCATTCGTTTCATTCGTTCTGATGATTCGCTTACCGTTAACGAGTCAACATGTACCGAATACGCGTGTCTTCCGGCTTCATCAATCACTTTTCTTATCCCGTCCGTTATTATTGTTTGCCACTGTTTTAGCCGGTGTCGCCATCTCCAGTACAGCGGCTTTCATTTCATTGTATACGGATTCAATTGGTCACATTTCCTACGCGTCTTACTTTTATGCCCTCGTCGCACTTGGCATGGTAGCAATCCGTCCGCTTGCCGGCAGATGGTTTGACCAAAAAGGACCGGGTTTCGTTTTATTTCCTTCTTTCCTGCTGTATAGTCTAGGTTTTATTCTCTTAGGCGTTTTCCCTTCGTTACCCGGGTTACTTTTGGCTGCACTCATCATCGGAATCGGATCTGCTTCGATTTTCCCCGGACTCCAGACGGTCATGCTGACCTACGCTGCACCACATCAAAAAGGAAAAGCCATTTCTACCTTTTTCTTGGCTTATGACAGCGGATTTGGTCTTGGCGCATTATTACTGTCGGGCCTTGCTGCCAAAATCGGTTACTCGAACATGTTTTTGTTTTGCAGTATCATCGTTCTTACAAGTGGTTTCATCTACTTCATTTTCAATCGTCGAAACGAACCACCGCATGAGCAGGAACTTGCTTCATGATGTTTAGATTTTATCCGGAAAGAAGATCGGTGGTTCACCTCCCACTTTCTTTTCGTTTAGAATCGGCAGTCCTCTCACCTAATTGGGGTAGATACAAAAAAGCACCGGCTGCCTTCCTGTTCTGTCAAGAACAAGAAGATGGCCGGTGTATTCTGTCTCCCGGAATAATGGTCATACCGTCTGAGGCTCGGCATTTGTTCTGATTCGGAAGTGTTGTTGTTTCAATTCGATGATATGATCTGCTGCACGGGCAACTTCCGCTGAATGTGTCACGGTAATAATACAACGATTCGATTCATGTGCAAGTCGTTTAAACAGTTCAATGATATCGGCAGCTGTTTTTTCATCCAGAGCACCGGTCGGCTCATCTGCCAAAATGATCGGCGCCTCCGTTGCCAGTGCACGGGCAATAGCTACACGTTGCTGTTGACCGCCACTTAGTTGAAGCACTTTTTTCTCGGCATGTGTTTCATCTAGTCCGACTTGAGCGAGCAGATCTAAAGCGTGACTTCTTTTCGATTTGACCTTTCTCCCACTCAATTCCAGCGCCACGATAATATTGTCAATCGCATTCAGATATGTCAGTAAATTAAAGGCTTGAAATACGGTTGCAGCATGACGTGAGCGGTATCTTGTTAAACCAATTTTTCGCAAGTCTCGTCCATCATACTCAATTTGTCCTTCGGTAGGTGAATCGAGACCACTCAGCAAACTGAGTGCAGTCGTTTTCCCAGATCCCGATTCGCCAAGAACAGCGTAAAAGTGACCGGCTTTAAATTCAATCGATACATTTTTTAAGATATGTTGAATCTTACTTCCCGATGTATAGGCATACGAGACATCATTCATTTTTAAGATAGTCATTGGATTAATCCTCCCGTAACAAAATTTCTTTTGGATTCATACGCAGTAAGGCGACTGATGGGAACAGAACGGACAAGAAGACGATCAAGCTTCCGATCTCCATTACCTGAATTAGTGTCACCCAGTCGATATTAGTCGTCATTTCGGTGATTTGCGGAATACTGTTCAGCATTTGTTGTCCGGGACCGCCCGGACCTCCAAATCCGGTTTGTGTCGCAACCGTACTTGTTGCTTCCGTCACTTCTCGGCTGAGCAGTTGATCTGTCATAAACTGAGAGGTCATGCCGCCTGTTGCATATGTGATCAGGAAAGCAACCGTTGCAACCGCAAACGTCTCAATCAACAATTGTCCCATCAATTTGGAACGTTTTTCACCCATCGCAAGTAAAATCCCCATTTCTTTCCGGCGTTCACGAACAGACAATAAAATCAACAACGCTAAAATCAATCCCCCTGCAATGCTGACGAGATATACAACCGATTTAGAAAACGAAGCAACCTGTTCGATTGGTCCGACCATCTTTTGATAAGCCGCATCATTAGCATCAAGCATATACGTATCCCAGTCCAAATCACTTGCTGCAAGTTGCGCTTCTTTTTTAAAGGTCGCAATCGTTGCCGGATCTTTTAATGTATACACAACACTCGATACACTGACTTCTCCATCTTCTGTCGCAAAATCAGCTAACGTATCATTCGAGACATACATCTGGTTCATCGGATCCATGAAACCGGCGGCCTGGAAACCAGCATCGGATGTCGCTTCCGTCGATGACGACAGACCGATAATCGTCAATTTTTGAGATTGTTTTGTAGTCGTTGCTTTTAATTTAATCGTATCCCCGACCTTTAAATCGTTTTCTGATGCTAAGTTTTCATCAATGACGACACTGTTTTCAGGTGAATCGGTGGTCAACGCTTCCCCCTCGACTACTGTTAAGGTCCCTTCCGTGTAGGCATTTATCAGTTCCATACTCGTGACACCGTTCAGGGAAAAGTCAGGTGTTGTCATCCCTTCCGGCATCTCCATCGTACCAGGACCTTTTTGTTCGGAATCAGACGTTTCCGTCGATTCACTGGTTACTGGATCGACACTACTGGAAGTGGCGGTTGCTTGTGATAAGTAATTGACAGATTTGACTTCGCTGAGATTAGCAACCGCTTCAATCTCTTTCAGACTAATCGCCTGTTGTTCAGGTCGTCCCCGTTCTCCGGATGCTTGTCGTTCCTGCATCTGTTTTTGTCGGTCGACTTGAAGGGTGACGGTCGCTCCGAGTTCTTTTCGTGCTTCTTCCCCTGCATTTTTTGCAGCTTCCTGGATGGCAAATCCGGATAGCACAAGTGACCCAATCACTGTCAAGATGATCAGCATGATCAGCGTCTTTCCTTTTCGTGCAATAATACTTTTTCCTGCCCGTTTTAAAAAATTCATATATAAGCCTCCCTTTTTCTTCTGACTTCATCTTATCGAGCGGACCTGTAGCCAACCTGTAGTCCGACTGTATCTCAAGCGAAGAAAAAAATAGTTTATAGACATATCAAAAAGGGAGCTGGATTTTGATTCATCCAGCTCCCTTTTCCGGGTAATTAATCACTTTTAAAAAGGTATAAACGATTAAGAACGCAATTCGGCTTTAAACGATGATTGAAGGGCTTCAATGACTTGTTGATGAGCTGTCGTGACCTCTTCATCGACGAGTGTCCGTTCTTTATTTTGATAACGGAGCGAGAAGGCAAACGACTTCTGATCCGCTCCAACATTATCACCGGTATAGACATCAAACAGTTCCACTTGCTTCAATAATGGTCCTGCAGCTTGCATGATGACGGCTTCGACTTCGCACGCAGATACAGAACGGTCGAGAACAATCGCGACGTCACGCGTCATTGACGGGAAACGTGAAATTTCCTGATAGACACGGGCTACTTTAGAGTGCAGTGCCATCGCATCGAGTTCGAAGACATAGACTTCCTTCAGACCGTATTCTTCTTTCGATAAGCCGGGGTGAACTTGTCCGACAAATCCAATCGCTTCCCCGTCAAGGAGAATTCGTGCCGTCCGGCCCGGGTGCATCGACTGCATTGCTGCCGCTTCATACGTTAACGGCACATCAAGCGCCTCAGCCAGCGTCTCGACGATTCCTTTTATGACAAAGAAGTCCGTTTTGACGTGCGTTCCGTGAACACGATGTTGCTCTGCCAGACCGACCATGATGCCTGCGAGCATTTCCTGTTCAAGCGGTAATGTCTCAAGTGAGGCATCACGTTGCAGATAAACACTTCCGAGTTCGTAGTAGGCAAGATCAGCATGTTGTCGTGCCACATTATGTTGTGCGACTTCCAGCAGTCCCGGAATCAAGGATGTCCGAAGCGTGGAACGGGCTTCACTGATCGGCATCGACAATTTAACCGGATGCAAATCTTGCTGTTCATTGAATTGCATTGCACGTTGCTCACTTGTCAACGAGTACGTGATGGCTTGTGAAAGACCAGCACCTTGAAGAAGCTGACGCATCTTACGACGGTGTTGGTTACGTTTTGGTAAGAAACCGCGGCTTGCTTCGCGCGGCAGGCTCGACGTCAGCGCATCATATCCGTAAAGACGGGCAACCTCTTCCGCTAAATCGGCCGGAATCATCAAGTCTTGACGACGTGTCGGGACACTGACTGTCAATGCATCTGCCGACAATTCGACTTCAAGACCAAGACGCTCGAGCAGATCCTTCATGACCGTTCCTTCGATTTCCATACCAAGGCGGTGATTGATGTACGAAACACTGCCTTCAATCAGATGATCCTCCAGTTGAAGCGTACCGGCTTCAGCCGTTCCGGATAATACTGTACCTCCTGCCAGTTCAGCAATCAGCATCGCGGCCCGGTCCAGCGCTAACACGACACGACGCGGATCGACACCTTTTTCAAAACGTGAGCTCGAATCTGATCGAAGACCGAGAACACGGCTTGTTTTCCGAACCGATGTCGGTGCAAAATAGGCAGACTCAAGGACGATGGACGTCGTCGCAGAATCCACTTCCGTATTCGCGCCCCCCATGACACCGGCAAGCGCCACTGGACGTTCACCGTCTGTGATGACGAGCATCGACGGATCAAGTGTCCGTTCGACTTCATCAAGAGTTTGGAACGTTTCACCGGCTTTTGCCTGGCGAACGACGATTTGTTGCCCCAGTTTGTTGGCATCAAACGCATGCAACGGCTGTCCCGTCTCCAGCAAAACGAAGTTCGTGATGTCGACGACGTTGTTGATCGGGCGGATTCCGTTCGCGATTAGACGATTTTTTAACCAGAGCGGCGATTCCCCGATTGTAATATCGCGAATTTCACGGGCCGCATAAAACGTACAGGCTTCCGAATCCAGTTGAACAGTTACTGCAGTCGACGATGCTGCTTCCGGTACTTCGACAGACGGAAAAACAGGTGTAGTGTTCAAGATGCCGGCTACTTCATGCGCTACACCATACATGCTCAAACAATCAGAACGGTTTGGCGTCAACCCGAGTTCCAGTACTTCATCGTGGAGTCCAAGCAATTCGAGGACATCTTGCCCGGGTGTGACCGGTTGACGGAACGTATGAATGCCGTCCTGTTCATCTTCCCGGATGTACTTCTTCTCGAAACCGAGTTCTTCAAGGGAACAAATCATTCCTTCCGAAACAACACCACGCAGTTTGGCACGCTTGATTTTAATGCCCGGCAGACGGGCTCCGACGCGGGCAACGATGACATCTTGTCCGGCATCGACATTCGGTGCACCGCAAACGATTTGAACCGGCTCTTCTTGTCCGATATCGACTGTCGTGACATTTAATTTATCCGCTTCCGGATGTTTTTCTTTCGTCAGGACACGACCGACGACGATATTGTTCAAGTCAGCGTCCCGAACCTCGACACCTTCGACTTCAATCCCGCTTTTTGTAATCAAGTCAGCCAATTCCTGACCTGTCTTATGACGAACATCAACAAATTCCTGCAACCATTGTTTTGAGACTAACATCTGTTTTCCCCCTTAAAACTGTTCGCTGAAGCGAACGTCATTCGTATAGAAGTGGCGAATATCATCAACACCATATTTCAACATGGCGATTCGTTCAATCCCCATTCCGAAGGCGAAACCAGACATTTTCGTACTGTCATATTCCGCCATTTCAAGCACGTGAGGGTGAACCATTCCTGCGCCCAAGATTTCAATCCAACCTGTCTGTTTACAGATGTTGCATCCTTTACCGCCACATTTGAAGCACGATACATCGACTTCGACCGATGGTTCCGTGAACGGGAAGAAGCTCGGACGTAACCGGATTTCGCGTGCTTCACCGAACATTTGTTTAACGAATGCTTCAAGTGTTCCTTTTAAGTCTGCCATTGAAATCTCTTCACCGACGACCAGTCCTTCCACCTGCATGAATTGGTGCGAGTGTGTCGCATCATCTTCGTCTCGGCGGTACACTTTTCCGGGACAAAGAATCCGGATCGGTTCACCTTTTGAAGCGAGCATCGTCCGGGCTTGTACCGGTGAAGTATGCGTCCGCATCAAAATCTCATCCGTGATGTAAAACGAATCCTGCATATCGCGGGCCGGGTGATCTTTCGGTAAGTTCAACATTTCGAAGTTGAACAGATCCTGTTCGACTTCCGGACCTTCGGCAATCGTATAACCGAGACCGACAAAGATATCTTCGATTTCATCTGTCACTTGTTGCAGTAAATGGGCTTGACCGACCTGTTTCGGACGACCGGGAAGGGTCACATCAATCGCTTCAAGTGCTAATTTTGCGTCCATTTCCTGTTGTTTGACATCAACAAGACGCTGTTCGAGTTCAGTTTGAATGACACTGCGGACGGCATTCGCAATTTCTCCGACGACTGGTCGTTCTTCAGCTGAAAGTTTTCCCATTCCCCGAAGCACTTCTGTAATCGGTCCCTTTTTCCCAAGGTATTTTACCCGGACATCGTTTAATTCTTTTTGTGTACTTGCTTGATTAACGAGTTGCAACGCTTCATCACGTAAAGCTTCTAATTGTTCCCGCATGTTCCTCACTCCTTTTCCAAATAAAAAAATCGTCCCTCCGGCAAATGCCGAAGGGACGATTTAATATAATCGTGGTACCACCCTTGTTCAACTTGAAATTCTCAAGTCCTCAAGCGGCGCGGTAACGGGCGCCTCCCGTCACGATTTCTCGTGCGACTCCGGAGTGAATTCAGCTAGCAGATTCGTAAAAAAGCTCTCAGTCTAAGGCTTTTTCTCCCTGATCGAATCGTTTTCTAACCTACTCTGTTCCATCGTTGTCTAGTTAAATATGATGCTGTAACTCACTTTAGCACGAACGTTCCTTGGATTCAATCAGCCGGAGCAAAATGATACAGTAAAATTCCGGCAGCAACTGCCGCATTTAAAGATTCTGCTTTTCCGCGAATCGGGATGTATGCCCGACCATCACATTGGTCGAGTAACTCTGGAGCAACACCTTGTGCTTCATTTCCGATAATCAGACCGATTGCCCCAAGGTTCTCAACGTCTGTGTACGGTTGAGCGCCACGTAAGGCAGTCCCTAAAATGAAGACTCCAAGCTCATGTAAGTCTTGAATGGCTTCTTCAAGTGACATCATGATGACAGGTAAGTGGAAAATCGAACCTTGTGTCGCCCGAAGGACTTTACTGTTATAGACATCCACTGTCCCATGACCAATGATGACACCGTCAAAACCGGCAGCATCCGCTGTCCGAATCATCGTTCCGACATTTCCCGGATCCTGGAGACGATCGAGTAAAAGATAACGCCCGCGTTCCAAACGTTCTGTCTGCTGTTTCATTTCACAGACAGCAAAAATACCTTGTGTCGTTTCTGTCTCAGAAAGTACTTTTGCGACGGATTCATCAATCGTGATCAAATCAGCGGCATTCTTTTTCCAAGAACCCGGTACTTGAACGTCCTCGCGCACGATCAATTCTTTAATGATTCCGGCACGAACGGCTTCTTCCACTAAATGTTCCCCTTCAATCAGGAAACGTTTTGTTTGCAAGCGTCCTTTTTTAGTCAGTAATTTCTTCCATTGTTTAACGATTTCGTTTTTTGGAGATGAAATGTGTTTCATGGTTTACCCCTCGTAAATCGCTTGGACCGTCTCTGCATCTAAACGTTTTGTCACCGCGACAATCAAGTCGACGGCAGCTTCGAAATCTGCTTTATGCATGATTGAAACGTTTGTATGCAGGTAGCGGATCGGAACAGTCAAGGCAAGTGAAGGAACACCCGTATGAGACAGGTGGAACTTCGCTGCATCTGTTCCGCCACCCGGTGTCAGATCCAATTGATATTTAATGTTTTCTTCTTTAGCAACCGTTGTTACAAAATCAATCAATCCGCGATGCGCAATCATCGTCGCATCAAACAGGATGACTTGAACGCCTTCTCCAAGTTTGGATAAGGCTTCACGATCCGTCATACCTGGTGTATCACCCGGAATTCCTGTATCGACTGCAAAAGCAATCGTCGGGCGAAGCAGATTTGCAATCGTCTGCGCTCCGCGTAAACCGACTTCTTCCTGTACCGTAGCACCGGCAAAAATCGTATTCGGGTGACCCTCTTCTTTTAATCGTTTGATCGCTTCGATTGCAATGGCGCAACCGATACGGTTATCCCACGCTTTTGCCATCAGGAAATTATCATTTTTCATCACAGTAAATTCGCAATGCGGAACAACCGTATCTCCCGGTCGGATTCCCCACCCTTCCACTTCTTCTTTCGAAGTGGCACCGATATCGATGAACATCTCTTTGATATCGACTGGTTTATTGCGCGCTTCCGGTGGTAAAACATGAGGCGGTTTCGCACCGATGACACCTGGAATGACTTCACCAGATGATGTGACAATATTCATACGCTGTGCAAGGAGAACCTGTCCCCACCATCCACCGAGTGGCTGGAAGCGAAGGAATCCTTTCTCATCAATCTTCGTGACCATGAATCCGACCTCGTCCATATGCCCGGCAATCAAAATCCGTGGTGCATCTTCTCCCGCTCCTTGACGTTCGGCAAATAAACTGCCTAATCCATCTTGATGGAAGTTTTCTGCATGAGGTTCAAGATATTCGCGCATTAATTGACGTACTTCTTTCTCATTTCCGGGAACACCCGTTGCGTCCGTAAGACGTTTCAGCATATGTAATTGTTCATTCATCTGATTTCCTCCTCAGTAACCGTTGTCTTGGCGAACGTGATTCGCCTCGTTTTTTGCGACATAAGCTTTGAAAATCATTTCTTGTGTAAAACCAAGTGTAGCACCTAATGCGAGATAAGCACCAATTAGAACGTCATAACTTTGTTCGGTCCGCGAAATCGCAAACACGTTTGTCTTATTATAGACATCCAAAAACGCATCTGTCGCTGTCAGATAGTAATCCCCTTCGACAAAGTCGTTTTTACGATAGTCTAAAGAAAGTCCTAAAGAAAGTAGAAAATGGACACCGTCGACGTACTCTTCGAGAATCGTAACTTGAGCCGATGGTCCTTTTGTCGACCAGAATTTAAAACAACGCGTTTCGTTCGCAAGTTCACCAAGCTCCACTAATAGCGCCAGCAAACGTTCATCAAATTGATTTCCCGTCAAATTATGTTCTGACTGAATCCGTTTATCCAATTGTTCCTGCATTTCAAAAAGTGTCAACCAGTCCATCTTAATTCTCCTTTTAATCTAAAAAAATTGCCCCAGCCCATAAAAATGCGCTTTTTTATTTTACCATGAATCCAAAAAAAACGTCGGAGAATTAAATTCCCCGACGAATTGTAGAACTTAAGCGTTCAATTTTGCTTTTGCTGTATCAGCAAGTGAAGCAAATGCAGTTGCATCTGTAACTGCGAGGTCAGCGAGCATCTTACGGTTAACGTCGATACCTGCTAATTTAAGACCATGCATCATGCGGCTGTAAGAAAGACCGTTGATACGTGCAGCCGCATTGATCCGAGTGATCCAGAGGCGACGGAAGTCACGTTTCTTTTGACGACGGTCACGGTAAGCATACATGAGAGATTTCATGACCTGCTGTTTTGCAACCTTGAAGAGTGTATGTTTCGAGCCGTAGTAGCCCTTAGCTAATTTGAGTTGTTTTTTACGACGTTGACGAGTCGTATATCCGCCTTTTACGCGTGGCATATAAATTCCCTCCTAAATCTGTGTACGATTGGGTAAATTACTTAGCGATCATGTGACGGATACGTTTAAAGTCACCCGATGATACCATGCTAGCTTTACGTAATTTACGTTTTGCTTTAGTTGATTTGTTACCGAATAAGTGGCTTGTGTAAGCACGACCACGTTTCAATTTACCAGAAGCAGTACGTTTGAAACGCTTAGAAGCACCGCGGTGCGATTTCATTTTAGGCATGAGAGATTCCCTCCTACTTCGATTCGATTAGTCTTCTTTCTTTGGAGCAAGCACTAGGAACATGCTGCGTCCTTCCATCTTCGGTCTCTGTTCAATGACACCGAACTCGCTTAATTCTGTAGCGAGACGTTCGAGGACACGTCTACCGATTTCTGAGTGAGTGATGGCACGTCCGCGGAAACGAATACTCGCTTTCACTTTGTTGCCGTTCTCCAAGAATTTCTTCGCATTACGGAATTTCGTTTGAAAGTCATTCTCCTCGATCGTCGGGCTGAGACGGACTTCTTTCATCTGAATCACTTTCTGATTCTTCCGAGTTTCTTTGTCCTTTTTTTGCAACTCAAAACGGTATTTACCGTAGTCCATGATTTTACATACAGGCGGTGTCGCTTGTGGTGCGACCATGACGAGGTCAAGGTCAGCTTCCTCAGCAAGACGTAACGCTTCCGTACGTGATTGGACTCCAAGTTGAGCGCCATCCGCTCCGATAAGACGAACTTCTCGAGCGCGAATGCCTTCATTGATTAACAGATCTTTGCTAATGGTTAGCACCTCCATCGTGCAGAGCACGAAAAATGAATGATATAAAACGCTATAAAAAAAGCGTCGGCAGTTTTTCCCGCCCACACTCATAAAGTATACAATAGTCAGAGAACACTCTACTATCACATATCATCATGATGGACCAGCATAGCTTGCTATACGTGGTGAGAAGCGGGATGCTTCTGCTTTGTTGTCATTTCACTTTGCTATCATAGCACTTGTTTTCCCTCGATGTCAAGCCGCTATATCTGTTCGGTTAGAACGTTGCTCAGATACTTGATTATAATAGCAATCCTCTGTCCGTTTAGCAAGAAGTTTCTAAGTTTGTTCGTCTGGATAAATAAAAAAAGTCAAAACAAGTTTTCAGAATTTGCAGAGCATTATTCTTTATTTAGAATAATTATTGTTTTATAATCAATGTAATCTTATACATAAGGGGGAGTTATTAATGAGTAAAAAACGATTAACCACAAACCAGGGTGTCCCGATTGGTGACAATCAGAATTCACGTACGGCCGGTCGTCGCGGTCCAACACTGCTTGAAGACTATCAACTGATTGAGAAAATGGCCCATTTCGACCGGGAACGTGTTCCTGAGCGTGTTGTACACGCCCGTGGTTTTGGTGCACACGGCGTCTTCACGGTAAAAAATTCGATGAAGAAATATACAAAAGCGGCATTCCTTCAAAACGAAGGGACCGAGGTTCCTGTATTCGCCCGTTTCTCAACCGTTATTCACGGTACACATTCTCCTGAAACGTTACGTGATCCACGTGGCTTCTCGGTTAAGTTCTATACAGAAGAAGGAAACTGGGATTTCGTCGGAAACAACTTACCGGTCTTCTTTATTCGCGATTCGATGAAGTTCCCGGATATGGTCCACTCGCTGAAACCGGATCCACGCACGAATATTCAAGACCCTGACCGCTACTGGGACTTCATGACATTACGCCCGGAATCGACAAATATGTTGATGCACCTCTTTACGGATGAGGGAATTCCGGCAAGCTACCGTAAAATGCGCGGTTCGTCCGTCCATGCTTTTAAATGGGTGAACGCTCACGGCAATACGGTTTATGTCAAGTTACGTTGGGTGCCAAAAGTCGGTGTTCATAACCTGTCAGCAGATGAAGCGACAGAGATTCAAGGAAAAGACTTTAACCATGCATCAAACGACACGTATCAGGCGATTGAAGACGGAGAATTCCCGGAGTGGGATCTGTTCGTCCAAGTTCTTGATCCGGCTGATGTCGACAACTTCGACTTCGATCCACTCGATGCAACAAAAGATTGGTTTGAAGATGTCATCCCGTTCCAACACGTCGGAACGATGGTATTAAACAAAAACGTCGACAACTACTTTGCTGAAACGGAATCGGTCGGCTTTAACCCGGGTGTACTGATCCCAGGCATGTTGCCGTCAGAAGATAAATTGCTCCAAGGGCGTCTCTTCTCGTATTCCGATACACAGCGTTACCGTATCGGAACGAACTATCAACAGTTGCCGATTAACTGCCCGTTCGCTCAGGTCAACAACTATCAACGTGACGGTGCAATGCCGGTCGGACAACAAACAAGCCCGGTCAACTACGAACCAAACCGTTACCAGGACGAGCCGAAACAAACGCCGGAATACACGGAAGAAAACCAGCCGTTGTATGATGACATTCACGGTCGTCTTGAAATCGAAAAAACAAATAACTTCGGTCAAGCCGGTGAAGTGTACCGTCGTATGACAGAAGAAGAACAAACGGCACTCCTGAACAATTTAGTGGATGACTTAAAACAAGTCCGCCATGAAAACACTGTCTTGCTTGCCATCTGTAACTTCTACCGTGCGGACGAATCGCTCGGCAAGAAATTATCAGAAGCGTTACAAGTCGATATCCAACCGTTCTTGCAACAGATGCAAAAATAATCTTTTCTATAAAAAAAGTCTATTCCGCAAAGGAATAGGCTTTTTTTAAGGAATAAAATTAAAGCGTTCTGATGTTTCCGCCGAGTAGACACCTAGCTTGGAAAACAATACGACTTGATTTACCGTTGCTTGATTCACTTCATTCTGACGGAAGCTCAGTTTTTCTTTATCTGTGAATCGATTGTAGAGCGGCTTGAATCCATAGTTGACGTGAGGCTGGAATTGAATTGCCCGGTCGACCTTTTCCAGTCGATTATGTTTAATGCTCCCACCGACTACTCCACGTCCTAAAATAGCAATCGCTTTCCCGTCTGCCCGATGTACGTTTCGAATCGTATTGTATTGAATGACGGGTTGGTTCCAGTTCATCATTGAAATCGCATAGTCTTTTGTCCCGTCAATTACATTATTCAAAATGCGCACAGCCGTATGCGGACGATCTTGAGAGTATTGATGTGTTCCGATTGCGACATTGATATTAGTGAAGTCATTGTTTCGAATCGTAATATCATGGTTTGGTGTCCGGTCTTGGGCTGACCATTTCCACTGGAATCCCTTTGTGACCGGATCCGGCGTATCAAGGTTAATCGATTCATTTGGTCCTGTCCCAGCAATCATCTTGGCATCGACAAAATGCATGTTTTCAATGAGAGCTGTTTTGGTCGCATCCAGTTCAATCGCATGTGATCCTTGCTGATGACGAATCGTAATTCCTCCAAGATACAGATTTTCATTATGTGCGATGGCGAAAGCCGAACCACGCGGAAAATAATTTAAATCGATTTGAGCATTTCCCTGCCCGATGATTTTAATATTTTTGGACCCGCTGTATGTCCCGACTGTTTTATTCAATCGTAAAACGGATGGCGGTACCAAATCAAAGATACTCGTCGTCGCTTGAAGTTTTGGTGTGCCGGTCTCATTCGTCTTTTTGATGATGACGCCATCCTCTAAAATGATGGTTGTATTGGAAGGAACGCCGACACGTAACGGAGATTGATACATCCCTTTCGACAAGACCAATGTTCCTCCGCCTTCCGCTTCAATTTTTTCAAGATATGACCGGAGTGTGTAATGATTTCTAGTTTGGGCATTATATGTGGAGTAAGCGCGAAGTACAGGATCGATCGGTTCTGTCTGCGGCGTAATCCGGTAACTTTTCATACTGACTGCATGTTCCGTATCAGGCAGGAGCAGAAAAGCAACAATCAGACATACTGCAAGCATCATTCTTGTTTTCATTCTTTCGTCTCCCTTCTCTGTTCCTATTATCGGTACTTCCATACAAAATCTGTAGAAGACACAAAAAGAGGATGGCTGTCAGCCATCCTCTTTTTACTGGTAAGACATGCTTATTTTGAACGGTTCGCGATTTCTTGTTCCAAATCGCTGACGAACTGTTCGAGTGATGCGTTACTTGAATCTTTTGAACCGTAACGGCGGATATTGACTTCGCGCGCTTCAATTTCTTTGTCGCCGAGGACCAACATGACCGGTACTTTATTGACTTGTGCTTCACGGATCCGGTAACCGAGTTTTTCATCACGGAAGTCCGTTTCGACACGAATTCCTTTTTTCAAAAGCATCGTTTTGATTTCACGTGCGTAGTCTTCATGTACGCTTGAAACCGGAATCAACTTGACTTGAACCGGTGCGAGCCACGTCGGGAACGCTCCTTTGTACTCTTCGATCAAGTAAGCGACAAATCGTTCCATTGTCGAGACGACACCACGGTGCAAGACGACAGGACGGTGATCTTGTCCGTCGTTTCCTTTGTATGTCAGCTCAAAGCGTTCAGGCAAGAGGAAGTCGAGTTGAACGGTCGACAGCGTTTCATCTTTACCAAGCGCTGTGCGGACTTGTACGTCAAGCTTTGGTCCGTAGAATGCAGCTTCGCCTTCCGCTTCAAAGTACGGCAGCTCGAGCTCATCCATTGTCTCTTTCAACTCACGTTGCGCCATTTCCCAAATCGCATCGTTGTCGAAGTATTTTTCTTTATCCGCCGGATCACGATACGAAAGACGGAATTTATAGTCCGTGATACCAAAGTCGGCATACACTTCTTGAATCAAGTGAACGATGGCTTTAAATTCTTCCTTCATCTGATCTGGACGAACAAACGTATGACCGTCGTTTAAGACCATGTAACGGACACGCTGAAGACCTGTTAACGCACCCGACATCTCATACCGGTGCATACCACCGAGTTCTGCGACGCGGAGCGGTAAGTCACGGTACGACCGCGGTTCATTTTTATAAATCATCATATGGTGCGGACAGTTCATCGGACGGAGAACCAACTCTTCATTGTCCATTTCCATTTTCGGGAACATATCATCTTGATAGTGATCCCAGTGTCCTGATGTTTTGTACAGTTCAACAGAACCAAGAACCGGCGTATAGACGTGCTCGTATCCGAGTTCAAGTTCTTTATCGACGATATAACGCTCGACCGTCCGGCGGATGGCCGCTCCTTTTGGTAACCACATCGGCAGACCTTGTCCGACATCTTGGGATGTGAAGAACAAGTCGAGTTCTTTCCCGAGTTTCCGGTGATCGCGCTCTTTGGCTTCCGCCAAGAAGTGCAGGTGTTGTTTTAACTGATCTTTGTTTGCCCATGCTGTTCCGTAAATCCGTTGCAACATCTTGTTTTTTGAATCACCGCGCCAGTAAGCACCGGCGATGCTCATCAGTTTAAAGACTTGGAGTTTCGCTGTCGCCGGTACGTGCGGTCCGCGGCATAAGTCGAAGAACTCGCCTTGACGGTAGAACGTTAAATCCTGATCGGCAGGAATCGATTCAATCAATTCGATTTTGAGCGGATCGTTTAATTCCTGATAAACAGCTAATGCTTCATCGCGTGAAACGACTTCCCGTTCGATCGGTAAGTTTTCACCGGCAATCTTATTCATCATCTTTTCGATTTCCGGCAGGTCTTCCTCTGTCAGACGACGCTCCATATCAATGTCGTAGTAAAACCCGTTTTCGATCGTCGGTCCGATTCCGAGATGAATCGTCTCGTCCGGGTACAGACGTTTAATCGCTTGTGCCATCAAGTGGGCAGATGAGTGACGGATTAAATCCAGTCCTTCTTCCGAATCCGGCATGACGAGTTCAATTGAACCGTCTTCCTCAATTGGACGACGATAATCGATGACTTGACCGTTTAATTTTGCGGCAAACGCTTTTTTCCGTAATCCCGGGCTGATTGAAGCGGCGACTTCTTCAGCTGTCGTTCCGGCTGTAAATTCTTTTACTGCACCATCTGGAAATGTAAGAGCAATGTTTGACATGACTGCTTCCCCCTATAAATTAAAATAAAAAAGACCCATCCCTCAAAAAGGGACGAGTCTCAATCTCGTGGTACCACCCTCGTTCCCGAACATGTTTCCATGCACCGGCTCGAACACGCGCTAACGGGCGTGACGCGCAAGCGGATTATCCCCGCCTGAGCTATGAGGGAGTAAAGAAATGACGGATTCCATGAGAAGCTTTCACCATCCTTCTCTCGCTTGTTTGGTCCCTGTTCATTTTTCATATCCTCAATCGTAGCTGACATCTATACAGATTGTGTCCTTAGTATAGCCAAAGTCGAACTTCTTTGACAAGAGAAATTAATACCGGCGTCGGTTTTCGCCTAAAAACTCAACCGGATTCGTCGTCGTCCGGATCCGCTCCATCAGACGCATGGCTTTCAGTTTGTCTCCCTGGTCATTCGTAATCCCGAAATGCAGCTCCAGTTCGTCGTACGACAGGTTGGAACTGAACAGGGTCGGCAAACGATGCATCATCCGGTACTGCAGGATGATGCCGAATAATTCGTCACGGACCCATGGACTGATCGACTCTGCTCCGATGTCGTCAATCAACAAAACCGGGACGGTCTGAAAACTTTCCAAAAACGTATCGAAACTATCCGACCGGATCCGCCGCTTCGCTTCCGAGACGAAACCGGGTGCGTGAACCAAAATCGTCGCAACCCGTTCCTTTTTCAACGCATTACCGATCGCTGCGAGCAGATACGTTTTCCCGACACCAAAACTGCCGTGCAGGTACAATCCTTTGACTTGTTGTTTGGAACGGACTGTATTTAAAAACTGTGAAGCGGCACGTAAAGCGAGCTTTCGGTCCGTCGTCGTTAAATCAAAGTCACTGAAGTTCGCATCCCGGACTTCATCCGGTAAGAAGAGACTTTTAAATTTCTTTTCGAGAGCCCGCTCGTTCTCACGGTCCCGTAACGCTTGGGTTTTTTCATAAGCGACCATGATCTGGCCTTTTTCTAAGTGCAGGACAGGCTGATAACCTTCGATGACGGCTTTCTTTTCAATGATTTGATTTCCGTTCATCTGTTCCGCATACTCGTTTAGTTTCAGCATGCCGCGTTCAATCATCCGTTGATCGATTTCAGGATGTGTCCGCAAAAACATGATGACTCCCGGGTGTGACAAGACACGCTGATGAATGGCCCGAACTGATTCTGCCACGTCCGGCCGGTTTAAAATCTTTTCAATCGATGATTGGATATGTTCCATCTCACTACTCCTTTATTTGCCTTTGAGTTCCCGCAGAATCCGTTCCATTTCTTCATCATCCGGCACCTCAGCTTCAAAATCGGCTTTTTTTGTCGCTTCATATTGCTGCTGTTTTTCTTTTTCTTCCTGCAACCATTTCGGATTTGGTCCGGTCGCATTGGAACGGCCTCTTCGTCCTCCGACGGTCTGCCGCGAACGTTCCTGTTTTTGATCCTGTTTTTTTGAAATCAGTTCGTCTTGCTCTTTCGTTTTGGCCAACGCTTCGGCTGCCGTTACGTATCCTTTTTGTTTCCAGTCATCGACGATCGACAACAGGAAGTTTTTACTGAAACGGTTATCCTTTTTAATGACCAACGCATAATAATAAGCGGCGTTGACGATTCCGGACGACATTTCATAGTCGATAATCAATTGCTGAATCAACTCTTCATCACGTTCCGACAACGCTTTAACTTTTCTTAACTTCGCGACGTAATGCTTCGGATGGGTTCCTTCCATCGTCTCGGTTTCACTGAGTTCCCCGACTTCCACCTCTTCGAGAACCGCAACTTTGGCTTTCTTTTCCCGACTGAGCTTTTGCTTCGCCGATAACATCATCTGTTTACATCGTTCCTGCTTTTCACTGTCTGTCATCGGCAGATAGGCTTCATGACGGAAACGGGCGTTCAGGAGTTCTGCCATGAGTGCTTCATTTGATTGTGTGACGTAAGCGAGTTTCAACAGCAGATGATCAATCGATTTCGTATAAAAGCTCCGCGGCAGGAAGCGATCGGTTTGACGTTTCATTTCTTCAAGGTCAAACGAATAATCAAATTCATAAGCTGCCCGTTCTTGTTTCGCATATGATTTCGGCTGATGGGCGGAGGCGAGTCCCGCCTTGACGTCAAATACTTGATCAAACCGGACGGTCCGGTCGACGACGTTTTTCGGTAACGGGTCGGTCCGGAACCGATTCTGTAAAGCCCGGAAACGAATCTCCCCGACGCGGTAGAAGAGTAAGCTCGACAACACCCCGTCATTTAAAAATGTATTCGGTGCTAACGGTACACGGATTTGATAGACATAGCGGTAAGCGGCCTGTTTTGCTTCAAACGTCCGAATCAAACCGATTCCTTCGAGCTTAAACAGTTCTTCTTTAAATTCATCGACTGAAAATCCGAGCAGCGTTCCGAGTTCTGCATGCGAGATGTATTGTGATTTCGTCTTCCCCGGAATCATCTCACTCCAAAACGTTTGATACAGCCCAAGGGCCTTTACACCGATGATTGGTTGATACAGATAATAAAGCGATTGATACGCTTCCCGGTCGACGACACCATTACTCATGATCAAGCAGAGATCGGTCCCTGACAATTCACGTTCCATCATTTGCTTCATCCCTTCTTTCGTGAGAAAAAGAGAGGGCGCTCTGAACAGTCAGACGACCTCTCCTTCATTAGGTTTGATTTTCCCGTTCGGTGTCTTGATGACGTTCCATCAATTCGGATAATTCTTGGAAAAAGACATTGATGTCTTTAAATTGTTTGTAGACACTGGCGAACCGGACATATGCCACTTCATCGACAGACGCCAGTTCATTCAGCACGAGCCGTCCGACCTGTTCGCTCGGAATTTCATGTTGCGCCGTCGCCCGCAATGTTTTTTCGACCCGGCTGACGACTGTTTCCAATTGTTCGATGGAAATCGGGCGTTTTTCACATGCCCGGACTAATCCGCGCAAGATTTTGTCCCGATTGAATTCATCACGGGTCCCATCTTTTTTGACGATGATGAGCGGGGTTTGTTCGACCATCTCAAATGTCGTAAACCGGTAGCCGCATGATTCACATTCCCGACGTCTGCGAATCGAACCAAAATCTTGCACGGGTCTCGAATCTAATACTTTTGTCCCGTTATAGTTGCAGGCTGGACAACGCATGTCGTACCTCCATTCACGTAATTTCTTTAGTGCCGATCATTTTTAAACGGTAGGTCGAATCAAGATCCTGATAAATCAATTCAATCCATTTTTCTAAGTCCGGACCGAGCAGACCGGACCGGTGCAGGAACAGATCCACCGCCGTGCGACCGGATCCGACCATGATGACCGTCGCAAGACCGTCTAATCCGGGTGCTGTAAAGGCCAGTTCTCCGCGCCCCTGATCAATACGTTTGACCGTTCCCTGCTGTTTCGTGACCGTCGCCTCTAATCCCGTAAACAGCATCTCTACCGTTGCTGCATAGTAATGGGTCCGTAACTTTTCATTTTTATGTGTATCCGACGTTTCCATTTGCTTTTGTAATCGTTCTTTCAGTCCCATTCCGTCATCACCTTTTTCTGTTTTCTTCTACTATTAAGAATAACAGACGTCAGACATATTAAAAAGCCCTCGCCATAAGACGAGAGCTTGTTCATTCGTGTTTTTGTCAGTTAACGTGCTGAACCGTAGCAGCTGGAACTTCAACAGGTCCCATACCACGTGGAATTTCGACATTTTCACGGATTTTCGCATCGAGTCCGTCAGCGATATAATGCGCTGCGATGGCTGGATCGATTCGATCGCCACATGTAAATACATCAACCGATGCATAACCATGCTCTGGGAAACTGTGAATCGTTAAGTGCGATTCAGAAATAATGACGACGCCGCTGACGCCGTGTGGAGCAAACTTGTGGAATGCGACTTCGCGTACTTCCGCACCTGCTTGAAGTGCTGCATCAACAAAAAGTCGTTCTACGTATTCCATGTCGTTCAATTTTTCAGGATTACAATCCCAAAGTTCTGCAATAATGTGTCTTCCCATAGTATCCATTTGTGGATCCCCCCTACATTCAATGGTCTTCAAAGTAGTTGATCACTTACTTTGCGCCTGAGTCGTTCGCACCCACGGGGGAAAGTTAGTCCAGAGAGGTCCTAACCCTTTAAGCTGCGATTGCCAGACCGATTGAAGTTCACGATTTGAATTATAGCGAGTATCAAAAAGATACACAAGGATAAATTTCGAATTTTATTATATTTTCTCGAAGAAAACGCTCTACACGTTGATGTAGAGCGTTTCTTTAACATTATTTTATTTTAACTCCAGTTGTTTCGCTTCGTTTCCAGTCGCTTCAATGTGTGCTCCGACGAGATGAACAAGATCGACGACACGGCAGGAGTAGCCCCACTCGTTATCGTACCAGGCGAGGACTTTGACTTGCCGTCCTCCCATGACCATCGTCGATAGGCCATCGACAACAGTCGACTTCTCTTCCCCGTTAAAATCAATCGAGACGAGCGGTTCCATCGTTAAGCCGAGGATACCGTCAAGCGCTCCGTCCGCTGCCTTAACGAACGCTTCATTAACTTCAGCAACCGTCGTATCACGACTGACCTCGACGACGAGATCGACCAGTGAGACGTTTGGTGTCGGAACACGAAGTGCCAGTCCATTGAGTTTTCCTTCGAGATGCGGCAAGACGAGTGAAATCGCTTTGGCTGCTCCGGTCGAAGTCGGAATGATGGACGATCCGCATGCCCGCGCCCGTCGTAAATCCTTATGCGGATTATCGATATTGTTCTGGTCATTCGTAAAAGCATGAATCGTCGTCACAAGACCTGACTCAATTCCGAATGCCCGGTCGATGACCTGGACGACAGGTGCGAGACAGTTCGTCGTACATGAAGCGTTCGAGACAATCGCATCCGTCTCATGGTCATACATCTCGTCATTGACCCCCATGACGATTGTACGTAAATCCCCTTTTGCCGGAGCTGTAATGACGACTTTTTTTGCACCGGCCGTCAAGTGTTTTTCAGCACCCGTTTTCGAATTAAATTTCCCCGTTGCTTCGACGACGATATCAATCCCCAGTTGTCCCCACGGCAACTGTTCCGGATCACGTTCGCTGACGATTTGAATTTGTCGTCCATTCACCATCAATGCCCCGTCAATGATGTCGACTGGATATGCAAATTTCCCGTGAACCGTGTCATATTTGATGAGGTGTGCCAATGTTTCCACCGGATAACTTGCATTAATCGCGACGACCTCACTTTTCCCTTCAGCGATCAGACGCCGAAATACCATTCGACCAATTCGACCAAACCCGTTAACTGCCACCTTGACTCCCATTTGCGGATCCCCCTTCAATGTGACGGATAATGCTCCGTTTACAGATAGAACTATATCATGAAATGTAAGCGATTTCATTACGTAATCTAAAAAAAGTGAGAGAAGTTGGTAACTTTCTCCCACTTTGAGTCCGAAAACACTTTTGCCGACAGAAAACGGTCACAAGAAAACGGTGTTAGACAGAACGAAGCGTTTTTAACCAGCTATCAATTTGCCGGTATAATGCTTCCCGTGTACTTTCATTGGTCAGAACGTAATCGGCCAATTGCTTTTTCTGTTCGATATCGAGCTGCGAATCCATCCGAGCCTGCGCCTCTTCCGCGGTGAGATGATTTCGTTCCATCAGACGCTGCTTTTGCAATTCGGCAGGACAATAGACGACTACGACTTGATCGACAAGTTGTTTCCAGTCCCCTTCTAGCAATAAAGGGATATCAAAAACGATGATCGATTGTCCGGCCTGTTCCTGTCGATTTGCCATTTCTAACATCTGTTGCCGAATTTTCGGATGCATCAATTCATTCAGGATAGTCCGCTTTTCATTATCGTAAAAAATGATATCGCCAAGCTTTGACCGGACGAGCTCACCGTCGGAAAAAGCAGTCGGAAAAGCCGCTTTGACTTCCTCGTATGCCAATCCACCCGGTTCGATGACCTGCCGGGCGACCAAATCCGCATCGATGACGTCAATCCCTTGTTGGTGTAAATAGGCGGATACCGTACTTTTTCCGGTTGCAATCCCTCCGGTCAGTCCGATTCTCATAAAGCCACCTGTTGACAGGTCGGGCAAAAGTGCGTTCCTCGTCCGCCGACTTTAATTTTTTCGATTGCCGTCCCGCATCTCGGGCAAGGTGCACCGGTTTGACCGTATACAGCAAGCTGTAATTGGAACTCCCCTTTTCCGGTCGGAGACACATAACTGCGAATCGTACTTCCGCCGCTTTCAACGGCTTTGGCGAGTACATCCACACCTGCCGCATGAATCCGGGAGATATCATCAAGCGTCAGTGCCCCGGCTTTCGTTAACGGATGGACCCGGGCGGCAAACAATGTCTCATCGACATAAATATTCCCCAACCCTAAAAAAATCGATTGATCAAGCAGAGCCGTTTTGATTGGACTGCGCTTTTTCCGGATCAGGTTCTCTGCCAAGACTTCAGCCGTAAACGTCGGATCAAACGGCTCACGTTCAAGCTGGGCCAGTGGCGGAACCGACATCGCCGTCTCTTTTTCACGCAACTCCATCGTCCCGAATTTCCGGACATCGTTGTAATGCAGTTCCGAGCCATCTGTAAATCGGAAGATGACATGGGTGTGTTTATCTTTCTCGATTGCCTGCGGATAAGGGAAATACTTCCCTTCCATCCGCAAATGACTGACGAGATAAAATCGATCAAATGTGAACAATAAAAATTTCCCCCGACGCTCCACTCGTTCAATCCGCTCCTGTTTCAAGGCGTCAACAAATGGTGCGACTTCCATTCCCCGAATCATCTTCGGATGAAATACTTTAACGGAAGAAATCGTTTTTCCAGAGACCGTCCGTTCCAAGCTTCGTCTGACGGTCTCGACTTCAGGTAATTCAGGCAACTGTTTTCCTCCTCTGACAACTTGTTATTTGGTTTCATACCATGAATGACCGGCATCGCCGTCGACACGAAGCGGAACGGATAATTGAACCGTCTGTTCCATCGCTTGTTTGACCAGCGTCTTGAGGGCATCCAGTTCTTCATCCGGCGCTTCGAAAATCAGTTCATCGTGTACTTGGAGCAACAGGCGGGCGCGCAACGGTGATTGTTCAAGCGCCGCATGGACATCAAGCATGGCTTTTTTGATGATGTCAGCTGCCGAGCCTTGGATCGGTGTATTGATGGCCGTCCGTTCTGCAAAACCACGCAAGTTAAAGTTTTTCGAATTGATGTCCGGGATGTTCCGGCGACGGTTCATCAACGTCTCGACAAAACCGTTCATCCGCGCCTTCTCGATGGCAGCGTCCATGAACAACTTGATTTGCGGGAACAATTCAAAGTAACGGTCAATGAAGTCCTGTGCCTCTTTGCGGGAGATATTTAAGTTCTGTGACAAACCGTAATCACTGATGCCGTAAATGATTCCGAAGTTGACCGCTTTGGCCTGACGGCGCATATTGCCGGTCACATCATTTGGTGCGACACCAAACACGCTGCTGGCTGTCTGCGTGTGGATATCGGCATCATCCAAGAACGCCTGGACAAGCGTCTTATCTTCCGACATATGGGCCATGACCCGCAATTCGATTTGTGAATAATCGGCAGCGTATAACGACCAGCCCGGTTCGCTCGGAACAAATGCTTTCCGGATTTTTCGTCCTTCCTCGATCCGGACCGGAATGTTTTGCAAGTTCGGGTTAACGGAACTGAGCCGGCCTGTCTGGGCAATGGTCTGCGCAAATCGGGTATGGATTTTTCCGTCTTCTTTAATGACCTTCTGCAAGCCTTCAACATACGTGGATTGCAGTTTTTGAAGCTCCCGGTACAACATGATATGGTCGATGACCGGATGCAGCGGACGGAGTTTTTCCAATACGTCGGCAGCGGTCGAATAACCGGTCTTCGTTTTCTTAAAGGCAGGCAGTTCCATTTTCTCGAACAGAATGACCCCCAGCTGTTTCGGTGAGTTGATATTGAATTCCTCGCCGACTTCCCCGTAAATCAATTGTTCCAAATCGTGCAGACGTCCGGCTAAATCATGTTGCATCTCCTGGAGCGTTCCGACATCGACGCGGATGCCGGTCCATTCCATTTCAGCGAGAACACCCGACAACGGCCGTTCCAGCGTTTCATATAGTTCAAACTGTTGGTTGGCCTTCAGTTCTTCTTTGACTTTCGGGAACAACAGCTCAATCATCCGGGCTTTTTCCGCCAGATATGGATGCAGCACGTCGTCTGCCGGAGCAAGACGTTTCGCCCCCTTCCCTAAGACGGCTTCTTCGTTTGGTGCCATTAGCATATAATGGCCGGCAATCGATGCGAGCGTCGTCCCGCCGCTCAGATTCAATAAATAACCGGCGAGCAGTAAATCATCGAATGCCGTTAATTTCAAACCGTGTTTCCGTAAGGCAAACGCGGCTTGTTTCGCATCCAGACAGATTTTTTGATGATCCGATTCGATCCAGTCACGAAATGCCGGATCATCGACGAGTTCAGCTGAAGCGACGTAAATTTGATCCGGTGTCGCGATACCGAATCCGATGATGTCTTCTTCCATGTAATCTTCACGAAGTTGTTCCACGACGAGAACGGCATCGGTCACATCCTCCGGAAGCGAAGTAATCGTTTGGACATTCAACTGTTCTTTATCCGCTTCTTCGACGACCGGCGCAAACCGGTTCGTCAAAGATTTAAAACCAAGCGACTGGAATAACGAATACGGAACTTGTGTATCGACGTCGCTGATCTGTAAGTCGTCGAGCGTGACATCAAGCGGGACATCGAGTTTGATGGTCGCCAGTTCCTTTGATAACCGTGCCAATTCTTCATTCGCGATCACTTTTTCTTTTTGTTTCCCTTTTAAGTCTTCGACATGCTCATACAAACCTTCGACAGACCCGTAAGCAGAAATCAATTTGATGGCTGTTTTTTCACCGATTCCCGGAACGCCTGGAATGTTATCGGATTTATCCCCCATCAATCCTTTGAGGTCGATCATTTGAATCGGTTTTAATCCGCCGTACGTCTCGGCAAACAGTTCTTCTGTCATACAGAGAACATCGGTGATGCCGCGTTTTGTAATCAACACTTCGACCTGATTCGTCACGAGTTGAAGTAAATCCTTATCTCCCGTCACGATCCGGATTCGATCAGCCGGCATCGTTTGTGCCAATGTACCGATCAGATCATCCGCTTCATAACGGTGCAGTTCCATCATTTGAATGCCTAACGCTTCACAGATGTCCCGCACAATCGGAAACTGTTCCCGAAGCTCAGAAGGCGTCTTTTCCCGACTGCCTTTATATTCCTGATACACGTCATGCCGGAACGTTTCGCTCGAGGCATCAAATGCGACGAGCATGTGTGTCGGCTGTTCCTCTTCAAGTAATTTCAACAGCATCATCGTGAAACCGTAAGCTGCGTTCGTATTGCGTCCCTGCGCATCCGTCATTGGTGGTAACGCAAAAAAAGCACGATACGTCAGTGAGTTTCCATCAATCAATAAAAGTTTGTTTTCCATCATCTACGCCCCTTTGGAAGATTTTCTGTTCTTATTGTATCACTCTACACACATTTGTTCGCTAAAAAAGCAGACAAAAAAGACGACCGGCTAAAAAGCCAGTCGTCCCTGTGTATCCCGACATGGGAGCTGAACCAGTCGAGGCACAGATGATGAAGAAGGTACTTTAAGCATACGATTCTTCTGTAAAGGAAATATGAAGTCTTATCCCTTTTTCGGTAAACGTATCGTAAAAGTCGTTCCTTGATTTTCTTCGGATTCCACGTCAATCGTTCCGTGATGCAGATCGATGATATGTTTGACGATTGCGAGACCAAGACCTGTCCCGCCCGAGTTCCGGCTCCGGGCTTTGTCGACCCGGTAAAAACGTTCAAAAATCCGTTGCATCTCTTTCGGATGGATTCCGATTCCGTCATCTTTAATCCGCAGCATGACAGCCTCTTCTCCGTCCTCAAGACTAATCCAGACATTTCCGCCGTTCGGAGTATAATTCAACGCGTTCGCCACCAGATTGACGACGACTTGCTTCAGACGATTTAAATCTGCCCGGATGAAGACTTCCTCTTCCGTTTCAAGGTGAATCGTCATCTGTTTTTCAGTTGCTTTTCGCTGGAGCAGCGTGGCTGTTTCGTGGAGTAAACTCGTGACATCGACAATTGTCGTTTCCAGTTGGTAATTATCCTGTTCAAGACGGGATAATTCGAGTAAATCTTCGACCAGCGTCTGCATCCGCTCGGATTCATCATGAATGATGTTCAGGAACTGCTCCCTGATTTCCGGGACGTCCTGGGCACCATCGAGCAGCGTTTCGGCAAATCCTTTGATTGACGTCAGCGGTGTCTTCAGCTCATGGCTGACATTGGCGACGAAGTCCTTCCGCATCTGTTCAAGCTTTTTGATTTCCGTAATATCGTTAAATACGACTGTCGTCCCCTGAACGCGTCCGTTTTTCCCAAAAATCGGTGCCGCACTGACCATGAAAGTCCGACTGTTCAATCCAAACCTGACACTCGATTGTTTCCGGTTCGGTTTTTCCGTCAGATAGACATCTTCGATGACCTGACTCATCTTTTCATTCGGTAAAACCCGGTAGTACAATTGTCCATTCGACTGACCGTAGATATTAAACATTTCCCGGTATGTCCGATTAACCAGAAGAACATACCCTTTCTCATCGATCAGCATCAAGCCGGCTCCCATGTATTCAATCAGTGACTCGAGTCGCGCCCGCTGCATCGCTTCGCCGGAAGACGCATTCTCTAAATTCCGGGCTAACAGATTAATGGATTTCCCGAGATCTCTTGATTCATCCGGTGCCGTCAATTCATAAACCCGGGATTTGTAGTTCCCATGTGACAATTCGTGTAAGACTTCTGTTGCTTCCGCAATCGGACGCAGGAAACGCTTTGTCGAACTGTAGACAGCAAAGAAAATGATACAAAACGATGTCAACAGCGATAAAATGATGACGGTCCAAATCCGTGAATAAATCATATTTAAATCTTTTGTATAGCGGATGAAACTGATATAGACTTCCCCCCCGTCAGCAGTCAGGACGGGTTTCGTATATTGCAGACTCGTCTCATCGACTTTCGATTCGAAGGTCCCATCATTCGGAATGGCAGAAAAATTGATAGCCCGAACGTTCAACTTCGTGACATCGATCGGGGTTCCGGCAATGATTTCCCCGCGACCGTTAAATAAAATCATGTCGAAATTCGATTCAGCATACATCTTATCAACGTAAGCTGCCATATCCGGCACTGTCCGCTCCCGTAAAATGGATTCCACCAGTGAAGTCTCATCCACTAATTTTTCTTTTTCATTATTGATATAAAAATCTTTAAATGATTGTCCAAGCAAAAAGCCCAGTGCGATTAAGACCAGGCTGATGAAAGACAACATTTTCAGAATGAATCGTTTGCGGTATTTACTCATTCCGCTTTCGGCTCCTCCATCTTGTAACCTAATCCGCGAATCGTTTTAATGTAGATCGGCTTTTTCGTATTCGGTTCAATCTTTTCCCGGACATGACTGATATGGACGTCGACGATTCGTGTATCCCCAACGAAGTCATAATTCCAGATGGCGGACAATAATTGGTCCCGTGTCAAGACACGTCCCTTGTTTTTTGCGAGATACACTAACAGCTCAAATTCCTTTGGTGTTAATTCAAGTCGCTCTTCCGCCTTGAACGCTTCGTAGTTGTCCGGTACGATTTTGACGTCTCCAATCAGAATCGTTCCATCCGTCACTTCCTCCGCGACAGTTTGCTGGTTCATCCGGCGCAGGATCGCTTTGACACGGGCGACGACTTCACGCGGACTGAACGGCTTCGTCAAATAATCATCTGCTCCGAGTTCCAGTCCGAGCACTTTATCGAACTCATCATCTTTTGCCGTCAGCATTAAGATCGGGGTATTGATTTTTTGTTGGCGTAGTCGCTTGCAGACTTCCAGTCCATCCAGTTCCGGTAACATGAGATCCAGGACAATTAACGCCGCATCCTGTTTCTCCGCTAACTTCAACCCTGTCATGCCATCATGGGCCGTTTCAACAACAAATCCGGCTTGCTCTAAATTAAATTTCAAAAGTGTGGCAATCGAGAGTTCATCATCAACAACGATTATTTTATCTTTCAAGACAGTTAGCCTCCTCAGCACATTTCATCTTTGAATGAGGAATTCCGTGGAATCCGCTTCTTCTGTCTTCATCTTAACGACTTTCGCTACTAAACCACAAATCTTTCTGGTCTTTCTTTACATAATCTTTAAGGTCGGACACTTTCTTCCAGTAGTTTCCCGTGTTGAAATGGCGGAATTGGGGAAACAGTTACATATCGTGATCATGTGGAGGAATGAATATGGAATGGAATCACCCGCTGTTTGCAGCAATTACGGCCTGGTTTATCGCACAAGCCGCTAAACTCGTCACCGGTTTAATCAAAACAAAAAAATTTGACCTTGAAATCATGTTTGCTTCAGGGGGCATGCCGAGTTCACATAGTTCGACTGTCGTCGCACTGGCTGTCGTGATTGGTTTTCAAGAAGGCTTTAGTTCTTCCCTGTTTGCACTTGCCGCCATTTTCGCTGTCATCATCATGTATGATGCGACCGGCGTTCGCCAAGCCGTCGGGTTACAGGCCAAGCTGTTAAATGATTATTTCAAAGGAATCCGGCACAAGACACCTTTGCTCAATGAACTGGTCGGACACACCGAGTTCCAGGTCTTCGTGGGTCTTCTGCTTGGTCTTGCCGTAGGTTTCCTATGGCCCGTCTTGTTCTTCTGATCGTAACGCCCACCCGGTACATCGGATATAATTTTTTCACATAAAAGACCGCTTCGGATATCGAAGCGGTCTTTTTGCTGATTGCGTTATGGTTTTAAAATGACTTTAATGCACCCGTCCTCATGATCGTTAAACGTTTGATAGGCATGGGCTGCCTGTTCCAAATCGATTTTGTGCGTAATGATATCGGTTGGATCAAACTCCTGATTGATGATTTTTTGGAACAATTCGGGCATCAGATGAACGACCGGAGCCTGTCCCATCTTGAGCGTGATGTTCCGCGTAAAGAAATCTCCGAGCGGGAACTGATTGTATTTTTTGGCATAGACACCCGTCAATTGGACGGTTCCAAATTTCCGAACAGCATCTTTCGCGATATTGATGGCACTCAACGTTCCGCCTTGCAAACCGACTTTTTGTTCCACTTTTTCAACAGCCGACATCTTACCGTCCAGTCCGACACAATCAATGACGACATCTGCGCCGCCCTGAGTCAGTTCCTTCAGATATTGACCGGTCTCTTTGTGATCCTGCAAATTGACTGTTTCGACGCGGTTCGTCATCTTGGCATGATTTAACCGGTATACCTGCTGATCCACGGCAATGACCCGTTTTGCTCCTTGCATCCAGGCAAATTTCTGTGTCATCAATCCGACCGGCCCCGATCCGAGAATGACGACCGTATCCCCTTTTTTGACTCCCGAATTGATGACGCTCCAGTATGCTGTCGGAATGACGTCTGATAAAAACAACAACGCTTCGTCTTCCAGTTCACATGATTCAGGAACAACGAGCGGCATGAAGTTTCCAAACGGGACTTTTAAGTACTCTGCCTGACCGCCCGGATGCCCGCCGAATTCTTCCGTAAATCCGAAATACCCGCCTGTATCAACATGAGGGTTTCCATTAGAGTTATCGCACTGACTCTCCATATCGTGTTCACAAAAGAAACAATGTCCACACGCGACGTTGAACGGCAGGACAACTCGGTCTCCCCGCTTGACCTTCGTCACATCCGGACCAACTTCTTCAACAATCCCCATCGGTTCATGTCCAATGACATAATCTTTTTTCGCCGGCATGTTTCCTTGATAGATATGCAAATCTGACCCACAGATGGCAGTAGACGTAATCTTGACGATGATATCATCGTTCTTCTCAATCGACGGATCCTGGACATCTTTCACTTCGACATTTTTTGTACCTTGATACGTAACGGCGCGCATGAAATTTCCCCCTTTAAAGTTTTTAAAAAAAGGTCTACTGTAAAGGTTTACCCTAAAAACCAGGCATTTATGTTACATGTTTCTTACAAAAAGAAGATTTTTTAATCCAATACAAAAAGACACCCAATCTATTGATTGGATGCCTTGTTTACTAAAATTGAAGTCAGAGCATTTCCAACACAGAACGGACCGTTGAAACAGATCGATCCAGCCCTTGCTTTTCTTCTGACGTCAAGTCCAACTCAAGTACCTGTTCTACGCCGTTCCCACCAAGAATGGTCGGAACACCGAGATACAAGTCCTCATACCCGTATTCTCCTTCGAGATAGGCAATCGCCGGCAAAATGCGCCGCTGATCTTTTAGAATCGCTTCCACCATCTCGACGATGGCCGCTGCCGGTGCGTAATAGGCCGAACCATTCCCGAGTAACTGAACGATTTCACCGCCGCCTTTGCGTGTCCGTTCGACGATGGCAGCTAATCGTTCCGGTGTCAGCAGTTTCTCCAGCGGAATTCCGCCCGCGTAGGAATAACGTAACAACGGTACCATATCGTCGCCATGCCCACCGAGCACGAATCCGGAGATATCCTTAACGGAGACATTCAGTTCCATTGCGACGAACGTCCGGAAACGTGCTGTATCGAGCACACCGGACTGACCGATGACGCGTTCTTTCGGAAAACCGGATGCTTGAAAGACGGTATACGTCATCGCATCGACAGGGTTCGTCAACACGATGATGATCGATTCCGGTGCATGGGTCACGATTTCTTTCGTGACGGCTTTCATGACGTTTGCATTCGTGCTGACAAGATCTTCACGACTCATCCCCGGTTTTCTGGCAATCCCCGCCGTAATGACGACGATGTCAGAACCTTGAATGTCTTGATAATCAGATGTCCCGTTGATCCAGGCGTCAAAACCTTGAATCGGTGCTGTTTCCTGCATATCAAGTGCTTTTCCTTTGGTTGCGTTTTCCTGTTGCGGCATATCGACGAGCACGATATCCCCTAACTCTTTTTGAGCGAGATACAGTGCCGTCGTCGCTCCAGTAAATCCGCTACCAATCACCGAAATCTTTTTCCGTCGATTCATTGTCCCGTCCCCCTATGCAAGATTACATATTCTTGATGAGTTCATCTGCGAATTCAGAACATTTCACTTCTGTTGCGCCATCCATGAGACGTGCGAAATCATATGTGACGACTTTGCCTTCAATTGATTTTTCCATTGACTGAATGATTAAGTCTGCGACTTCATTCCATCCGAGGTGACGGAACATCATTTCTCCTGAAAGAATGACAGAAGATGGGTTTACTTTATCAAGTCCTGCATACTTCGGTGCTGTACCGTGAGTCGCTTCAAAGATTGCGTGGCCCGTCATGTAGTTGATGTTGGCACCCGGTGCAATCCCGATTCCGCCGACTTGTGCTGCAAGCGCATCTGAAATGTAGTCTCCGTTTAAGTTCATTGTTGCAACGACATCGAATTCTTTTGGACGCGTCAAGATTTGTTGTAAGAAGATATCAGCAATCGAGTCTTTAACGATCAATTTGCCGGCTGCTTCTGCTTCAGACTGTGCTTTGTTCGCTGCATCAGCACCTTCTTCATCTTTGATACGGTCATATTGGTTCCATGTGAAGACGTGTTCTGCATATTCACGTTCTGCGAGTTCATAACCCCAGTTTTTGAATGCGCCTTCCGTGAACTTCATGATGTTTCCTTTGTGGACGAGCGTCAATGAAGCGCGTTTGTTTTCAAGTGCATATTCGATTGCTGCACGGACAAGACGTTCTGTTCCTTCTTTTGAAATCGGCTTGATTCCGAGACCAGATGTTTCAGGGAAACGGATCTTGTTGACACCCATCTCTGTTTGCAGGAAGTTAAGTAATTTTTGTGCTTCTTCGCTGCCTGATGCGTACTCGATTCCAGCATAGATATCTTCTGTGTTTTCGCGGAAGATGACCATATCTGTATCTTCTGGACGTTTAACCGGTGAAGGAACGCCTGTGAAGTAACGGACCGGACGAAGACATGTATATAAATCAAGTTCTTGACGAAGCGCAACGTTTAACGACCGGATTCCGCCGCCGACTGGTGTCGTGAGTGGTCCTTTGATTGCGATGATATGTTCACGAATCAGATCAAGTGTTTCTTCAGGAAGCCAGTTGCCTGTTTTGTTGAAGGCTTTTTCTCCGGCGTAGACTTCTTTCCACTCAATTTTCTTCTCGCCGTTATATGCTTTTTCGACAGCAGCGTCGAAGACACGAACTGCAGCATTCCAGATATCAGGTCCAGTGCCATCACCGATGATGAATGGAATGATTGGTGAATTCGGTACATTAAGTGTTCCGTCTGTTACTGTGATGTTTTCGCCTTGAATTGTAGCCATTTGTAAAATCCCCCTTGAATATGATTGATGTCATCAAAAAGCAGGAGAGGATTTCTCCTCTCCGCCTTTTTAACGTTCGTTCATGGACACGTATGTCCGGTGTGTTTCACCAATATAATCGGCGCGTGGACGAATGAGGCGGTTGTCGCTATACTGCTCTAAAATGTGCGCTAACCAACCTGACATACGACTAACGGCAAAGATTGGTGTAAACAATTCCGTATCAAGTCCAAGTGCATGGTACGTCGAAGCCGAATAGAAATCAACATTTGGTTTCAATCCTTTTTCCGATTGGACGATTTCGTCAATCTTCACTGACATCTCATACCATTTCGGTTCTCCGATTTGTGCTGTCAATTGACGGCTCATCTCTTGGAGATGCTTCGCACGCGGGTCGCCGTCCTTATAGACACGGTGACCGAAGCCCATGATTTTTTCCTTGTTCTTAAACTTATTATGAACATACTCGTCAACCTTTTCAACTGAATCAATTTCAACCAACATCTTCATGACAGCTTCGTTCGCTCCACCGTGAAGCGGACCTTTCAAAGCACCCATGGCAGCCGTGACACCTGAATAGATGTCAGACAACGTCGCGACACAGACACGCGCCGTAAATGTTGAAGCGTTCAGCTCATGATCCGCATGCAGGACAAGCGCCTGGTTAAAGGCTTTTTCTGCTACTTCTGTCGGCTCTTCGCCTGTCAGCATGTAGAGGAAATTCGCTGCATATGAAAGTCCAGCTTTCGGTGCAACCGGCTCTTGACCTTTTTTGATTCGTGCATATGCAGTCACGAGTGTCGCAATCTGCGCTTGGAGTTTGATGGCTTTAGCGTAATTCGCCTCTGTCGACATATCTTCCGCCGATTCATCATATAATGCAAGTTGTGACAAAGCCGTTCGGATGGCTGACATCGCGTTAGCGGTTTTTGGCGCCACTTTTAATGTCTCAAGGACTGCCGGTGCAACCGTCGCTTCAGAAATCAAAGCTTCTGACAATTGCTTCAGTTCGTCTTCTTTTGGTAAGCGGTCATTCCAAAGTAAAAAGACCACTTCTTCAAATGAGGCGTGCTCCGCCAAATCATCAATTGTATACCCACCATACGTCAACTGACCATCGATGATCGAACTGATCTTCGATGATGTTGCGACGATTCCTTCTAAACCTTTTGTTTGTGTCATACAAAAATCCCCCTTTTTTTCCCCCAGAAATTTAAAACGCTTTCATTTCCGTATTGAAAAAAAGACGTCTAAGCAAGAGTCGTTCCCCACATCGAACCGTTTGCTCCTGAATAGACCATCTTGTTTCTGTTCTTAGTATAAACAAAATTAACCAAAAAGTGAACGAACTTGCATACTATTATCAAAAAATTAATTCTGTTCCCTATTACAACATCCCTTAGCCGCTGATTGCTTTGACGATGATGTCCCACATCCCGATGACAAGAGCGGCGATTCCAGCGCCGATTAAAGGACCGACCGGCACACCCCGAAACAATCCGACTGCAAGAATCGTTCCGGCAAGCAACGCTGTCGTGACGAGGGGATCTTCCTTCATCAGACCCACACCGTGGGCCGCAATGATTGCGACAAAAATTCCCGCTAAAAACGAAATGATACCGATATGTCCCCGTACGCTGTTGAGCAGTTCCCTGAATCCGATGTCTCCCGTAGCAATCGGTACCAGGATGGCCGCTGTGATTAACGTGACTCCCCAGGTGATGCCTTTCGCCTGTAAAGACGGAAACAGACGTCCGTCGAGACCAATCGCCTTAATGATCAGCAAAAAAGCAGCTGCAATGATCAATGATTTGTTTTGAGCGATGACACCGATCAACACGAGACCGATCAAAAACAGATAGGCTTCCATGTTAAAACCCCCGATTTGAAAAAACGGATATGGCTTTCGCCACATCCGTTTCAGTGATTATGCGTTGTACAATTTACCTGTTAACGGATCGATTGAAATACGTTGACCATCCGTGAAGATTGTCATGGCGTTTTCAACACCGACGATAACCGGTTTACCGAGTGAAGGACCAACGATTCCAGCATGGCTAGTCAATCCGCCGTCTACTGTGACCATTGCTGCAGCCATCTCGATTGCAGGCATCATGTCGCGATCCGTTGAGTTCGTGACAAGAATCATGCCTGGTTTTGCTTTTGCGTTTGCTTCTTCAGCTGTATGCGCGATGACGACTTCGCCAACGACACCACGTTCACCGATTCCGCGACCGTTTGTGATTTCTTTACCGACGATGTGAATTTTCAACATGTTTGTTGTACCTGCTGTAAGAGCCGGGATACCTGCAGAGATGACGACGAGGTCACCGTCTGTGACGAATCCTGCTTCTTTTGCTGTATCAGCAGCAAGTGTCAACATGTCATCCGTGTTGTCTGAGAGGTGATCGACAACGATCGGGTAAACACCCCAAACGATGTTGAGTTGACGTGCAACACGCGCGCTCGGTGTGACGGCAACGATATTTGGCTCTGGACGGTATTTTGAAATCCGGGCAGCTGTGTAACCAGACTGTGTCGGTGTCAAGATTGCTTTTGCGTCCAGGTTGATGGCTGTATGCGTAACCGCTTGAGCGATCGCATCCGTCACAGTGTGCTCACTGCGTGTTTGACGATCTTTCAAGAGCATTTTGTAGTCGAGCATTTTCTCCGTACGCTTCGCAATCGTGTGCATCATTTGAACAGATTCAATCGGGTAGTCCCCGGCTGCTGTTTCACCTGAAAGCATGATGGCATCTGTTCCATCAAGAATTGCGTTGGCGACGTCTGATGCTTCCGCACGTGTCGGACGCGGGAAACGTTGCATCGAGTCAAGCATCTGCGTTGCTGTGATGACCGGTTTACCGTAATCATTACAGATTTTGATGAGATCTTTTTGTGTCGGCGTGACTTCTTCAGTCGGAATTTCGATCCCGAGATCACCACGTGCGACCATCAAACCGTCAGAAATCGCGATGATTTCTTCGATGTTGTCGACACCTTCCTGGTTTTCGATTTTCGGGAAGATTTTGATGTGGCTGGCATTGTGTTTTTCGAGCAATTGACGAATCGCAACAACGTCAGACGCACGACGTACGAATGAAGCAGCGATCAAATCGATGTCGCTCTTAATTCCGAACTCGATGTCTGCGATGTCTTTGTCTGTCAAAGCAGGCAAGTTAACTTTTACATTTGGTAAGTTAACCCCTTTTTTCGTTTTAATGATTCCTTCGTTTTCGATGTCGCAAAGAAGTTCACGGTTGTCGAGTTTTTCTGCGACACGGAGTCCGATTAACCCGTCATCAAGCATAATCATTGAACCGACTTCGACATCATCGTATAAACCGTCGTATGTGACAGAGAACTTGTCAGCTGTACCTACGATTTCGTTTGCGTCACCGCTGACGACGATGACTTGTTTGCCGCGTGCGAGGAGGGCTTTACCTTCTTCAAACGTATGCGTGCGGATTTCCGGACCTTTTGTATCTAAAAGAATCGTAACTAATTTGTTTGCTTCTTCTGCTGCACGACGGATATCCGTGATGCGGGCACCATGTTCTTCATAGTCACCGTGTGAGAAGTTAAGACGAGCAACGTTCATACCCGCTTCAATCATTTCTGGAAGACGTTTTTCTGACGCCGGTCCAATCGTACATACAATTTTAGTTCTGCGCATATTCCATAAACCTCCTAGAATGTTTGGCTGTTCGATCACAATGCCAATAAACCTATACCAATACGACGAATGTCAGTCTACCTTAGATGGATAGTTGTTTTGACAACTCTAAGATTTCGAGATCCAGTTCGTGTTTGTTTTCATCCAATGCTTCGTCGATATCAAGATCGACCATCTTACCGCCGCGTACACCTACGACACGTCCTTGCTTACCTTCAAGCAGGATGTCAATCGCATAGGCACCCATCCGGCTTGCCAGTACACGGTCAGCAGCTGTCGGCGCACCGCCGCGTTGAACATGACCTAATACCGTGACACGTGTATCAAGTCCTGTTTCCTTGGCAATCTCGTCTCCAACATCCTGCGCACGTCCGGCACCTTCCGCTACGATAACGATCGAGTGTTTCTTACCACGATTGACACCGCTTTGAATCCGGTTCAAGACTTCTTTTAAATCTTCCGGACGTTCCGGAACCAGGATTGATTCCGCTCCGCCGGCTAATCCAGCATATAGTGCGATATCCCCTGCGTCGCGTCCCATGACTTCGATGACATATGTCCGCTCATGTGACGACGCCGTGTCACGGATCTTATCGATGGCTTCGAGTGCCGTATTGAGGGCTGTATCGAAACCAATCGTGTAATCCGTACCCGGGATGTCGTTATCAATCGTTCCCGGAAGACCGATCGTCGGGAAACCGAGTCCCGTCAATTTTTGAGCACCACGATAAGACCCGTCACCACCAACGACGACGAGTGCATCGATTTCGAATTTCTTCAGATTGACGACAGCTTTCGCGCGTCCTTCTTCAGTCCGGAATTCCGGGCAACGTGCAGAACGCAGGAACGTTCCACCCCGTTGGATGATGTCACCGACTGAACCAAGGTTCAATTGGACGAGATCTCCGTTAATCAGACCTTGGTATCCGTTGTAGACACCAAACACTTCCAGTCCATGAAAAATCGCCTTACGTGTTACAGCACGCACTGCGGCATTCATGCCGGGTGCATCGCCACCACTTGTTAAAACAGCAATCCGTTTCAAACTCACGTTAATCACCTCTCTATTAATCTTAGTCTAAAATAGCACGTAGTTTTGTTGTTTTACAACAGGGCAGACTGCATAAACTTTCTACAGCAGTTTGTTCATCCTCTCACGAAATAAGGACTGCCAATCATGATAGCGATTACATGCAGGTTATGTGCCAATTTGGTGATATTTTTCTGTACGCTTCTCGATTAACTGTTCTGGTGTCAAACGGGTCAGTTGGGCAAGCTTTTGTTCTAGAACAGATTTTAGTTTGTCCGCCTGTAATGAAACATCTAAATGCGCTCCACCGATGACTTCTGAGATGATGCCGTCCGCAATCCCGAGTCGCAGTAAATCAGGCGCCGTGATTTGCATCGATTCCGCCGCTTTCTCCGCGAGACTGGCGTCTTTCCAAAGAAGGGCAGCTGCACCTTCAGGTGAAATGACGGAGTACGTGGAGTTCTCCAACATCAACAGCTGATCGCAGACACCGATTCCGAGTGCTCCGCCCGATCCGCCTTCGCCGATGACGATCGAAATAATCGGGACCGGCATTCCGGCCATTTCAAACAGGTTTTTCGCAATGGCTTCACTTTGTCCGCGCTCTTCCGCTGCACGGCCGGGATATGCGCCTTTTGTATCAATGAATGTAATGATGGGACGATTGAACTTCACTGCTTGTTGCATCAACCGTAAAGCTTTCCGGTACCCTTCAGGATGCGGCATACCAAAGTTACGGCGGATATTTTCCTTCGTATCTTTCCCCCGCTGATGACCAATCACCGTTACGGCTTGTCCATTCAGCATTGCAATACCTCCGACGATGGCTGCATCGTCATATCCATGCCGATCACCATGCAATTCAATGAAGTCGTCACAAATCAAGCGCACATAATCGAGTGTCGTCGGACGTTCCGGGTGCCGTGCCAGTTGCACACGGTTCCACGCTTTCATATTCCCGTAAATATCGAGTTCTAACCGACGCAGCCGCTCTTCCAATAAATTCAGTTCTTCTTTGAAATCAAGGCCTTGCGTCTCTGCCATATCGTGCAGTTCTAATATTTTTTTGCGCAATGCGATTACTGGTTGATCAAATGGTTGCATGATTGGTTTCCTCCGAGTGCATCATCAGAATTCGTGTGTAGTAGGTTTTCAAGTCGTGTCGCGATACGACATCGTCGAGTTGTCCCGCCTGCAGTAAGAACTCTGACGTTTGGAAGTCTTCCGGTAATTTTTCACGAATCGTCTGTTCAATGATCCGCCGGCCGGCAAAGCCGATCAAAGCGCCGGGTTCTGCGATATTAAAATCGCCTAACATGGCAAAACTTGCCGATACTCCACCTGTCGTCGGATGCGTCATACATGAAACGTACAGCAATCCGGCATCAGAATGCTGTTTCAGGAATAAGCTCGATTTCGCCATCTGCATCAGGCTGACCATTCCTTCCTGCATCCGTGCTCCACCTGAAGCTGAAAAAATCGTTACGGGTAATCTTTCTTTTGTCGCGTAACGGATTGCTTCCGAAATCGCTGCTCCGACTGCTGCTCCCATTGAGCCCATCCGGAAACGGGCGTCCATGACACAGGCGACGAGCGGATATCCATTGACTTGACCGACACCGCAGACAATCGCTTCTTCAAGTCCTGTCCGCACTTGATCACCTTTCAGCTTTTCAGGGTAATCCTGAAAATCGAGTGGATCGGCCTTGACTGCCGGTAAATCAAAATACGTAATCGTTCCCGCATCAAATAATTGTTCAAATCGTTCAGTCGCTGTTAACGGATGATGGTATCCACAGACACAGACTTTTAAGTTCGCTTCGAGTTGTTTCGTATATTGGATCAGTTTGCACTTCGGACATTTTGTCATTAAACCAACCGGTACATCGACCCGCTGTTCCTTTGACGTCAGAGTGACAAATTTTTTAGGTTTTCGAAAAAATGCTTGCACGTTAGTTCCCCCTTGTGGTTCCTACGAGCGTTTTAGAAAAGCTTCCCGTTCCGCTCGCGTATAGAGCTCCCCTTGACCAAAACTTTGATAGAAGGCATTCACTTGCCGCCAGATCCGCTCAAACAAATCATTGTCGATTGTAGCGATCAGCGTTTCCCGAAATGCCGCATCGGAATCGACGTGCGCTTCTAGAATGGACGCGTCCGCGAGTTGAACAAACGCTGCCTGTTCAAGCAAACGAAGTGTTCCTGCCAAATCTTCAAATTTTGAATCGCCGGTCACTAAAAATTGTGCGATGATCTGAATGTAGGTATGGTCATCCCGGTTTAAAAGAAAACTGCCTCCCCCGTGCCTTGTCTCGATGATTCCGAGATAAGCGAGCGTCCGAAGTGCTTCCCGCACCGAAGGACGGCTGATCGACAGTCGTTCTGCCAATTCACGTTCTGATGGAATTCGATCTCCCGGCACAAAGCCATCCTTTTCGATCATCGTTTTGATTGCTGAAATATTCGTTTCAAAAGCATTCCGCTTTTTCTCCATTTTGTACAGCACCACCTTCCTGACGCATGCGTCATTTCCTTATTCCGGCGGTCATTGGTCAGACCAATTACCCCTTATTATAACAAATCTTATTACCTACTACTAGTTCGAACGCGGCACATTTTTCAGGATGATATTCGCTTCCCCGAAGCGAATCCGGAGTTGCGCCATCAATTCCTCTTCCTGTTGAACGGCATAAATTCCCGGCAGCGGCTTGGTTTCATTCGTATCGGCATAACGAACGACGACCGGAATGTCACCCGGGGCCGATTCGAGCATCCGTTCCAGAACAGCGAGATCATTTTTAGACGGCAGTTTGACGAATAGGACGTCCTGCCCCAAAGGACGCAAGCGCTCGAGGACGAATTGACGATCTCCCTCACGTTCCTGCACCTTCACTTCAATTAACAGCACGTTTCCGATATACAACGAACGTTTGAACGCGGCATACTGTTGCGGAAAGACAACGACTTCCTCCGTCGTATACCCGTCGACGGCATGAATGACTGCCATTGTCTGGGCACGCTTCGTTTTGAATTCACGGATTTGCTCGATATAACAAACCAGATAGTTAGTTTGATTCCCTTCAAGGGAGATGGTTTGGAAATGTGTCGTCTCAACAGGCGGCTTCATCGCGGTCATCAATGGAGAATAGGTCAGCCAAAATCCAAGTGACTCGCGCTCAAGACGTGCCCAATCGGTCGCTGTCCGGTTCGTTTGTGTTGTTGTTTTTCTCCGTCCAAGGCTTGCGAGTTCGTCCGGAAGCAGCGTATTTGAAGCCATCGTAAAGTAGTCGAGGACCTCCTGCTCTGCAAGCCCCCGGTCTCCATGAGTCGAACGATCGAATGCCCCGCTGTACAACAACAGCTCAATCTTCGCCCGTTCCTTTTTCCCCCACCCGACTGCCGACAATAACTGTGTGATCGTCTGCGAGGTTTTCGCGGCTTCACGTAACGTATGAAAGTCTTTTTCCGTAATTCCCCGAAGCGTCTGAATTCCGAGCCGGATTCCTTTGCCTTCTAATGTCGAACGGAAATCCGACATCCAAATATCGGGCGGCAATACCGGAAGCCGTTTTTCCCGCATGACGCGGACGAGACGTTCCGGTTGATCAATCGATACCAATGAAAAGATTTGCGGATAATGAGCTTTCATATATCCGAGTGCATAACTGATTTTGGTATAGGCAACAGCATGACTGCGGTTAAATCCATAACCGGCAAACCGTTCGATTTGATCGTACAACGTTTCGGCAACCGTTAAATCAAAACCGTTTTGCAATGCCCCTTCGATAAAACGTTTCTTTTCCGCTTCTACAGACTGACTGCTTTTTTTCGAAATCGCCCGCCGCAGCAAATCGGCTTGAGCCAGCGTAAATCCGGCAACCCGGCGTGTAATCTCCATGATTTGTTCCTGATAGACAATGACGCCGTAGGTCGCGGTTAAAATTTCTTCTAAAATCGGATGAACCATTTGATAAGGTTGACCGGCTTTTCGTTTCGCATAGAGATCGATGAACTTCATCGGTCCCGGACGGAACAGTGACATCGTCGCGACTAAATCCTCAAACCGGTTCGGCTTGACTTCGCGCAGCGTCTGTTTCATCCCTGCCGATTCAAATTGGAAGATTTGATCCGTCTCTCCTTTGGCAAACAACCGTAACGTCGCTTTGTCCTCGTCCGGTATCCGTTCGACCGAGAAATCAGGGTACGCATGCTGAATCAACTGCTCCATCTGCCGTAACCGTGTTAAATTACGTAATCCGAGCAAGTCGATCTTCAGCAAACCTTGTTGTTCGATTGCTTTCATTAAATATTGTGTGACGAACCGTCCACTTGCATGTAAGTCAACCGGTGTCGTCTCGATCAGTTCCTCTGAACCGATGATGACGCCGGCAGCATGAATCGAACGTTGTCTCGGTAATCCTTCGATCGCTTGAGCTAACTGTAACAATTGACGTCGTTTTTCACTGCCCGAGAACCAACGGTAAATGGATGCTTGTTGCTCGAGCCCTTGCAGCGTCGTCACTTTTCCCAATTGTTTTGCCGCCGCGTCGGTTTCATCTTTCGAAAATTCCAATGCCCGTGCCACATCACGCAGGGCGGCTTTCGCTCCAAGAGTCGATAACGTTCCGATTTGACCGACATGTTGCTTGCCGTACCGCTCGACCAGGTACTCAAGCACTTCCTCCCGCCGCGCATCTTCAATGTCAATATCGATATCAGGCATCGTGATCCGTTCCGGATTCAGGAACCGTTCAAATAACAAACCGTACTTCAGCGGATCGACAGTCGTAATCCCGAGGGCATAACTGACGAGTGATCCGGCAGCCGATCCACGTCCCGGGCCGACACGGATTCCTTCACTTTTCGCGTGGCGAACCAAATCTTCAACAATCAGAAAATAGTCCGCAAATCCTGTTTTTTCAATAACTTCGAGTTCATACTGCAGCCGTTTCGTCGCTTCTTCCCCGACATGTCCATGTGCAAGTAAACCATCGTGCGCCAACCGGTTCAGGGCGTGATTCGAATCATCCGTCACCTGTGGAAGAGGACGCGATTGAAACGGTAACGTCAGCGTCTCCTGCGACTCCGCCCACCGTGTTAACAACCGCAATTCCCGGTCCGTAAACTGATCCTGTAATTCTTCCGTCAGTTTAAGATGAGCCGATCGGCTGACCTTTTGTTCAGCGAACATCGTACCTTCGTCAATGGCACGCAGGGCTTGAAACGCATCTGCCTCTTCGCGAAAGAGATAACGGACGGGATCAATCGGAATCGTTTCAATTCCCAGGGCATTTGCCGCTTGACGGTATCGTTCCCTGCTGTCGCGTTCAACAGTCGAACGGACTGCCTTGACACCAAGTAAAATCGTGGCTTTGTGTGCTGATCCCATCCACTGGGCGACGAGACGCCGCAAGCGCGCTTCATCTTCCGGTGCCTGACGTTTCGGTTCGAGGACGGCAATCAGCTCCGAGTAATCTTCAACCGGCATTTCACTGGCCAGCCGGTAAAGTACTTTTAATCCAAGGCTTGTTTTCGCATACCATAGAATCGTAAGTTCATCCGGTTCTATGACTTGTTCGAATCCGACGATCGGAATCAGTTCCCGTTGCTTACAGCCTGCCATAAATGCCGGGACGCCTGTCAAAGAAGTCTCACAAATCGCTGCAGCCGAAAAGCCGCGTCGCTTCACTTCATCGAGATAACGATCCATCCGAATCGTACTTTGCAAAGGACTGTATGCTGTACGGACATTTAGTTGGACCATCCTGTCTCCTCCATCCTCACTTGATTATATTTCGCCTGTAAATGAAACGTTTTCAGAAGTTTCATATCTATGTGTTTCTCAGTCTCGCCATCCCTATCATTTTTCGCTACAATAAAAAGAGAACATCATGACTTGCACGGAAGGAGAGTTTGCCATGATTTTAAACCGTAGCCAAATCGCTCGTGAAAAAGTGGAACAACTGAAATTAGGGGTCACCGCTTTTACCGAGACTGAAGAAATCGCTGAAAAAATTCGTAAGTCCGTCAAAGAACTTGAATTGAATGTCATTGAAGATCATACAGAACGGGGAACTTGGTTCATCCCCCAGGAAGAGGCTTCCACTCATTGATGCAAAAAAGGCTGTTCGCCATGTATCCGAAACAGGATGATGGCGAGCAGCCCTTTTTTATTCGAAAGTAAAGGCTTCTGCCACTTCATTTAAACGGGATACGACCTTATCAACTTCCGTTAAATCCTTGATTGTTGCACCTGATGCCATCGGATGTCCGCCCCCATTGAATTCTTTAGCCACCTCATTGATGACGGGCCCTTTCGAGCGCAGACGGACACGCACTTCCTTATCTGTTTCGAGGAACAAGGCCCATGCTTTTAAGCCTTTCAAGCCTGCAAAACTGTTGACAAGAAGAGAGGCCTGTTCAACGGTCGCATCGAACGTCGCCAACGTATCTTGCGTCAACACGACGTAACCGACGCCTGCTTCCGTCAACTGGATGTGTTGCAACACGTAACCTTGTAACTGTAAAGCGACTAGTTCCGTCTGATACATATTTCGATAGAGCCAATCCGTATCAATCCCTGTATCCAGCAGTTGCGCCGCGACGGAAAACGTCCGGCTTGTCGTCCCTCTGAATTGGAAACGACCTGTATCTCCAACGATTCCTGCATAAAATTGAATCGCTGCAGCGGCCGGGATATCGTACTCCCATTCATTTAAAAGATGGACCAACAGCTCCGACGTAGAACTGACGGTTGTATCGACAATCTGAACGTCTGCGTAAGGATCTTCATCCGGATGGTGATCGATTTTAATCGTCTGTTGCCCGTTCAAGGCTTCCGCTCCATCAATCCGACCTTGATTGGCTGTATCCAGTACAATGACAAGCGCCTGTTGATATTCTGTTGCGTCCACCGAATCAAGTTCTCCCATGAAGGAAAGTGAAGCCGCCATTTCACCCACGGCCTTTATTTTTTTATCGGGAAATCGATTTTGTAAAACCCGTTGCAATCCAAACTGACTGCCTAACGCATCCGGATCCGGACGTTCATGGCGGTGAATGATGATCGTGGATGCTTGTTCAATCAATTGTCTGATTTGTTCTTTCACAGTGCACAGCTCCTCTAAATATTGATATGATACAAATAGATACAGAAAGAAAAGGAGGTCATCCATATGCAGTTTGTTCTCATTCTGTTAATCGTTTTGTCACTCGGCGGATATCTGCTTGCCAAACGACGTGCGTTTCATACGAAAAGCACGAACCGAAAATTTTTATTTAATACGCAAGCGAGCATCTGGCTCAGCTTGTTCGTCATCTTGTTTGCCGTCAACCAATTCGTCTCCGGTGACGGATTGACGACGACGATCGGAAAAGTCGTCTGTTCGATTTTGATCGTCATCGGTGTCGCTTCGTTCATCGCCGGCTTCATCCGCTATAAAAAAATCTATCCGTATGTCGTCCGTGAAATGGAACAGACGGAACAGTCCTAAAAAAGACGGTAGATACCGTCTTTTTTTGTGTCCTGTTACGTTATCGATCAATCAGTTGTGAGGTCACGAGAGCTTTCGCAACGATTTGTGTGCCTTGATACATTTCGACATCCACTTTTCCAAACTTTCGCCCGACATCAAAGACATTTGCCCGGATCGTAATCGTACTCTCGATTTGGACGGGTTTGATGAAATAGATACTGACGTTTTCGATAACGAGATCGCCCTTTTTCATATGACGCAACATCCGGGTCGCCCCTTCGACGAGCAGAGTCGTCAACACACCACTTGAAGCTGTTCCCATGAAGTTCGTCATTTGCGGCGAGACTTCCAGTGAAAGGTAAGGTCCTCTCGCATCTTCCGCCGCCTTGATTTGTCCGGTGATCAAATCATCAAACGTTTCACCGACTTGCGGCTGGCGGTTCGCAAGTTGCAGGGCTTTCAGTACATCCTGTCGGCTGATGATCCCGAGCAACCGACCGTATTGATCGATGACCGGTAACATCTCAATTCCTTCCCACACCATCTGATGCGCGGAATTCGTCACACTCGTCCGGATTCCGACCGTGATCGGATGACGGGTCATGACTTTTTCGACGGGCCAATCGTGCGGACGGTCAATGATATCCTTCGCCGTCACGACACCGACAACCTTCATCTGTTCATCAATGACCGGATAACGATTATGTTTCGTCTGTTCATTGAGTTCATGCCATCTGGAAATCGGATCGTTCGTTTGTAAATAAAACGTATCGTGTAAAGGAATCAAGATATCGGAGACAAGCAGGATTTCTTTTTTGATCAATCGGTCGTAAATCGCCCGGTTGATCATCGTCGCGACAGTGAACGTGTCGTAAGACGTTGAAATGATCGGCAGCTCCATTTCGTCCGCCAACCGTTTTGCGTCTTCCGTCGTATCAAACCCGCCGGTGATCAGGACCGCTGCTCCTGCATCGAGGACCAGTTCATGTGCTTTTTCCCGGTTTCCGATAATGACGAGACTGTCGACATCGATGTAACGCATCATCGCCTCCAGCTTCATGGCGCCGATGACGAATTTCGTCAACGTCTTATGCAGTCCGTCACGTCCTCCGAGAACTTGTCCGTCGACGATATTGACGACTTCCGCAAACGTCAGCTTTTCAATATTTTCTTTTTGTTTCTTTTTAATGCGGATCGTTCCGACGCGTTCAATCGTTGAGACGAACCCTAAATTTTCCGCTTCTTTAATGGCACGGTAGGCCGTACCTTCGGATACCGTTAAGTCCTTTGCGATTTGCCGGACGGATATTTTGGCGCCCACATCGAGATCCTCAATGTGCCGGATGATCTGTTCATGTTTTGTAGGCATGCTGTATCCCTTCTTTTTCCTATATTCTACTCTTCTGTCATTATACTGTACTACTCCAATGAATGAAAAGTGTACTAGTCCCGATTTACGAGAAATGTTTTCCATTTCCAACGATGGTATACTGAATCATGAAACGAACAGAGAGGTGGAAACGATATGTTAGAACGGACAAACCAGATTAGTCGTGTATTACAAGAATCAGGAATTGACGTTGCCTTAATTACGTCAAAAGCGAGTGTCTTTTATTTTTCAGGTGTCTATGCGGAACCCCATGAACGCGTAATGGCCGTCATCGTTGATGCAAACGGGAAACGCGCTCTTTTCTGCCCTGCGCTCGAAGCAAACATCGTTGCCGCAAGTCCATGGGACGGTGAAGTCATTACGTATGCAGACCATGAACATCCCTTTGATAAAATCAGCGAAGCCCTTAAAACATTTTCGATTTCCAATAACCGAATCGGGATCGAGGGTGAACATATGACGTTCAGCCGGTTCAAAGAGTTGGAAGCCCGCCAGGAAAATGCGGCCATCCTTGATATTGGTCAACCTGTACAAGCATTACGCCTTAAAAAAGATGCTCAAGAAATTGAAATTCTCCGCGAAGCGGCCGCACTCGCGGACGAAGCAATCGAAATCGGCAAACAGGCGATTCGTCCAGGTGTCTCGGAAATGGAAGTCATTTCAACAATCGAGTTCGAAATGAAAAAGAAAGGTGTCCGCGAGATGTCGTTCGACACACTCGTTCTATTCGGAGCGAACAGCGCTGATCCGCACGGCGTCCCAGGTGACCGCGTCATTCAAGAAGGCGATTTCGTCCTGTTCGACCTCGGTGTCGTATGGAAAGGATATTGTTCAGACATCACCCGGACTTTTGTTTACGGAGAGGCCAGTGAAGAACAACAAACCATCTATCAAACCGTTCTCCAGGCACTTGAAGCTGCAACAGAAGCCAGCCAGGTCGGCGTGACCCTCGGCACATTGGATCAAGCAGCCCGGAACGTGATTGATCAAGCCGGTTACGGAGACTACTTCACGCATCGTGTCGGACACGGTCTCGGCATCGACGTGCATGAATTCCCGTCACTCGCATCAAACAATTTGCTGACAGCAGAAGCCGGCATCGTCTATACGCTCGAACCGGGTATCTATGTTCCAAACGTCGGCGGGGTACGAATCGAAGACGATATTCATCTGACAGAAAACGGTCCTGAAGCTTTGACACACTATCCGAAACATCTTCAGTCCATCCCGTCCCACTAAAAAGAGAGATCAATTCCGGAATCAGTCGGAATTGATCTCTTTTTTTGCCTTCCTCTTCTTCAAGGACGTGATTGATGGACGACATTGACGCCGCCGGTCACATCTAAAACTGCGCCTGTAATCAGACCGGACTCTTCCGCCAGTAAAAACGAAATGGCCCGGGCGATATCTTCTCCGACACCCGTTCGTCCGACAGGTGTCTGATCATCCGCTGCCGCTTCTTCAATCCGCTTCGATTTATTGTCCCCTACAATATTGCCGGGATTGACCATATTTACTGTGATGCCGTGTTCGGCCTCTTCCAGGGCAACACTTTTCGTCAGACTGACCATACCGCTTTTCGCAGCGGCGAAGGCAGCCCGTTCCACCCACCCGGGTGCAGAAGCGCTCTCCGGAAAACCGTATGTAACGATACGTCCGTATTGTTGGTCGCGCATGATTGGAAGGATTTTTCTTAACAACCAAAAACTAGCTGTCAGGTTACCGGTTACTACTTCATTCCATTCTTCATCCGAATAGTCGACGAGCGATTTCCGTTCGAAGATATACGGCCCCGCATTTAAAATCAACGCGTCAATCCGACCGTGGACAGCCATCGTCTGTTCGACCGCATCCATCAACTGATCTTGATTTGTCACGTCTGCTTGAATCAAATGGAGCCGTTCATAGGAAAATGTCGGTTCCGAGCGATGTAGTGCCGTAACGTGCCAACCTTCTTCAAGCAAACGGCGGGTCACCATCTCACCTAATCCTTTTGTTCCTGCTGTAATTAATGCGTGCCTCATCTTGGCATCGCCTCCTTTCATCTCTTTCCATCTTACGGGTTCCGCTGTCGAAGAACAATTTTAAAATCTCCTTAAATGTTCCTCACCTTCTATTTAAGGGAATGGTATAATAAGGGTGTAAAATCAGACGAACACGAAGGGATGGATACATGATGGCAATCGTATATCACAACATTTTAGTAGCAGTCGACGGATCAAAAGAGGCAGAACGTGCTTTTGAAACGGCGATTGACGTCTCACTTCGAAACAATGCCAAACTCGTCATTGCTCACGTCATTGATACGCGGACTTTCGCGACTGTCGAAGCGTACGATCGGACGATCACCGAACGTGCCGAATCCTATGCGAAAGAACTGCTTGATGATTACGTCAAGACGGCTCAAGAACGTGGTGTCAAAGATGTTGAAGTTGCTATTGAATACGGTTCTCCTAAAGTAACCATCGCCAAAAAGCTTGCACCGAATCATAACGTCGATTTGATCATCTGTGGTGCAACCGGTTTAAATGCTGTCGAACGTTTCTTCATTGGTAGTGTCTCTGAAAGTATTACCCGTTATGCGAAATGTGATGTCTTAATCGTCCGCCTTTAATTGAACTTATTTTCAGCACTCCCTCTAAAAAGAGGGGGGTGCTTTTTTAAGACGACGGTTTGTCAAATTAAGTGCAACACTTCTTCCGTGAAGACCTCGTATGCAGTTTTCCAGTTAAGACATTTTCGTGGTCTCCCATTAA
>NZ_JACSMW010000004.1:0-254750 GCF_018618775.1 Exiguobacterium sp. s138 | reverse complement strand
CAAACTCTCCATAAAGTGTTTGACTTGCTCGTTTTTGTGACCGGAGTCACGTTGACGAAGCTTGCGCTTCATTCATTGTTTGTATCCGAAGATACGTTTTTTGCCTCATCGTTCAGTTTTCAAAGTTCGTCCGCGCCTGTTTTGGCGACTCAATTAGAATACCAAGTCTGAAACAATAAGTCAACAACTTTTTAAAAGAAGTTTTTTTCTTGTTTCGTGCAGTGCGCTCGTCCTCTTAAGGACAAGAAATAATATACCATGGGATTTATTATTGTACAAGTCTTTTTTATAAAAAAAGAAAAACTCTTTTTTTCATCAGATTTATGACAAAAAAGAGAGTGTTCCTTCTATATATAATGCAGATGATACAGATCTTTAATCCATGAGCTGAATGATGTTCAGCTGCCGGTCCTCCATCAAATCTTTAACGATACGCCGGTTATGTTCTTCATACGCAATCACCGGGCGGTCAAATATACTGTTTTTTCGAAGGACTGTTGCAATCTTTCCATTACTCATCAAGACACGGTCACCCGGTTCAATCGGTAAGAGCAACTGTCCAAGGAGCATCACATATTTCGAATCATATTGCATAGGTCGCGCTTTTAAATGGCAGTATGCATCATATACCTTATATGCTTCACGGTACGGACGCCAACTTGTCATGGCTGCAAAGACGTCTGCCACGATGAACAATCTTGTATGATCCATGATTTTATCCCCTTTGACTTTCAAGGGATATCCGGAACCGTCCAACCGTTCATGATGTTGAACAATCAAGCGTTTGACTGTATCGGAAATGATGTTTTCCTTTTGTAAGGCTTGGAACGCCATTGCAGGATGACGGTGAAAGATTTCTTGTTGCATCGCTTCATAACGTTTTGTATGACGCCATTCCATGATTCGCGCTAATCCACAATCGGCAAAATAGGACGCGACCCATAAATCGTGAATCATCTTGCGCTCTTTTCGCGCTGCCTCTGCGAGCAGTTGCGCAATTGCCCCCCGGTAAATCGCATGTCGAACCGTATAAGCTTCTGTTCCGCGCTCTAGGAAATACGGTAAGATGTCGTCCCGACGCATCGTCTCCGGCATCGATTCCTTCACCCATCTCAATGCATCGTATACATTTGGAACCAATCCCTGCTCCCAGGAAGTGAACACATAATTATAAGTCTCGATCAATGAATCAAATATACTGTCTTCTGTCATGTCGTCCAGTTCTTGATCCGTCATCGAAGCTTCGCTCATACCTTCAGGTCGTTTCTCGATGTCCACCTCTTTGATCAAAAATCGTTTGATTCGTCTTAACTCATCTGCCCCGATTTTTTTGCCTGCCTCGACGATTGGAATATCTGTATGTAAAAATAAAGACTCGGTTATCCGGTCACCAAGAATAAGTCGCTCACTTGCCACACGCATCGTTGTCTCGTCCCTTTCCCTCAATGATTTTTAGAAAAACAGCAGAGTAAAGACAAGTTGTCCCCACTCTGCTGTACGTCGTTCTGCTTCGTTTATTCTTCTGTCTGCTCAGATTCACTGTTCATCTCAGAAGTGGAAACCGGCTGTTCTTCCGAACCCGTTTCGCCTTCTTCCAGTACAGTACCCTCTTCCTCGACAGCATCTTCTTTTTTCAGTTTCGCAACTGTTGCGACACGGTCGCCTTCTTCGATTCGAATCACTTTAACCCCTTGTGCATTACGTCCGACACTGGAGATATTTTGTGAATCTGTTCGAATGACGATGCCGCTTTCCGTCATGATCATGATGTCATCATCGACATCCACAATCCGGAGTGCCACGATTTGTCCGACCCGGTCCGTTACTTTACTGGCGATCAATCCTTTACCACCACGTGATTGTGTCCGGAACTCTGTCATTGGCGTCCGTTTACCGAAACCTTTTTCCGTAATGACGAGTACATCCTGTTCATCACGGGCAAGTTCCATTCCGATGACGATTGCGTCTGCCGATAAGTTCATCGCTTTGACACCGCGGGCACCACGACCCATCGAGCGCACGTTCGTAATCGGGAAGCGGATCGCTTTTCCGGTATTTGAGACAGTAAAGACTTCATCTTCTGTCGAAGCAAGACGGACAGATGTCAATTCATCATCTTCAAACAGACGAATCGCAATCAATCCATTTTTATTGATTCGGGCATAAGCAGATAACGGTGAACGTTTGACACGACCTTTACGCGTCATGAAGATCAACGATTTCTGTTCATCCTGCATCACTTCTTCTGCATCAAGCGCTTCTTCCGGTTCTTCAAGACCATCCGGTGCATCTTCTGCAGTGACTTCGACATCAATGATGTTTTCAGTTACTTCCGCTACCTCTTGTTCTTCGAGGTAACGTTTAAAGTTAACCGGAATCATCGTCTCGACCTTCTCATCACGTTCGATTTGAATCAAGTTGATGATCGGAACACCTTTTGACGTCCGGCTCATCTCCGGCACTTCATAGCCGCGAATCCGGTAGACTTTTCCGCGGTTCGTAAAGAACAGAATCGTATCATGCGTCGAACATGACAAGAGACGTGTTACATAATCCGCGTCGTTTGTACCGATTCCTTGGACACCACGTCCACCACGTCGTTGAGCACGGTACGAATCCGTCGTAAGACGTTTAATGTAGCCGCTGCTTGTCAACGTAATGATGATATCTTTTTCCGGAATCAAATCTTCATCTTCAAATTCGATGTGGTCCATCCGAATTTCGGTCCGGCGCTGGTCATTGAAGCGTTCTTTCACCTCTTCAAGTTCTGTCCGGATCAATTCGAGCAAGACTTCATCACTTTCAAGGATTCGTTTGAGTTCTGTAATCAATGCCATGATCTCATCGTACTCGGCATCGATTTTCTCACGTTCGAGACCAGTCAGACGCTGTAGACGCATATCAAGAATTGCTTGTGATTGTTTCTCGGACAATTCAAACCGTTCCATCAACTGTTCACGGGCAGCATCTGCTGTGCGGTTGGCACGGATGATCTTAATGACTTCATCGAGGTGATCAAGCGCAATCCGCAGGCCTGCAAGAAGATGTTCCCGTGCTTCTGCTTTCTCGAGATCAAACTGTGTCCGGCGACGGACGATTTCTTTTTGGTGCTCGAGATAGTGGTACAACATTTCCTTCAGCGTCAGGGTACGCGGACGTCCACTGACGATGGCAAGCATGTTGACACCGAACGTCGTCTGCATCGATGTCTGTTTGTAGAGATTGTTCAGGATGACACTCGCATTCGCATCACGACGGATCTCCATCACGACACGCATACCACGGCGATCAGACTCATCACGCAAATCGGTGATACCTTCGATTTTTTTCTCACGGACAAGATCGGCAATTTTTTCAACGAGACGGGCTTTGTTGACCTGGTACGGCAACTCCGTCACGATGATCCGTTCGCGATCTTTTTTTGTCTGTTCGATTTCGGCTTTCGCCCGGACGATGATTGATCCACGACCGGTTTCATAAGCGCGGCGAATTCCGCTGCGGCCCAAGATTTCTCCAGCTGTCGGGAAGTCAGGTCCTGGAATATGCTGCATCAGTTCAGAAATCGTGATGTCCGGATTATGCGATAACGCAAGGACTCCATCGATGACTTCACCGAGCTGGTGCGGTGGGATATTCGTTGCCATCCCGACTGCAATCCCGCTCGAACCGTTGACAAGCAAGTTCGGGAAGCGGGACGGTAACACTTCCGGTTCCCGTTCTGATCCATCGTAGTTATCTTTAAAATTAACAGTGTTTTTATTGATATCACGTACAATTTCCATTGCGATTTTTGACATACGGGCTTCCGTATATCGCATGGCTGCAGCGGAGTCGCCGTCGACCGAACCGAAGTTTCCGTGACCGTCGACGAGCTCATACCGGTAGCTGAAGTCCTGTGCCATACGAACCATCGTGTCGTAAACAGCAGAATCACCGTGCGGGTGATACTTACCGATAACTTCACCGACGATACGGGCAGACTTCTTGTGCGGTTTATCCGCGCGGATCCCGAGGTCATTCATCGCATATAAAATACGACGATGACCCGGTTTTAAACCGTCACGGACATCCGGTAAAGCACGTGCGACGATAACGCTCATCGCATAATCCATGAAGGATGTACGCATTTCTTGACTGATGTTGATATCTTTAATGATTCCTTGTTGATCGGACATTCGTATGGCCACCCTCTCTATTCAACGTTAAATATCCAAGTTCTTCACATAGTGGGCGTGCGACTGGATAAAGTCACGACGTGGTTCTACCTGGTCTCCCATCAAAATGTCAAAGACCTCATCTGCTTCGATCGCGTCCTGTAATTCGACACGCAGCATTTGACGACCACTCGGATCCATCGTGGTTTCCCACAGTTGCTCCGGATCCATCTCACCGAGACCTTTATAACGCTGAATGTCGTATCGTGCGTTTTCCGGAAGTGCTGCCAGTGCTTCGTTCAACTCACGCTCGTTGTGGACGTACGTGATGTTTTTTCCTTGCTTGATTCCGTAAAGCGGCGGCTGGGCAATATAGACGTAACCGTGCTCGACCAGCGGACGCATGTAACGATAGAAGAATGTCAATAACAGTGTCCGGATGTGGGCACCATCGACGTCGGCATCGGTCATGATGATGACTTTATGATACCGGGCTTTCTCGATGTTGAATTCAGAACCGATACTCGTTCCGAGCGCCGTAATGATCGTCCGGATTTCGTTACTGCCGAGAATCTTATCAAGACGTGCTTTTTCGACGTTCAAAATCTTACCTCGAATCGGTAAAATCGCTTGGAAATGACGATCACGTCCAGATTTCGCTGAACCACCCGCCGAGTCACCCTCAACGATGTAGATTTCAGAAATCGTCGCATCACGTGATGAACAGTCGGCAAGTTTCCCTGGAAGTGAACTGACTTCAAGGACACCTTTACGTCGTGTTAATTCACGGGCACGTTTCGCAGCCATCCGGGCACGAGACGCCATCATTCCTTTTTCGACGATCGCACGGGCACTTGTCGGATTCTCCATCATGAACTGTTCAAACGCAGACGAGAACAACGTATCCGTTGCTGTCCGTGCATCCGAGTTGCCGAGTTTCGTTTTCGTCTGTCCTTCGAACTGTGGATTCGGGTGTTTGATCGAGACGATCGCTGTCATCCCTTCACGTACATCTTCACCGGACAACGTACCGTCGGCTTCTTTCATCAGACCGAATTTTTTCGCGTAGTCATTGATGACACGTGTCAAAGCCGTCTTAAAACCGGTTTCGTGTGTTCCGCCCTCATGGGTCGGGATATTGTTCGTGAACGAATAGATGTTGGCTGCAAAACCATCGTTATATTGCAACGCGACTTCGACTTCAATCCCGTCGCGGTTCCCGTGTACATAAACGGGTTCTTCATGGACGACTTCTTTCGAACGGTTTAAATGCTCGACGTAAGACTTAATTCCGCCTTCGTAATGGAAGCTGCGCGTAATCGGTTCATCCGCACGATCATCCGTAATTTCGATCGTCAGTCCCTTATTTAAAAATGCGAGCTCACGAAGACGTGTCGCCAGCAGATCATAATCGTATTCAAGAGTTTCCTGGAAGATTTCATCATCCGGGAAGAAACGGATCATCGTCCCGGTTTCTTCTGACGTGCCGATAATTTCTAAATCGGCAGCAGGTACACCGCGGTGATACGCTTGGTAATACAACTTTTCATTCCGTTTGACGAATACTTCAAGTTTCGTCGACAGGGCGTTAACGACAGATGCCCCGACTCCGTGAAGTCCACCGGATACTTTGTATCCGCCGCCGCCGAATTTACCGCCGGCATGAAGTACGGTCAAGATGACCTCAACTGCTGGACGTCCCATCTTCTCTTGGATATCGACCGGGATTCCCCGTCCGTTATCTTCGACCAGAATCGAGTTACCCGGTTCAATCGTGACTTTGATCGTATCGCAATATCCTGCAAGTGCTTCATCGATCGAGTTATCGACGATTTCCCACACCAAATGGTGAAGCCCCTTCGATGCAGTCGATCCGATATACATACCCGGACGTTTCCGAACGGCTTCTAGACCTTCAAGCACCTGAATTTGATCGGCACCGTACCCTTGTTCTAATTCCATATCTTCATGATTACTCATCGGTTTTCTCACCTACTATTTCTTTGTATGATGTCTCTTCCAAAATGACGGCCCCCTGTTTCACGTGGAACAACTTCGCCTGTTTGATCGTTTCATGTGCGATTCCATCGACACTCGTTGTCGTCAGAATGGTCTGCACCTTTTGTTGCATCGTATCGAGCAAATGGGTTTGACGATGATCATCGAGCTCGGATAAGACATCGTCTAGAAGTAGCAATGGATATTCCCCCACTTCTTCATGAATCAATTCAATCTCTGCTAATTTCAAAGAGAGTGCTGCCGTTCGTTGCTGTCCTTGTGAACCATAAGTCTGGACATTCCGACCGTTGACTTCCATTTCGAAGTCATCCCGGTGCGGACCGAACAACGTCACACCTCTTCGGATTTCGTTTGTCTTCATTTTACCAAACTTCTGCATGTAAGAAGCAGTCATTCCTTCAACATCGAGCAAATCATTGCTGAATGTATCCGAACGGTAAATAAGGACGAGCTGTTCCTGTCCGCGACTGATTCCTTCATGAATCGGACGTGCCCACTTTTCGAGCTGGGCAATGAAGTGATGACGGCGCTGAACAATTTTAACGGCAAGCGTAATCATCTGCTCCGTCAAGACATCGAGGAACGTCTCGTCCCCACCTTTCATCGATAACTGCTTAAGCAATGCATTCCGTTGTTTGAGGACTTTTAAATACTGACTTAATTCATGTAGATAGACCGGGCTGACCTGACCAATTTCCATATCCAAAAAACGACGTCTGATTTGAGGACTGCCTTTGACGATGTGTAAGTCTTCCGGTGCAAACAGCACGATATTCAACGCACCAACATAATCACTGAGCCGGCGCTGTTCGAGATGATTTAGCTTCGCTTTTTTACCACGGCTTGAAATCGCGATTTCCTGCGAATGTGATCCTCTTCTCTTGTGAATCCGTCCTTCGACACGGGCTGTCTCGGCATCCCACTGGATCAATTCTTTGTCATGCGTCGTCCGGTGGGACTTTGCAAGAGCCAGAACGTAAATGGCTTCAAGGAGGTTTGTCTTCCCTTGTGCATTCTCTCCAATCAGCACATTCGTCTTTTCGGAAAAAGATAATTCCAACGACTCATAGTTGCGGTAGTGACTGAGTCGGACCGAATCTAGTCGCACGTTAGTTTCCCTCGTTCTTAATGATGAACTGACCGTAATCTTCTACGTCAATCACATCTCCATCCCGTAATTTACGACCGCGTCGCTGATCGACTTCACCGTTGACAAGAATGGGTACCTCGGCGAGGAACGGTTTAGCTTGTCCACCGCTCGAGATGATATCAGAAAGTTTCAGGAACTGACCTAATGTGACATATTCTGTTGAAATCTTGATTTGATTCATGGTTTGACTCCTCCTACCTACATATTATAAATGACGTACTCTTTATTGTACTAAAAAACTTATGATTTGGCAAAATGAACGAACGTATATGCGGATTTCAAAAAAAGCCCAAGGAACATAAACGGTTCCTTGGGTATAAATTATGCTGTCCGGACTGGCAGGATCAGCTGTAAGACGTTGTCTTGGTCAACCGGGTGCAGAATGAACGGGCGGATCGAACCGGTGAACTGGATTTCGATATCCGTCGCATCGAGTGCCTTTAACGCGTCCATCATGTATTTCGAGTTGAACGAGATTTTTAACTCTTCTCCTTCAAGCGATAAGATGCTGACTTGTTCCGACACTTTACCGACTTCCGGTGAGTGGGAAGAAATCTCGACTGCCGTCGTTCCTTCTGCTGCAAACTTGATGACGTTGTTACGGTCTTCGCGAGCAAGCAGTGACGCACGGTCGATTGCTTGAAGTAATTCCTTCGCATTCATGCGGACTGCCGTGCGGTACTCTTCCGGAATCAAACGCGATGTGTCCGGGTAGTTGCCGTCAAGCAGACGCGAGAAGAATAAGACATGTTTCATCTTAAACAGGATCTGTTGATTCGTAATCGTGATGTCGACGTGACCATCACTAAGTAATTTGGATAATTCGTTTAAGCTTTTTCCTGGGACGATGACGTTTTGGAACGAAATCTCGTTATCCGTTTCAAACTGTGCCCGTCGTAAGGCCAGTCGGTGACTGTCCGTCGAGACGCATGTCAGGATGTCTTTATCCGCCGAGAAGTTAACACCCGTCAATACAGGACGTGTTTCCTGTACAGCAACGGCAAAACTCGTTTGACGGATCATTGACCGTAACAGATCAGCCGGTAAACGGAACTGCTGTCCGCCGTCGACTTGCGGTAAGCGTGGGAATTCATCCGGATCAAGTCCATTCAGGTGGAACTCTGCCGTACCCGATTGGATCCGTGTCATGAAGTTTGGTGATACTTCAAGGATGACTTCATCTGTGGGTAACTTTTTCACGATATCGCCGAAGAAGCGGGCGTTTAAGACCACACTGCCTGCACGATGGACTGTCACGTAGGATGTTCCGTTCTCTTCCGCGTAGATCGTCCGTTCAATCGAGATTTCCGTATCGCTTCCTGTCAGCGTCATACCGTCACCATGGGCTTCGAGTTTGATTCCCGTTAAGATCGGAATCGTTGTCCGGGATGAAACAGCTTTTGCTACATCTTGAATTGCTTGGATTAAAGTATCCCGTTGAATTGTAATATGCATATTGTCGTTAAGCTCCTCTCAAAATGGGCGTTACATCATCATAACATAATAATATATTTTTTTAATAATAGTATTAGGGGCTGTGGATAGTGTGGATAAGTCGGTGGATAACTTGGTATAGAGCCAAAACGCGTGTGGATAACTTGTGGATAACTAGGCTGTTTTATCCACAGCTTATCCACAGGTTTTACGAATGTTTCAATTCATGCTTGATTTGTTCGATGACTTTTCCCGTTTCTCCATCCGATTTGACGAGCGTACTGATTTTTTCATGTGCATGAATGACGGTCGTGTGATCACGTCCCCCAAACTCCTCACCAATCTTCGGTAACGAGCTTTCTGTCATCTCCCGCGACAGGTACATGGCAATCTGACGGGGAAAAGCAATTGATTTCGTCCGTTTTTTAGCTTTTAAATCGTCAAACGGCAGATTAAAGTGTTTACTGACCGATTCCTGGATATCCCGAATCGTGACTTTCCGCGGTTCACTTGCAGGCATGATGTTATGCAGGGCTTCAGCAGCGACATTCGGATCAATCGTCCGTCCAACCAGGTTAGCGTAAGCAATGACGCGGGTTAACGCGCCTTCAAGTTCCCGGATGTTCGTATCAATCTGGCTTGCAATATAAAGCATGACTTCATTGGAAACGTCCAGTTGTTCGGCATTCGCTTTTTTCCGAAGAATCGCAATCCGGGTTTCGAGATCCGGTGGCGTGATGTCTGTAATCAAGCCCCACTCGAAACGAGAACGCAAGCGATCTTCAAGCGTCGGAATTTCTTTTGGTGGACGGTCACTGGAGATAATGATTTGTTTTTGATCGTTATGCAGGGCATTAAACGTGTGGAAAAACTCTTCCTGCGTTTGTTCTTTTCCGGCAAGGAATTGAATATCATCTATTAATAGAACATCGATGTTGCGGTATTTATTCCGGAACTGAACCGTTTTGTTATCCCGAATCGAATTGATGAAGTCATTCGTGAACTGTTCAGAGGAAACATACGCGATTTTCGTTCCAAGCTTTTGATCCTGGACATACTGCCCAATCGCATGCATCAAGTGTGTTTTCCCCAGGCCGACGCCGCCGTAGATGAAAAGCGGATTGTAGGCTTTGGCGGGTGCTTCTGCTACTGCTAAAGAAGCGGCATGAGCAAAACGATTCCCCGATCCGATGACAAACGTATCGAATGTATACTTTTCGTTTAACTGTCCGAGTTCGCTCATCACCAGCTCATCGGACGATTTAGGCGTCTTTTGCGCTTTTGTTTTCGCAGGAGCAACTTCCATCACTTCTACTTCCTCATTTTGACGATCGAGCATATGTTTTGCTTGACCTTCCTCAATGAACTGAATATCCAGCCGGCTTCCCGTGACTTCTTCGACGGTATCTTCTAATAGAGATAAGTACTGACGTTCCAACCACGTGACAGTAAATGCTGCGGGCGCCGAGACGATCAAGGTCGTGCCGTTGAGCGTGACACCCTCAGTCGACTTCAGCCACATGTCGTAACTCGCTTTTGGGGTACGTTGTTCTTCCTCGATTACAGATAATACATTGTGCCAAAGTTCGGCAGCGTTTTTCATAAATACCCCCCTTTTTCTATCATGATATAAAAAACTATACACAGGTTTATGCACAGGACAAAGTTAATGAAGGAACACGACTTATCCCCAGAACATAAAAACTGTGGATAACGTTATCCACAGGGGTTGAATTCTGTGTATAAAGTTATCCACAGGTTGTGTATAACTTGAAGAATCAATTTGTCTTGCGTTATTGTTATGCACAATTAGTGTATCAAATGAAATGAGGTCTGGCAATGGTTAGAACGATTTATCCACAAGTAAATCCACATATGCACAGGCAGTTACCCACAGGCTGTGGACAGTGTGGATAAACTGTGGATAAGATGTGTATAACTTTGCGAAAGAGGAAGCGTTCAAAAATAGTTATGCACAAAATGAAAAAAAGCAGCGTCAAAAATTATAAAAACAAACCTTGACGTTAATTTTAAAAAATACTATTGTAGACAAAGTGATGAGTTATCCACGGAAAGTGTGGATAGTGTGGATAAGTCTGTGGATAGTTTGAAAAAGGGATTGTTTGATTCGTTTTCCATTCCATCCGATCGATCAATCGTATCGTATGATATGAAACCGACTGGGGAATCCTATTTTCACGAATTCCGTTATGTGTTACTGAAAATGCTTGTGATAATTCTTATGAACTTTCATTGACAAGGTCACTTTTGCTTTATATAATGTACAAGACTGCCTTAAAGTAGAAAACGATGATTTTTATAGAGTAATTTTTAAAGGAGGTGCAGACTAATGAAACCAACTTTCAACCCAAACAACCGTAAGCGCAAAAAAGTTCACGGATTCCGTGCGCGCATGGCAACGAAGAGTGGCCGCCGGATCTTGGCTGCTCGCCGTCTTAAAGGCCGCAAAGCCTTGACTGTATAATCGAGCAATGAGGAGATCACTTCTGGCGCTGCCTGAGGTGATCTTTTTTTTGTAGTTTTGAAGGATGTTCGTGCTTTTGTCACAAGACCACTCTCGCAGAGCAGGTTTATTCTATGATATGATGAAAGACGACGAATTTCGTGATGACAGGATGGAGTGTGATCAAGGTGAAGAAGGAATACCGCGTCAAGAAAGACAAAGAGTTCCAAGCGGTGTTTACTCGAGGAGCCTCTGTCGCAAATCGACAATTTGTCGTATATGCACTAAAGAAAGAGCAGCAAACTCACTTTCGGATTGGTTTATCGGTGAGTAAGAAAATCGGGAATGCCGTGGTTCGCAACCAAGTCAAACGTTATGTCCGTGAAGCGTGTCAGCTTCATGAAGCCTCGCTTGCCCCGAATTATGATTTTGTGATCATCGCACGCAATCCGGCTGCGAAGATGACTGCTCAAGAAGTTGCTGACAGTTTACGCCATGTCTTTAAACGATCCGGTGTCTGGAAGCGACAGGTAAAATAAACGTGTAGTATATCCTGTTGATTTGTAGCGGCCACTCGCCTGCTTCTATATATAGATAGAACTTCGAGGACCGACCACGTGTAAACATTACTAGGAGGAATTATGAACAAAAGAACTAAGATTTGGCTGACTCTCGGATTGATGTCCGTACTCGCGGTCGTTCTATCCGGTTGTACACCTGGAACATATGGAACAGGTGAACCGATTACTGGTGACACAGAAGGTTTCTGGAAACATTATTTTGTTTGGCCGATGGCTTGGCTCATTCGTGAGATCTCGCATTTCTTTAATGGAGATTACGGAATCGGAATCATCGTTACGACGTTGCTTGTTCGTCTCGTCATCCTGCCGTTGATGATCAAACAGACGAAGAGCATGGGTGGAATGCAGGTCATTCAACCGGAAATGGTCAAGTTACGTGAAAAATACAGTTCGAAGGATCAGGAAACACAGCAAAAACTGCAACAGGAAATGATGAAGCTGTACCAAGAGCACAATGTCAATCCGCTTGCCGGCTGTTTACCGATCTTGATTCAAATGCCGATTTTGATTGCCTTCTATAACGCAATCATTTATACACCGGCGATTTTCCAACATACGTTCCTCTGGTTCGATCTTGGAAAACCGGATCCGTACTTCATCTTACCGATCCTGTCTGCTATCTTTACGTATCTGCAGCAGAAACTCTCGATGGCGGGACAAGATGACAATCCACAGATGAAAATCATGTTATACGTCTTCCCGATCATGATCTTCGTCATGGGTGTGACGTTACCATCTGCCCTGTCACTGTACTGGGTCGTCGGTTACATCTTCTCGATCATCGTGACGATTGCCATCATGAAGCCAATGCGTGAGAAAATCAAAGCGCAGACGGAAGCAACGATTGCTTCAAAACGTGAACAAGAAGCAGCAAACGCAACTCCTGCTCCGAAAAAACCGAAAAAGAAGCGTTAACAATAAGTGAGAGCGATACTCCGTTTTACAGAGTGTCGCTCTTTTTCTTTTGCGCTATTTCGTGTATAGTTGTCACGTTATACCCATTTATATATTCCTGAACATTCACTATAGAAAAGATTGTAAGAAAAGATTGCAGAAAACGAGGTGTGAACAACTGATGATGGAATTTGATACGATAGCCGCCATTTCGACGCCGATGGGTGAAGGCGCAATCGCAATTGTCCGTTTATCCGGTCCAAAAGCAGTCGAAACGGCCGATCGCGTCTACCGCGGCGCCAACCGGTTGACTGACGTCCCGACACATACGATTCATTACGGCAAGTTGGTTGAACAGACGACAGAACAAGTCGTCGATGAAGTCATGGTCAGTGTCATGCGGGCACCAAAAACGTTTACGCGGGAAGATGTCGTCGAACTGAATTGTCACGGCGGAATCGTTGCCGTCAATCGCGTGCTCGAACTGATTCTCGAACAGCCGGACGTTCGTCTCGCAGAACCGGGTGAATTTACGAAACGGGCCTTTTTGAACGGGCGGATTGACTTGTCCCAGGCAGAAGCCGTCATGGATTTGATTCGTGCGAAAACAGACCGGGCGATGACGGTTGCCGTCGGTCAAATCGAAGGACGGTTGTCGAAACTGGTCCAGGATTTACGGGAACAATTGTTGCAGACGATTGCTTCGATTGAAGTCAACATCGACTATCCGGAATACGATGCAGAAGAGATGACGCAACAAATCGTTCAGAAAGATGCAGGCGAAGTCCGCCGGATTCTAACGGAACTTCTGGCGACGGCACGACAAGGGAAAATCCTCCGGGAAGGCTTGTCGACTGCCATTATCGGACGTCCGAACGTCGGAAAATCGTCTTTGCTCAACACATTGGTGCAAGAAGCAAAAGCAATCGTCACGGATATCGCCGGGACGACGCGGGATACGATCGAAGAATACGTCAATGTCCGCGGTGTGCCGCTGAAATTGATTGATACGGCCGGCATCCGGGAGACGGAAGATATCGTTGAACGGATGGGTGTTGAGAAATCGCGGCAAGCCTTAAACTCCGCCGATTTGATTTTACTCGTCTTAAACGGAAATGATGCATTGACGGAAGAAGACGTCCTGTTATTTGAAGCGATCCGGGGCATGAATGCAATCATCATCGTCAATAAAAGTGACTTAACACAAGCAATCGATCTGACGCGTGTCAATGAGCTTGCGGACGGACGTCCCGTCGTGACAACCTCCCTGCTCGAAGAAGCGGGCGTCACGGATCTTGAAGCTGCGATTGCATCCCTCTTCTTTGAACAAGGGGTTGAAGGACAGGACATGACATACGTCTCGAATGCCCGTCATATTCAATTGATCAAACAGGCAAGTCAAATGATTGAAGATGCACTCGGAGCGGCGGAAGCGTCAATGCCGATCGATATGGTCCAAATCGATTTACGCCGGGCGTGGGATACACTCGGTGAAATCAACGGGGACACAGCGCAGGACAGTTTACTCGATAAATTATTCTCACAATTTTGTTTAGGGAAATAAACGTTGTCAGGTTGTTGATTTTTAAAAGGAGGAACCACAGTTATGGCTTATCAAGCAGGCGAATTCGATGTTATCGTCATCGGAGCCGGTCATGCAGGGATTGAAGCATCTCTTGCAGCCGCCCGTATGGGTTCAAAAACCGTCATGTTGACGATGAATCCGGACATGGTCGGATTCATGTATTGTAATCCGTCCATCGGCGGACCGGCAAAAGGAATCGTCGTCCGCGAAATCGATGCCCTCGGCGGAGAAATGGCACGGGCGATTGACGCGACGTACATTCAAATGAAAATGCTCAACACATCAAAAGGTCCGGCAGTTCGTGCACTTCGGGCACAGGCGGATAAATTCGAATACCAAAACCGGATGAAAAAAGCACTTGAAGATGAACCGAATCTGTTGTTACGTCAAGCACTCGTCGAGCGGTTAATCATCGAAGACGATACGTGTGTCGGCGTCGTCACGAATACAGGAGCCGAGTACCGGGCAAAAGCGGTCATCATCACGACCGGAACTTTCATGCGCGGGAAAATCATCATCGGTGAATTGTCGTATGAGAGCGGTCCGAATAACCAGATGCCGTCAGTCAACTTGTCTAAACACCTGGAAGAACTCGGTTTCGAGCTCGCCCGTTTCAAAACCGGTACACCACCCCGGATCGACGGGAAAACGATTGATTATTCAAAAACGGAAATTCAACCGGGTGATGCTGTCGCATTGCCGTTCAGTCATGAAACAACACAGATGATTACGGAACAGATTCCGTGCTGGTTGACGTATACGACTGAATATACGCACCAATTGATCGACGCGAATCTCCATCGCTCCCCGATGTTCTCCGGAATGATTAAAGGAACGGGTCCCCGTTATTGCCCGTCGATCGAAGATAAGGTCGTCCGCTTCAGTGATAAACCGCGTCACCAGATTTTCCTTGAGCCGGAAGGCCGCGACACGGAAGAAGTCTACGTCCAAGGACTGTCAACAAGTCTGCCGGAAGACGTTCAACACGATATTTTACGGTCGATTCCAGGACTTGAAAAATCAGAAATGATGCGTCCCGGTTATGCGATTGAATACGATGCCGTCGTTCCGACACAGCTCTGGCCGACATTGGAAACAAAACGGATCGCCGGACTGTTTACAGCCGGACAAATCAACGGTACAAGCGGCTACGAAGAAGCAGCCGGACAAGGCATAATGGCCGGAATCAACGCGGCCCTGAAAGTCCAGGAACGAGATCCGCTCATTCTGTCCCGTTCACAAGGGTATATCGGTGTCATGATCGATGATCTCGTCACAAAAGGAACAAACGAACCGTACCGTTTGTTGACGTCACGTGCCGAATACCGGTTATTGTTGCGTCATGACAATGCCGATTTGCGTTTATCGGATATCGGATACGATCTCGGATTGATCAACGAGACACGCCATGCGAAACTGGCTGAGAAAAAAGAAGACATCCAACGGGAAATGAAACGACTCGAAAAAGTCGTCATTAAAGCAACGAGTGAAGTCAACGAGCGCTTGACGGAAATCGGTGTTTCGCCGTTGAAAGAGGCACTACATGCCATCACGTTACTGAAACGTCCGGAAATCACCTATGCGATGATTGCCGACATGACACCGCCGCCGGTCGCTTTGTCTGCGGAAGCAGCGGAGCAGGTCGAAATCCAGGTCAAATATGCCGGTTACATCGACAAACAGCTTGATCAAGTCGAACGGATGATGCGAATGGAGAAAAAACGGATTCCGGAACGTCTCGATTACGATGTCATCAGTGGTCTCGCAATTGAAGCCAAACAAAAACTAAACCAAGTGCGTCCGCTTTCGATCGGACAAGCATCACGGATTTCAGGGGTCAATCCATCTGATATCTCGATTTTGCTTGTTTATATCGAGCAAGGCCAATACGCATTGACTGCGGAGTGAAGAGAATGAACCAACAGCAATTCGTAACCGCATTAGCGGAGCAAGGATTAGAAGTATCGGACCATCAATTGCAACAGTTCCGGAAGTATTATGAACTGCTTGTCGAATGGAACGAAAAAATGAACTTGACGGCCATCACGGATGAGGAAGGTGTTTACCTGAAACACTTTTATGATTCAATCACGGCAGCATTCTATTTTGATTTTACAAAAGTCGAAACTGTTTGTGATGTCGGTGCCGGCGCCGGTTTCCCGAGTCTGCCGATCAAAATCATGTTCCCGCATCTGAAAGTGACGATTATTGACTCACTCAACAAACGAATCGGGTTCCTGAACATGCTCGCAACAGAGCTTGGACTCGAAGGTGTCGCTTTCCACCACGGACGTGCCGAAGAATTCGGGAAAAATAAACAGTTCCGGGAACATTTTGATGTCGTGACGGCGCGTGCCGTTGCCCGGATGTCCGTTCTTGCGGAATACTGTTTACCGCTTGCCCGAGTCGGCGGCCAATTCGTCGCGTTAAAAGCAGCGAAGCTCGGTGAAGAACTCGAAGAAGGTGCGACAGCCTTGAAGGTGTTAGGTGGAAATTTGCGGGAAAGTTTCCAATTCCAATTGCCAGGTGAAGAAAGTGAGCGTAATATCGTAATTGTCGATAAAAAACGATTAACACCCGGGAAATATCCGCGTAAAGCGGGGACACCGGCAAAAGATCCACTGGGTTAAACACCGTTTCACGTGAAACGATGACTGATGAAGGCGAGGTACACCAACGTGAAGAATGCAATTGCCAAACTGCTCGGTAAGGGAGGACAACCCGTTTCCCTAGAGCTAGATCCACAAGATACTGTCCGTGAGTTGAAGTTAACGGAACTGGTCGCCAACCGGTTCCAGCCGCGGACCGTCTTTGACGGGGAACGGATTACCGAACTAGCGACCACGATTGAAGAACATGGTTTACTGCAACCGATTGTCGTCCGAAAACAAGGCGAAGGATATGAAATCATCGCCGGCGAACGCCGTTTTCGGGCAGTTCAATCGCTCGGATGGGAGACAATTCCCGCTATCATTAAAAAGATGACAGACGAGACGACGGCTGCCCTCGCACTCATCGAAAATCTACAACGTGAAGAACTGACACCAATCGAAGAAGCGGAAGCGTACGCGCGGTTGCTTGCGATGCAGGAAATCACACAGGAAGTGCTGGCACGCAGACTCGGACGGAGCCAGTCAACGATTGCGAACAAGCTTCGTTTGCTGCGGTTACCGGAAACGGTCCGGGAAGCCCTGAAACAACGGAAAATCACGGAACGCCATGCCCGGGCTCTCCTGCCGTTAAAAGCAGCTGATTTACAGCTTCAGGTTTTGGTTGAAATCATCGAACGCGAATGGAATGTCAAAGAGACGGAACAACGTGTCGAACGGTTATTGACCCCAAAAGTTCCGAAAAAGCGTCACAAAAGTTTTGCCCGGGATACACGGATCGCTTTAAATACGATCCGTGATTCTGTCGATATGATTGAACGGACCGGTTTGACGGTCGAAAAAGAAGAAGTTGATTGTGAAGAATATGTCGAGGTGCGGATCCGCATCGTGAAGGCACGTCCGTAAACTAGCGGTCGTGCCTTCCGCTACGTTTAGGAGAGATACGTATGAATGAAATACCGATTGGAGCCATCCGGCCGAACCCGGGGCAGCCACGCAAACAGTTCCACGAGAAGGCACTGACTGAACTGGCCAATTCCTTGACGCGGCACGGAATGATTCAACCGATTGTCGTCCGCCCGCGCGAGGGATTTTACGAAATCATTGCTGGGGAGCGTCGTTATCAGGCAGCAAAACAAGCGGGATTCAGTCGTGTTCCGGTCTTGATTATTGAAGCGAACGAAACCCGTGTCATGGAACTGGCACTGATTGAAAACATTCAGCGTGCGGATTTGAGTGCAATTGAAGAAGCCATGGCCTATGCCGAGATGTTAGAGGAATTTAACATCACACAGGCAGAGCTTGCGAACCGTGTCGGAAAAAGCCGTTCCCATATTACGAACAGTCTCCGTTTATTACAGTTACCGGTTGAGGTCCAACAAGCCGTCATGGAAGAACGGTTATCGATGGGTCATGCCCGGGCCTTGTTGGCGTTAAAAAATCCATTGAAAATCGAACGGATGGCGGAACGTGTTATGCGTGAAAATTGGAATGTCCGTCGTCTCGAACAAGAGTTACGTGAAAAAAAACAAGTCCGTCCAGCCGTCAAACAGTCGACGGAGCTGGATTTCATCGAAGAAACGTTACGGGAACGAATCGGAGCGACTGTCCGGATCAAAACCACAAAACAAGCCGGGAAACTCGAAATTGATTTTACGGACGAGGCCGATCTGAATCGGATTCTCGAACTGCTTTTACCGGAAGAAGAGTAACAGCAAAGGATCCATTCCAGTGTCAGACTTGGAATGGATCCTTTTTTGACAGGTGCAGGATAAAAGAAAGGAAAAAAGTTGCCCTTAAATCGAGCGTGGTGTGAAGGAGATGGTCGTACGTGTCGTTTCAGCCGCAAGCTTCGTATCGAGCAAGGCAAAACTGTCGGCGACGAGTTCCGCCAACTCATAAACGAGGTGGAGCCGTGTATTTTGAAGAATCATCATTTCCATGAAGCCGCTGACGTTCACGACCGCTTTAATATTAAAGTCACCGACAGCCGGTAATTCTTTTTGGACACCGGCACCAGGAGCAAGCGGACCTTCGGAGAAGAAGACATGACCGACACTGGACAGACGGCCGAGACAGGCGTCAATGGCGATGACAAGCGGACGGTAATGTGTCGTTTGAATCGAATGAATCGTTTCCGCTAGATTCAAGGCATGAACTGGTTTGGCTAATGTCCCGTAGACATGCATGTTCGAAGGACGGTTTTTTTCTAAAAAGGTCCCGACAAGCGGTCCAAGTGAGTCGCCGGTCGACCGGTCGGAACCGATACAGACAAGAACGACAGGACGATTTTCTTTCATGGCACTGACTTGTTCATGCAACTGTTCAGCCAGCCGTTCCTTGGCGAATGGTTCCGTATATTCTAAAAAGAAAGAATAGGGCTTTTTTTCGTGAGAATGAAAACGGAAATTCATCTGGATCATCCTTTCTTCTCCTGGTGTCAGCATCCTGGTGTCGTGGTGAGAGTGAAGGCATTCTGTAATGATTTTCCTTTCCCGGTTTTTGTGAAAATCTAACGTCGAAATTGGTTCTTTGGTTGAAAGTCATTTAAAATCACGTATACTGTCGTAATAGAGAGAAGTCGAAAGGATGGAGAGAATGGCTACCAATAAAGACGTACAGGATTCAGTCGCTCAAGTGGATCGGATTTTTGCACAAGTCATGGACGCAGACATGTGGATCCGCTTTGGGCTCAAGCTATTAATCGCCCTGATTATCATCGCCGGTTTTTATATACTGATGCGTATTTTAACAGGCGCGGTTTCACGACTATTTACGATTCGAAAGATTAATGAACACGATTCCCTGGCGCAACGCCAAAATGAAACGTTGCTGAAATTACTTCAAAATGCGATCCGTTACGTTCTTGGTATCGTCATGCTTCTGACGGTCCTCAGTCAGTTCGGGATCAACATCACGGGATTGGTCGCCAGTGCCGGTATCGCTGGTCTTGCCATCTCGTTTGGGGCAAAGAACCTGGTTCAGGATATCATTACCGGGGCCTTCATCATCTTTGAGCGTCAGTTCAAAGTCGGTGACTTCGTCCGTGTTGGTTTGATTGAGGGTGTCGTCACGGAACTCGGAATCCGGACGACGAAGTTAAAAGGATTGAATGGAGAAATCCATATCATTCCGAACGGACAAATCCTGCAGGTGACGAACTTCTCCGTCGACAACAGTTTTGCGTTGGTCGATGTGCAAGTTTCGTACGAAGAAGATTTGGAACGGGTCGAACAGGTCTTGCATCAAATCGCGAATGCGACGACTGAAAAATATACAGATATGTTTATCGAGCCGATTCAAATGCTTGGCGTTCAGACACTTGGACCTTCGGAAGTCGTCTATCGTCTGATGGCGGAAGTGCCGCCGATGCAACATTTCCAGGCCGGACGATTGATCCGGAAAGAACTCAAGCAAGGACTCGAACTGGAAGGAATTAAGATTCCGTATCCACGGATGGTCATGATGAATACAGAACAAGGGAATGGTGGTCAAGCCGATGGTGTCAAAAACGTACAATCTTCATGATTATGTCGAAATGAAAAAACAACATCCTTGCGGAACGAACCGTTGGCAAATTATCCGTGTCGGGATGGATATCCGGATTAAATGTCAAGGATGTGGCGCCAGTATCTTGATGCCGCGTCGTGACTTCGATAAGCGTTTGAAAAAAGTTTTACCTGAGTGAATATAGACAAATCCCTGGCGACCGTTACCGGTTGCCGGGGATTTTTTACTAAAAATAAAACGATTGCGTTGAATTACGGCCAAACCTGCGTGAAACAATCTTGTCTGTAAAAAAAGAAGACGCATCTCCTTGCTTAAAAAAATTGAACTATCTATAATTGTGAAAGATGTGCTGACGTGGTGTAATCATTCTACCCACTGCGGCCGCTAGCACGGATTTCCTAGGAAATACCGAAAAGGAGGAATTCCAAGTGGGATTAACAGCCGGAATCGTTGGCTTACCAAACGTAGGAAAATCAACACTTTTTAACGCAATTACACAAGCAGGTGTCGAGGCGGCGAACTATCCGTTCGCAACGATCGACCCAAACGTCGGTGTCGTCGAGGTGCCGGATGCGCGTCTTCGTAAATTGACGGAACTCGTCAATCCGAAGAAAACAATCCCGACGGCATTCGAATTCACGGATATCGCCGGAATCGTCAAAGGAGCTTCAAAAGGAGAAGGGCTCGGAAATAAATTCTTGGCCAACATCCGTGAAGTGGATGCGATTTGTCAGGTCGTCCGTTGTTTCATCGATGAGAACATCACACACGTTTCAGGAAAAGTCTCACCAATCGATGATATCGAAACAATCAACCTTGAATTGATTCTTGCGGATCTCGAATTGGTTGAAAAACGAATCCAACGTGTTCAAAAACAAGTCAAGTCACGCGATAAAAATGCAGCGGGTGAACTCGAAGCACTTGAAATCGTTTTGGCATTACTGGAAGACGAAAAGCCGGCACGTCTTGCCGAGTTAACGGAAGATCAGGCAGCAATCGTCAAGCATTTCCAATTGTTGACGATGAAACCGATGCTGTATGTCGCAAACGTCGGCGAAGATGAAGTCGCAGACGCAGACAGTAACGAAAACGTCCGTCTCGTTCGTGAATTCGCAGCAAAAGAAGGCGCGGAAGTCATCATTATCTGTGCCCGGATTGAAGAAGAGATTGCTGAACTCGAGCCGGAAGAACGCCAAGAGTTCCTCGTTGACCTCGGAATCGAAGAATCGGGTCTTGATCAGTTGATCCACGCAGCATACAACACGCTTGGTCTTGCGACGTACTTCACAGCAGGCGAAAAAGAAGTCCGTGCCTGGACGTTCAAAAAAGGTATGAAAGCGCCGCAATGTGCCGGTGTCATTCATTCGGACTTCGAACGCGGATTCATCCGGGCGGAAGTTGTCGCTTACGAGGATTTGGCAGCAGCCGGAAACATGGCAACTGTTAAAGAACAAGGGCGCTACCGTTCTGAAGGAAAAGAATATGTCTTCCAAGACGGCGATGTCGTCACATTCCGCTTCAACGTTTAAGCGAAGCGAACGAATGGTTATTGCATAAACCAAAATACTTTGATAGTATTAACAAATGTGAGTAATGAATTATTGCTCCTTGCTCGATGAATCGAGCCGCCAGTCCAAGAGGAGGTGACAGATATGCGTAAATACGAAGTACTTTACATCATCCGTCCGGAAGTTGATGAGGAAGCACGAAAAGCTCTAGTTGAGCGTTTCAACAAAGTCCTCACTGACAACGGTGGTACAGTTGAAAAAACAACTGAAATGGGTAAACGTCGTTTTGCTTACGAAATCAATGATATGCGTGAAGGTTTCTACGTTCTTCTTAACGTGACTGCTGAACCAGCAGCTACTAAAGAACTTGACCGTCTCATGAAGATCAGTGACGATATCGTTCGCTTAATGATCACAAAAGACGAGAAATAAGCTGAAACAGGAGAGTGATTCTGATGATTAACCGCGTCGTTTTAGTCGGTCGGTTAACTCGTGACCCTGAAATGCGTTATACGCAGAGCGGGATTGCGGTAACGCGATTCACACTCGCTTGTGACCGTCCGTTTACAGGACAAGATGGGAAGCGAGAAGCTGACTTCATCGATTGCGTCGTATGGCGCAAGCAAGCAGAGAACGTTGCTCAGTATTTGAAAAAAGGGAGCCTTGCAGGAGTTGAGGGTCGCCTTCAGATTAGTAGCTATGACGATAAAGATGGTCAACGTCGTTATCGTGCAGAAGTCGTCGCGGATAGTGTTCGATTCCTTGAATCACGCAATGCAAGCCGTTCTTCCGATAGTGATAGCTACTCTTCGAATTCAAATACAGGTGGAAACGGAAATGCTGCAGGATGGGGTTCACAGCAACAGCAGAACAACTCTTCCTCGCCAGCACCCGCTTCATCTTCATCGAATTCGGGCTTCGGCGCTGATCCGTTCAGCGGCGGCAGTTCGATCGATCTTTCAGACGACGATCTTCCATTCTAATGGAAACGTCGGACTGAAAAATTTACTCTAAAAAGGAGGTTAATCACATGGCACGTCGTCCAGGTGGAAAACGTCGTCGTAAAGTATGTTACTTCACGTCGAACCACATCACTCATATCGATTATAAAGACGTAGAACTTCTCAAACGTTTCATTTCGGAACGCGGTAAGATTCTTCCACGTCGTGTGACTGGTACTTCAGCGAAATACCAACGTCCACTTACAATCGCAATCAAACGTTCACGTCAAATGGCTTTAATTCCATACGTAGCTGACTGATTACGGTCCAGCGCTTTTCCTTTTCGAAGGAAAGGCGCTTTTTTTCGCTTCGCTTTCAACCGGTCCGCCTTTTCGGTTATAATATACAAGTTACCGAATTTTTCATACGAGTATATTTAGTATACAAGGAGGACGCGATGGGGTTAGGTCAGCAAGTATCACCTGAGCGAGAACAGCGCTTTTTTCGCTTCGTTCCGTATCTGTTAATCGTGGCTCTACTTTTTGTCATTGCCGTCGATCACCCAATCATCGCAGCGGTTGGAGCCGTCTTGACGACGGCACTGTTTGTCCTTCATCTGCTGGAGGAACGACGTGGTCGGAAGTCTTGGGAAAGCTACGTCGCCGGTATATCGATTCAAGTCGAAGACACCGGTCAAGATGCTTTGACGAACATGCCGATTGGAATTTTACTTTATGATGAAGAAGCACGTGTCACCTGGTTCAATGATCCGATGCGTGAAATTTTCGGAGATCTGGCCATGGGACACGTTTTGACGGATCTTGATCCTTTGTTCGTGGAAATGATCGGTGTCGATGAAGATCAAGCGACACTTGAAATCGGCGAATCGGTTTACCGTGTCTTTTCAAACAGCGAAAACCGGACCTTCTACTTGTTCGACATGACAGAAGAAGCCCAGGTCGAGCAGCAACTGGTCGATAATCAAACGGTGATCGGCGTCATCTATCTCGATAACTATGACGAGATGACACAAGGGATTGAAGATCAGCTTCGCAGCGAATTGAACAGCCGCGTCACCCAATTGTTGAATCACTGGGCCGCGGATCACGGCACGTATATCAAACGGACTGCTTCCGACCGTTACTTCATTGTGACGACGGAAGAGAACTTACGGATTTTGGAACGGTCGAAATTTACGATTCTCGATACCGTCCGGGAAGAAACGAGCCAACGCGGTGTCCAGTTGACGCTCTCGATCGGAATCGGATGCGGCAGTGATCCGATTCCGGCACTTGGTTTGATGGCTCAATCGAGTCTCGATCTGGCCTTAGGCCGCGGGGGCGATCAGGTCGTCATCAAACGGGACGGGAAAGTTCGTTTTTACGGCGGAAAAACCAATCCGACCGAAAAACGGACCCGTGTCCGGGCCCGTGTCATTGCCAATTCCTTGCGTGATTTAATGCAGGAATCAAGCCGTGTCCTTATCATGGGACACCGGAATCCGGATATGGATTCCCTCGGCTCCTCGATTGGAATTTTAAAATTAGCCGAGATGAACGATAAAGAAGCTCATATCGTTCTACCGGAAGCCGATATCGGACAAGGGATCCGGCGGATGATGAATGAAATCAGCCAGGAACCAAAACTCGAGACCCGTTTCATCAATGCATTCCAGGCCGATCAGTTGATTGATGATCAGGCACTTCTGATTATCGTCGACACTCATAAACCGTCGCTCGTCGTCGTCCCGGCATTGCTGGAGCGTTTTGAACGCCTGGTCGTCATCGACCATCACCGGCGGGGCGAAGACTTCATTGAAGAACCGGTTCTCGTGTATCTTGAACCGTATGCATCATCGACGTCAGAATTGGTGACGGAACTGATTGAATATCAGCCGACGAATCAGAAATTGGCGATGCTTGAAGCGACGGCATTACTTGCCGGAATCATCGTCGATACGAAAGGCTTTACGTTACGGACCGGTTCCCGGACGTTCGATGCGGCATCGTATTTACGTTCGCAGGGCGCCGATACGGTCCTCGTCCAAGAGTTCCTCAGTCAGGACCTCGAGACGTACGTCGAGCAGTCGCATATCCTCGAGCGGACAGAAGTCTACGCTGCCGGGATGGCGATTGCGACGGCCGAGCCCGGTGTCATTCATGATCAGGTCCTGATTGCCCAAACGGCAGATCAGCTGTTATCGCTCCAAGGCATCCGTGCCGCGTTCGTCATTGCGGAATTACAGGACGGCAGGACGGCGATCAGTGCCCGTTCACTCGGTGAAGTGAACGTTCAATTGATTATGGAGACACTTGGCGGCGGCGGTCATTTAACGAATGCAGCGACACAGATGACCGAATCGGTCCTGACCGTCGCAACCGAATTAAGAAAAGCGATTGACCACTATTTAGAAGATGAGACAAAAGGAGAGGAAACAGAATGAAAGTTATTTTCTTACAAGATGTAAAAGGCCAAGGTAAAACAGGAGACGTCAAGGACGTCGCTGACGCATACGCAAACAACGTATTGTTCAAAAAGAAATTGGCACGTCCGGCTACAACGGGAAACCTCAAGCAGCATGAAGCACATGAGCGTAAAGCGGCAGAAGAAGCGAAACAAGCATTACAAGATGCGCAAGCATTAAAAGAAAAGATTGAAAAAGAAACGATCATCGTTTCAACAAAAACAGGTGAAGGCGGTCGTGTCTTCGGTTCTGTCACAAGCAAACAGATTGCAGATGAGTTGAAACAGATGGGGTACAAGATCGATAAACGTAAAATCGAACTCGAGCACCCGATCAAGACACTCGGCGTCACGAAAGTACCACTGAAACTGCACAATGAAGTCACAGCAACGTTAAATGTCCAGGTTAAAGAAGCGTGAGTAGAAAAGGGGACCGGTGATGAGTGATGTAATGCAAAATACGCCCCCCCAGAGCATTGAGGCGGAACAAGCCGTCCTTGGGGCGATCATGATCGATGCGGATCGACTGATCAGTGCGTCCGAACGATTATTGCCACAAGATTTTTATCGTGCGGCCCATCAACGGATTTTCGAAACGATGCTTGTGTTGTCGGATCGCGGAGAAGCCATCGATCTCGTAACCGTTACGGCGGAACTGAGTACGCTTGGCATCCTCGAGGAAGTCGGCGGTTTGCCGTATCTCGGTGAACTGGCGGAAGGAGTTCCGACTGCCGCAAACATCAATTATTACGTCAATGTCGTCGATCAAAAGTCGACCTTGCGCCGATTGATCCGGACCGCCAATGAAATCGTCACGGATGGTTATGAACGGCAAAATGAGGTCGACGTCCTGCTGAATGAAGCGGAACGGAAGATTCTCGAAGTATCACAAGGAAAAGGCAGTGCCAGTTTCATTCCGATTTCGGATGTCCTGACGAGTGCCTATGCGACGATTGATAAATTGCACAAACAGAGCGGCGAGACGACCGGAATTCCAACCGGCTTCCGTGATCTCGACAAAGTGACGGCCGGATTCCAGCGCAATGATTTAATCATCGTGGCCGCCCGTCCGTCTGTCGGGAAGACGGCGTTTGCCTTGAATATCTCGCAAAACGTCGCGACCCGTGCTGATGAGAATGTCGCCATCTTCAGCCTTGAGATGGGTGCGGAGCAGCTCGTCATGCGGATGCTCTGTGCAGAAGGCAATGTCGATGCCCAGCGTCTCCGGACCGGACAACTTGAAGACGAGGACTGGGGTAAGTTATCGCTTGCGATGAGCAGTCTGTCACAAGCCGGCATCTACATCGACGATACACCGGGTATCCGTGTCAACGACATCCGGGCGAAATGCCGCCGTCTGAAGCAGGAACATGGTCTCGGAATGATCATGATTGATTACCTGCAGCTGATTCAAGGAAACGGCCGTTCAAGCGATAACCGGCAACAGGAAGTCTCTGAGATTTCCCGGTCCTTGAAGTCGCTCGCCCGTGAACTTGAAGTCCCCGTCATTGCGTTATCGCAGCTGTCACGGGGAGTTGAGAGCCGGCAGGATAAACGGCCGATGATGTCCGATATCCGGGAATCCGGAGCAATCGAGCAGGATGCCGATATCGTCGCTTTCTTATACCGCGATGATTATTACAACAAAGAAACGGAAGATGCGAACACGATTGAGATCATTATCGCGAAACAGCGGAATGGTCCGACCGGTACCGTCAAACTCGCCTTCCGGAAAGAGTTCAACAAGTTCGTTGACCTCGAACCGAATAATTCGTATGCCCCGCCCGCCTAAACAGGTTCAAAACGCTTCTGTCTTCCGGGACAGAGGCGTTTTTTCAATCATTATGTTTGAATATCTTGAAGAGAAAGGAAAAAAATGAATTAAAAACGTCTTTTAAACGAACGAAAAAGAAATGTAACATTTAATTGTTCGGTATTTGGTTGACTTCTTTTTTTTTCCGCGTTACACTTAGTCGTGGTTTTGAATCGTACGTGGAGGTGGATGAGAATATGTCATCAGTAGTAGTAGTCGGAACACAATGGGGCGACGAAGGAAAAGGAAAGATTACCGATTTTCTTTCGAAAAAAGCCGATGTCGTTGCTCGTTATCAAGGTGGAGACAATGCCGGACATACAATCGTATTTAATAATGAGACGTATAAGTTACACCTGATTCCATCTGGAATTTTTTACTCGGACAAGAAATGTGTCATCGGGAACGGACTCGTCGTTAACCCGAAATCGCTCGTCAAGGAACTGAAGTATCTGCACGATCGTGGTGTTTCAACGGATAACTTACTGATTTCGAATCGTGCGCATGTCATCTTGCCGTACCATCAGTTGCAGGATCAGCTTGAAGAAGAAGCAAAAGGCGATGCGAAAGTCGGAACGACGCTCAAAGGAATCGGACCGTGCTACATGGATAAAGCAGCACGGATCGGAATCCGGATGGCTGATTTACTCGACAAAGAAACATTCGCTGAAAAATTAAAAATTGTCCTCGAACAGAAAAACCGGATGTTCACGAAGATGTATGATGCGGAAGCGATTGCGTTCGACGATATCTTCGAAGAATACTACGCGTACGGTCAAGAGTTCGCGAAGTATGTCTGCGATACATCGGTCGTCGTCAACGACAGCCTCGATAAAGGGGAAAAAGTCCTCTTCGAAGGCGCACAAGGTGTCTTACTCGACCTCGACCACGGAACGTACCCGTTCGTCACGTCATCGAACGCATCAGCCGGTGGTGTCGCTTCAGGTGTCGGCGTCGGTCCAGCCCGGATCGATCACGTCGTCGGTGTCTGCAAAGCGTACACGTCACGTGTCGGTGATGGTCCTTTCCCGACAGAACTGTTTGACGAAATCGGTCATCAGATTCGTGAAGTCGGCCGTGAATACGGTACGACGACAGGCCGTCCGCGCCGTGTCGGCTGGTTTGACTCGGTTGTCGTGCGTCACTCACGCCGCACAAGCGGTTTGACGGATCTTTCACTCAACTCGATCGATGTCCTGACAGGAATCGAAACACTTAAAATCTGTACGTCGTACGAATTCAACGGCAAACAGATTGATGAGTATCCGGCAAGCTTCCGTGATCTCGAAGCATGTGTCCCGGTCTATGAAGAGCTACCGGGTTGGAAAGAAGACATCACGCATATCCGTAAGTTTGAAGATCTGCCGATCAATGCACAGAACTATGTCAAACGGATTGCGGATTTGACTGGGATCTCGCTTGTCACGTTCTCGGTCGGACCGGGTCGTGAACAAACGGTCGTTCTCCGTGATTTATACGAAGAAGCTTAATGTTTTAAAGACGGCAACTCCGGATTTTTTGAATCTGGAGTTGCTTTTTTCATCTCTGATTAAGCGAAATCATTCACAAGATCGATGGAACGGGCGTATAATGAAGATAATGTTTCACGTGGAACGCATGACGTGAACGTATGATGAAGTCAACAGAGTGGCGTCGGGAGTTTCCGTCGCCACCTTTCTATATGCCTGAAAAACAGGTAAAATAGATTGAATAGAAATTATTAAGGGGGAACACCCAGTGACGGAACGTAAAATCCTCGTCGTCGATGACGAGCAACCGATTGCCGATATATTAAAATTTAAATTAGAAAAAGAAGGTTATAGTGTCGCCGTAGCAAATGATGGAGTGGAAGCACTCGAGAAAGTCGAAGAGTTCAATCCCGATTTGATTTTGCTGGATATCATGTTGCCCTTGATGGATGGCATGGAAGTTTGCCGGGAAGTCCGGAAAACTTCAAAAGTTCCGATCATCATGCTGACAGCAAAGGATTCCGAAATCGATACGGTCCTCGGCCTTGAGCTTGGTGCCAATGATTACGTCACGAAGCCGTTCAGCTCACGCGAATTATTAGCACGCGTGAAGGCGCATTTGCGGAACGTCAATACCGTCGAAGCGGCACCTGCCAATGCAGGACCGGGTCCGCTCAAAGTAGGAGAACTGTATATCGATACGAATTCTCATACCGTTACACGACAAGATCAAAAAATCGAGCTGACGCAACGTGAGTTTGAACTGTTGCATTACTTGGCAAAAAATATCGGGCAAGTCATGACCCGGGAACACTTGCTTCAAACAGTCTGGGGATACGACTACTTCGGTGATGTACGGACCGTCGACGTCACAGTGCGCCGTCTGCGTGAAAAAGTCGAAGACAACCCGAGTACACCAATCTATATCATGACCCGCCGCGGTGTCGGCTACTATCTCCAAGACGGGGAGAATGAATAACGATGTTAAAAGGAACGAACTTCTTTAAATCGATCCAGTGGAAGCTTGTCGTCATTTATGCGTTGTTGATTTTAGTCGCGATGCAAGTCATTGGGGTTTACTTCGTTCGTTCTCTTGAAAAACAGTACATTACGAACTTCTCAAAATCTGTTGAAGACCGGGCCGGACTTGTCGCGTACAATGTCGGGAAGGAATTCGATAAGACAGGCGATGATGAGGCCTCCAAACGGCAGTTGTCTGAATCTCTTGGACAGCTGCTGTCTGAGTTTAGTAGTGGCTCGACGTCAAGGAACGATATTCTCGAAGTACAAATCATTGATCAGGACTCGATCATTCAAGCGACATCCGACGAAGACAATCAGTCAGCGGTCGGACAACGGGCAACAAATTCACTGATAAAAAAAGCACAGGCCACGAGTTCGTCTCGTGTCGATACCGTCCTTGATCCGACGACGGAAGACAAGATCCGCATCTTTGCCGTCCCCGTCACCTCTGAACGGACCGGGGCGACGACCGGCATGATTTATGTCCGGGCGTCGATGGAGTCGATCTATTCTCAAATGCAGCAAGTCACACGGATCTTGGCAACGGGGACAGTGATTGCACTTGTCATCACCTCGATTCTCGGTGTCCTGTTATCGCGGACAATCACCCGTCCGATTTCGGACATGCGGCGTCAAGCGATCGAGATGCGGCGCGGGAACTTCTCGCGGAAGGTTAAAGTATATTCCGACGATGAAATCGGTCAGTTGGCGCGTTCCTTCAACGAACTGACGGATGAATTGCTCGAAGCGAACGCGACGACGGAAGCCGAGAGGCGGAAATTGACGAGCGTCCTCGAAAATATGACGGATGGCGTGATTGCGACAGACCGGACATTACGGGTTATCCTGATGAACGACCAGGCGAAGGATATCGTCGGTGTCGATGAATCTGGTATCGTCGGGACGAACTTAAAGGATCTCCTCGCACTTGGAGACGATTTCATGATTCCGGAAGACGGAACGATGCCGCCCCGTCTGCTCGATTTCAGCAGTGAGGATGAACTGTTCCTTGTCCGGGCCTTCTTCTCGCCGGTCAAAAAGCACAGTGGTCCGATTACCGGGATGATCATCGTCCTGCATGACGTCACGGAGCAGGAACAGGTCGAGCAGGACCGACGCGAATTCGTCGCGAACGTCAGCCACGAACTCCGGACACCGCTGACGACGATGCGGAGTTATCTGGAAGCCCTGGCGGAAGGCGCATACCAGGACGAAGAACTGGCACCTCGTTTCCTTGAAACGACACAAAACGAAACGGAGCGGATGATCCGCCTCGTCACCGATCTGTTGCAACTGTCGAAAATGGACAGCAAGGAATACAAGATGAACAAAGTTCGTTTTGATTACATTCAATTCTTAAATGATATTCTCGATCGCCACGATATGACGAAACCGGAACGGATTCAGTTCCGCCGCAAGATCATGAAACGGAAAGTCTACATCCGCGGGGACCAGGATAAGTTGATTCAGGTCGCGGATAATATCTTAACGAACGCGATCAAGTATTCACCGGAAGGCGGTACGATCACCGTCCGGACGATGTTACGGGCGAAACGGATCGTCATCAGCATCAAAGACGAAGGAGTCGGGATTCCAAAAGCGAACCTGCAGAAAATCTTTGAACGCTTCTACCGCGTCGATAAAGCACGGGCCCGGAAGATTGGCGGAACCGGACTCGGTCTCTCGATTGCCAAAGACGTCGTTTCGGCACACGGTGGTGACATTTGGGCAGAAAGCGAATGGGGACGCGGCACGACGATTTACTTTACGCTTCCGTATGAGGTGATCGAAGAGGTGGATATCGGATGACGAAACAGCGACTGAAATCCATCGCGTTGATTCTTCTGGTCAGCGCTTCGATTGTCCAGACGGCGATGTTATGGACGTATCATCCGAGCAGTGAGTCGATTGAGCAGGAACAGGTGTCGTTCAATGAAATCGATGCCTCGAAGACGGTCGAAGGAAATCAGCTGATCAATCCGGAACTTGTCGTCTACTCGGACGGTGAAAGTGCCTATCAGACCCAAATCATCGGTCGGACGATTCTGAACCGGATCGGCGCCTCGTTTGATGTCGGTGTCCTGGTTTTGACCGATAAGGCATCCAACATTCCGGTCAGTAAGCGGAGCGTCGAGATGATTTTCCCGACGCCGATCAGTTCGAAGATGCTCGAGGAATTACTCGGGGAAAAACAAATTGCGATGTCGGAACCGATCAAACGGCTCTATCTGCTTGATTATGAAGGACCGATTCTTCGGCTGGAGTCGACGACCGGACGATTTAAAGACTTTAAGTTAATCGGTGATGAAACGGTCTTAAAACGGTTATTCGCTTATGACAAGAAAAAACCGATGACGAAAGTCGAGCTCAAGGGCGGTGACTACACGTATGTCCCGAGCGGTGCGACGAAACTGGAAGAAGTATTCGTCTACGATGATGTTTCGCAGGATCCGAAGCCGCTCAGCCGGATCGAGAGTGCGTTCTTTACGGAAAACTCGAACGTGCAGCAAATCAAAAGCCGGGATGATCTGGACGTTCTGACGGACGGTGTCAGTGTCTCGACCTATGACCGGGATTATAATGCGTTCCGTTTCAATACGTTGTCGCCGAACACCCAGACCTCTTCCATTGATTACAGTACGATTGTCAGTTATATCAACATCCATGGCGGATGGCTCGATCCTGTGACGCAACGCAGCGGCTTCCGGTATTACTTTGATCAGATGTCGAAAGCAGATGAAGAACAGGCGGCGATGTTCCGATTGTATTTGAACCGGTATCCGATTTTCGGTGAAACAGGACCGTTGCTCGAACAACCGGACTTCGATCTCGCGACCATCAAAGTCACGTTCGAAGAAAATCAAATCCGTTCGCTCAGCCGCAGCATGATTCGGGCGGATCGGAAGTTGTTGCTTCGGGAAACGACCTTGCCGTCGATCGATCAGATAAAAAAACAGCTTCAATCCGCTGATCTGTTAGATGAGATTTCCGGCATCCGGATGGGGTATGAGATGACATACGAAATTGAAACGAGTCGTTATGCCTTGTTTAAGCCGGCCTGGTTCGTCAAACACAACGGAAAATGGACGACGGTCGATCAAGCTATCGGAAAAGAGGGGTAAGGATTCATGGATTGGAGTAAAGCAAAAACGTTACTGATTTTGACGTTCCTGATCCTGAACGCCTATCTTGCCGTTCAGTTGATGGACCGAATGATCGATCCCCGAATCGTCACGACGAACGCGGACGGGAAAACTGTTTTGAAAGAACGAAAAATTGATGAAAAGAAACTGCAGACCGTCTCGAAAGACATCGGTTATTTGACGGCGGAAGTCGATACGAGTTCATTGACGCCGAAATCAGGTTCACCGATTCAAGATGCCGTCACGTCTGTCAAAAATCAAATCGAGTGGTCGGTTCGTCTGACGAAACCGTTCCCGCTCGAAGCGAAAGCGATGCGCGATTCCGCGACATCGTTTGTCCAGTCGTCGGCTGCGTACGGGACAGACTATACGTTTTGGAAATATGACAGCAAACACAACGAGATGACGTTTGTTCAGACGTACAAGGAGCAACCGCTGTACTCGACGCCGCAACAGTCGCGCGAAGATGACGCGATGATCGGCCCGTCCCTGCTGGTGCTCCAGTTGAACGAGCAGAAGGAAATCGTCAGCTACAAACAACGTCACTTAAACAAAGTCGTCCGTCAGGCGCAGGATGTCACGTTATTATCGGCGAGTGAATCCGTCATCCAACTGTCGGAGCAGGGTCTCTTCCCCGCTTCGAAACGAATGACGAGCCAAAAACTCGGGTACTTCTGTCTCGTGACGGAAGGGACAAAATCGGTGCAGATCTTACCGCCGACGTGGCAGATTGAACTGAACGGAGAAGAACTGTATTTCGTCAATGCAATCGACGGCGGAGTCCAGACCATCGAACGGCTTGATACCGTTTCAGAGAAATGAGGAATGCACGATGAGCCTACACTACAGCGTCCTTGCCAGTGGCTCGACGGGGAATGCCCTCTACATCGAAAGTGAACAGACCCGCCTGCTCGTTGACGCCGGATTGACCGGGAAAGCGATGCTTGCGCTGTTCGACCAGATTCACCGGTCACCGGAAAAAATCGACGGCTTGTTCGTCACCCATGAACATTCCGATCATATTAAAGGTGTCGGCATCATGGCCCGGAAGTACAACATCCCGCTTTATGCGAACGAAAAAACGTGGGCAGCGATGGAAGCGAAGATCGGCAAGATTGATCCCGCACTGAAGTTCCTCTGGGAAGTCGGCGAGGTCAAACAGTTCGGAGATATCGAAGTCGAATCGTTTAACGTCAGTCATGACGCAGCCGACCCGATGTTCTTCCAGTTTGCCCACGACGGAAAACGGCTCGCCCACATCACGGATACGGGCTACGTGTCGGACCGGATGAAAGGTGTCATCCGTGGCGCCGATGCCTATATTTTTGAAGCGAATCACGATATCGGGATGCTCCAGATGGGGCATTACCCGTGGAGCGTCAAACGTCGGATTCTCGGCGATTACGGACACGTTTCAAACGAAGATGCCGCCATCGCGATGAGCGAAGTGCTCGACGACCGGACGAAACGGATCCACATGGCCCACTTGAGTAAGGACAACAACATGAAGGAACTGGCCCGGATGAGTGTCTCACAGACGCTCGCAAGCCGCGATGTCGACCTCAGCAAAATCCAGTTGCTCGACACGGATCCGGTCATTCCGACACCGCTTTTGAAGCTTTGATTATGGGAAATTACTGAATATGCTCAAAAGACCCCCACATTTGGCTAACTCGCCACGTGATGGGGGTATACTTGTGTAAAGAGAGTCTAGAAGGAGGCGTGTGTCGATGGATCGACCAGAAGAACCACGGAATGAATCAGATCAGCCTTACGCATCGACCGATGAGACGAGCGGCTTTCCGCCGCGACGACCAAGTGAAGACGAGCCGGTCAGTCCTTATCGTGAACCATATGAAGAAGAACCGCAGGAACCAAAACGCCGCGGCGGCGGGAAGGCCTTTTTTGTCGGCCTGATCGGCGGGATCATCGGCGCGCTGTTGATTGCTTTGATTGCCTGGCCGTTCGTCCGTGACGAGATGACGAGTCCGGCACCGGTCTCGACGGCAACACCGGAGCAAGCGGCATCAAACGCAACGGAATCGGAAAACGATATCGTCGGCGCCGTCAGTCAGACGAGAGAAGCCGTCGTCAGCGTGACGAACCTGCAAAACTCGTTTCAAGGCGGTGCGCAAGAGACAGGTGCCGGATCCGGTGTCATCTATAAAAAAGATGGCAACAAAGCCTATGTCGTCACGAACTATCACGTCGTCGAAGGAGCCAGCCGCTTGTCGGTCACGTTATCGGACGGAACGGCACTCGAAGCGAAAGTCCTCGGAGAAGATCCGACGTACGATTTAGCCGTCTTGTCGATTGATGCTTCAAAAGTGACACAAGTCGTGAAACTCGGTGATTCGGATACGTTACGTGCCGGGGAAACGGTCCTTGCGATTGGAAATCCGCTCGGGATTTTCGCAAACTCGGTGACACGCGGTGTCATCAGTGCCCAGGAACGGACGGTGCCGGTTGATACGAACAAGGACGGTCAGCAGGACTTCAACACCGAAGTCATTCAGACCGATGCCGCAATCAATCCGGGGAACTCAGGCGGAGCGCTCATCAATACGTCCGGTCAATTGATCGGAATCAACTCGATGAAGATTGCCGAAGCGAGTGTCGAAGGGGTCGGTTTTGCGATTCCAATCAACGAAGCGTTACCGATCATGCGAGATCTTGAACAAAACGGTGAAGTGATTCGCCCGCAACTCGGGATTCAGATCCGGGACGTTCAGGAATTCCCGAGCGGTTTCCGGGAAGATCGTCTGAAGTTACCAAATGACGTCACTCGCGGGATTGTCGTCGTCGGTTTGACGGGCAACAGCGGAGCGGAAAAAGCAGGGATGAAAGAAAATGATGTCATCGTTGAAATCAACGGCAAGGACATCAACTCGTTTGCCGATCTGAAAAGTGTCCTGTACCGGGATGCGAAAGTCGGCGACAACGTCAAGGTGACGTTCTACCGGGGCGGCGAGAAACAGACACTCGATGTCAAACTGTCGGCGCAAGCGGCGACGGTACAATAACAGATTCAGATCAACTACTCGTATACGTGCGGGTAGTTTTTTTGTGCACAGAAAAGATAGTATCTCTGGTTCTCATCGTATCTTGCTGGCACGCGCTTTCCTCAGGCGAGGAACAAGCCGCGGACTGCTTGCCTGTCGGCGTCGACGCCCGGGTCTCGTTTTCCTCTGACAGCGCGGGCGAGCCGCGCTTTTTCCTGTAGGAGTCACGTGCAGCGGATACGATGAAATGGAGGAGGTCGTCGAGCAGTGAACGGAGTGACGTCAGTGCTGTGGATAACTTTTTTCGGTCGGAGAAGTCAATTTTTGTTATACTGGTAGCGGATAAATGTGGATAACTTAAAAGGAGGAAAAGACCTGTGGATAAATATGTCTGTTTAGAACACGTCGAGTTAGCGCTCGACGAAGTAGTCGATGAAACGGAAGAGTATCCGATTTTGGAAGAGGTGCCGGCAGAAAAAAACGTCACATGTGAGTACTGTGACCAGCCCGCGACATATCTTGTGTCAAGCAAAAAATAATTATCAACATGTGGACATGTGGATAACTCTGTGGATAACTCCTGAATTTTCTGTCAGAAAGCGAGAAAAATGATGCAAATTACCATTATCACGGTCGGAAAGCTGAAAGAGAAGTACTTGAAGCAAGGGATTGCCGAATATACGAAACGTCTTGGCGCCTATTGTTCGATTCAAGAAATCGAGGTGCCGGACGAAAAAGCACCGGAACAACTAAGTGACGCCGAGATGCAGCAAGTGAAGAAAAAAGAGGGCGAACGGATTTTAGCGAAGATTGGACCGGATGTTCATGTCTACGCACTTGCTATCGAAGGAAAGCAACGGACGAGTGAACAGTTTGCGACAGAACTCGACCGACTGGCGACGTACGGCAAAAGTAAAATCGCGTTTGTCATCGGCGGATCACTTGGTCTCGCACCGGAAGTCATGCAACGGGCGAACGATACGATTTCGTTCTCCAAGATGACATTTCCCCATCAATTGATGAAGATGATTCTGTGTGAACAGATTTACCGAGCATATCGGATTAATCGGAATGAGCCTTATCATAAATAAATCTAAAAAATAGACATATATTTATCTTATCAAACTCCTCTTCAAATCTAGACAAAGGAATAAAGGATTATAATCTAAAATATAGAAATAATAGATAATGTGAAAATATTGAATACTATGGTGAAATTTATGAAATGGGGAAGCTTAAATTGTCTATAACAAAATTCGAATCCGTATTTACGCGTAAAACTAAACATAATACAAAAAAAAGAATTGAAGCTATTGAAAGTTATTTTTTAGAAAAGCATGATTTAGAAGTTGATTTTGAAGACGATCAGGATAAGTGCCTAGCTTTTGTTATGCAGTTTATTCAAGATGATGACGTTTCTGAAGAAGCAGTGTTTAATGAAATACTTGCTATCTTGGAAGATAGATATTCTATTGGAGAACCCTTCTTTATTGCAAATGTAGACTTTGAAGAAGGACTGACATTCGAAGCATTAGAAGAAATTATAAGCCAAAAATTTGATGGAACTGCTCTTTCGCAAGATTCGTTTGAATTCACAGATATACAAATCACTAAAGATTTGATAGAAAAGTACATTGCTATCACTTGTCGGTATACAGAGTATTATCTAAATCCTTTGACAGATCATATAGAAAAAGAGAGATCACTTCTTAGTGGTAATTTGACTGTACAATTTGATTTTGATAGTAAATTATTAATTACGACTAAATCGAGTTATAACAAGGCTGTAAATAAAATAATTGAGGTTATGAATGGTGCTTTATGGAGTAAGGCTGTCATCAAAGGATTTTATGCGCAAAATCGAATGCGAAACAAGGCATTAGAAATTGAATATGATCCTTTAACACTACTTGTGATTAATTTAGTATTTAAAAAATTAGAAGAAGCCAGTTATATAGTAGAAGGTGTAAATTCGTTGATTTTTTACAATAATGGAGCTCCTAGAATAAAAAATGCAAAATTAGGAGGGATTGACCTTTTTCAAGACTCAGATATAATTGAAAGGATAAGTAATGGTGATAGAATCACATCGGTTTCTATCAAAATTTCAAAAGAATACCCTGAGGAAGATAGAAATGTACAAGCTGATTTAACTATTGATTTTAGGGGTATGTTGAAAATAATATTAAATGAATCAACATCTATAGAATATGAATTAAATGAAATAACGCATGAGATATTTCATTTAATTAATCAATTAATTGTCAGTGAAGACACTCAAACAGAAGGTACAACAATTTTTACTGATAAATTATTACCTAATGCTTTTAAAGCTAGAACATTTTATGATTTTTATATTGATAAAATTGAGAGTGATTTAAAAATTTTATTAGCAGATAAAGTTCAAGAAATCGAAAAGTATTTTTTCCAAGAAAAAATTAAACGGAAATAAATTAATTTGAAATTAAAAGGAGGAGAGTAAATTGATTATGTCATCTAGTTTATTGATTTTAAAAATTAATACGGATAAAGATTTAAATACCAAATTAAAAAATATAGACTATGAAGACAATGGTGCTTTTTACTCTCTTTCTTTTGATTCAATTGAAAAAAATTCTGGAGAGTTACATTGGACTAACTCTTTCAAATATGGAAAAATGAATATGATTTCATTTCTTAGGGAAAATAATTTTTTCTATCTTTTTACATCATCAACAGATAATAAAATAGTTTTTTCTAAGGTCTTGAAAGAAATTTTTCAAGAAGATATCTCACTAAAAGTATTGAAAACTCCTTTAAACGCAGAATTAAGTAATATTAATTCTTATAGTAACTTAGAAGAAATAAATATCAATAAACACTTCGGTATTACTGCATTATTTAATTATAATGATTATCGAAGTGCACTTAAAGTGTATACCAATGGTCTAATCACTTACAGGATGACAGATAATATTGATGTAATTAAAAAAATAATATTAGATTCTAAGAAACTTATAGAAGAGTGTGAGGCTAATGTTTGATAAATTTTGCATTTGTGATTTTTTTAATGGTGCTTCAGTTTATTCAGTTCAATATCTAGGATGGGCAACTGCAATTGTAGTAGCAATGTTAGCTTTAACATCTATTGTTTTTAGTCAATTTAATGAACGCTCAATTCAAAAGTCAAATGACATTGCTAGATCAATCAGGAATTACTTGAATAAAGAATTTGATAAAAGTGAAGAAAATATTATCAAGGAAGATTATGATCATATGATTTATCTATTATCAAATACATCAATATACGATAAGACAATGAAGCTATTTACTTATTTATCATACTTCATTGTCTTTTTATGGTGGTTTTCTTTAGTTGGTTATTTAAACGATGCCAAAACTTTAATAGATAAAATTATAATAATAGGGTCTACTATATTAATATCGTTACCCTTCATATACTTGCCAGAAATTTTAAAAGGTTTTAATAAAAATCAGCCGATAAAGTTAAATGAAAAAGGGTATATAGAGCTAAAAGATTTTATCGATTTTTTTAAAAAAAATACAAATTTAGTCGATAGCGATATAATTTTAAGATTTTTATCCCCTAGAATAAATATTAAATTTGATACAATTTTAGAAATAAATTATAGCATGAGTTCTAAAATATCAAATCTCACTTGTATAGTTATTTTAAACAATGGAGATAAGCGCCTTATTATTAATTTGAATCAAGATTTATTTGAATCGAAAAGAGTTTTTCATATACATTCTTTCGAAAATAACTTAAAAAATCAAAGTGATTTAGGGTTGTTTAATTTATTAAGAGAGATGAACAAATCTGAAGTGCAAATCTATATTTCTAATTCACTAAGAAATTTCAATTGTTTTTCAGGAAAGATAAATATAAATCGAAATAAAATAGAAATTTATCCGATTAAAAAAATAGAGCGAACATTAGATAAACAGATATTTGAATTGAAAAATACGATAGAAGTTACACCTCAACTAGGTAAGGGAGAAAAATTTAAAATTAATTGAGAAAATAAAACATCCATATTAAATTTCTGAAATAGCGTACTGAACATAAATTATCATCTGATTTTTATGCCAATCAGTTACAATACAACTACTAAATTTTTCTATGTCACTGTCAAGAATCAAGATGGTTCCAACCTTAATTCATTTGAAATCATATATGCCTTAAGTATAATGTATTTGAAATATGTCTATATATCAGTATTAAAATACTGATACTAGTTAACGCTATACTTAATTTGATCAAAATTTCTCTCATAGGAGATTCCTTTCAAAATTTTTAATTGCGTTTATTAGAAAAATCAAAAACACATATCGAACAGACAGCGGAGTCAGTTCGATATGTGTTTTTTGTGGAAATTTCAATTCTTGTTACGTCCGTTCCAGCACCGTCGCTAACATCCGGTGTACGACTTCGTGATCGCGAAGATCATGCAGCTGATAATCCTTGCCGGGTAATGTGTAAACGTCGGTTGAGCCGACGTAGGAAATGGCAAGTTCGAGTGTGCCGTCTTCCTGGCAGGTTGTTCGTAATTCCAGTTCGCCGCTGATGACGCCGACTTCATTCGTCATCACGCCGTGTGTGGCGGTGAAAGTAGAGTTTTTCGTTCCCATCGAATCGACTCCTTCTTAGTATGTACACGTGTTCAGCATCGTTTGCAGTGCTGTTTTTTCAGAGGATTGGAGACTTAAGCCCCAACGACTTTTCGTATTAATCCACATCTTCGAGTAGGCACAGCTTGCGCCGGCACGAGTTGGTTTCCATGTCGATGGATCCTGGTCACCCTTTGAACGGTTTGAGCTTGCAGAGACGGCAATCAATTGCGGACCGTTGAGGTCGTTCGCAAATGCCTGACGTGTCGTTGTCGTCCAGCTGCTTGCACCTGAACGCCATGCTTCCGCGAGCGGCACGACATGATCGATGTCGAGATCGGACGGGTTCGTGAATGTCAGTCCATCATAATAACTGTACCATGAGCCGGACGTGACCGGACAGCTGCCGACGTATGAATCCGCATCGCGTTTCAAGACGACTTGACGGGTATCACAGCCGCTTCCTTGGCTGCTCCAATGTGGGAAGAGATCACGGGAGTAACCGGTCATCGTACTTTCGGTTTTGACTGTCAGTGCGTTGAGCTCAGATTGAGCCGTCGCTTTTGACGGGATGCCGGACGGGAGTGCGGAAACGGGTGAGAGATCGAACTGAAACGCAGTGAGAAACAAAACAAACGATACGGCGAGTAGCTTGATTTTCTGGAACATGAATTGCCTCCTCTTATGTAAGTATGATGAGAGAATCCTCTCAACTCACTCAGTATGCCACCGAATATTTTGGATAGGGTTAAAATAATGTAAACATTACAAAAGTTGAATACTTTTGATTAAAAATATTTTTTTAAAAATAAGACTAAAGTAATATAAAAAAGAAGTTACTTGGAAAAATTAAAATTGCGGAGACTTTCAACATAAAAAAATTCAACTCTTGTATAGTAAAGGGGTACCTCTGTTCGATTTGGACAGGAGGCACTCCTTTTTTAGGAGCCACGAGGAATTCAAACGCTAAGGAGCTGAAACGTTACCATGAACAAACAAGACATCAGTGATATCCGTCGCCATTTTAAGGTCGACTCGGAACTACTTAAAATCAACGAAATTTATAATGTATATATCCGCAAAGAAACGAGTGAAATCTTCTATGAGGAAAGCCGGCCGTTTGCCTTTCTTGAACTCGAGCAACAGGAATTGTTCCTCGCGAACTTCAAGAAAGTCCTGACCGGGAAACTCGACATCAAGCTGTTTGAGGTCAAGTTTCAGCAGCCGGAAGAAGGCGCGACCGGACATACGCAACAACTGTTGTACGAAGGCCTGTACACGGAAGAGACGGAAGACTGGACGGAGCAGATGCAACAGATCGCGCTGAAGATGGTCCAGGACGTGCAGTACGAAAACGATATCGTCGTCACGTTCATCCGGGGACAGTATTACAAAACGACGAAACGTCAGGCGGACGAGACGGAAGTGGACAAGAACGATGAAGTCTATACGACACCGTTCATTTTGAGCAGTCTCAACCAGACGGAACTGCCGAAACAGTCGCTTGTCTTCGACTACGTCGATCTCGAGTTCAAGTCGAACCTGCTGATCAATCCGGTCATCAAACTGGCGTCACCAATTGGCGGCTTTTTATTCCCGTGCTTCACGGATAATGCGGCGGACGTCAACCGTGTCCTTTACACAGCAAGCAAACCGAATAAACCGGACCTGCTGTTCATCGAAAACGTCCTGAACGGTGATCAAATCGTGACGGCGGAAGAAGACAAAGCGGTATTTGAAGAGATCGTCAAACTGGTCATCGGCGAATCGGTCGATTCAAAAACACTCGCGGGTGTCTATGAGGAAGTCAATCACCTGCTCGTCGTTGAGGACGAAAAGGAAGACGAGCCGGAAGATATTCCGATGCTGGACGTTAAAGAAGTCGAACGGGTCTTAAAAGCGAGCGGCATCGAAGACGTCAGTACGGAACAGGTCGAACGGGCTTTCAAGACAGTCATCGATGATACGACATACGAAATGAAGGCGAGTAACATCGTCCCGAACTATGAAGCGAAATCAATTAAAATCAATACGAAAGTCGCGAATATCTCCGTCAGTGCCCAAGACTTGAAGTACATTAAGCAGGTCAATTACAACGGCAAACAATGTCTGTTGATCGAAGTCGAGGAGGATACCGTCATTGACGGATTTACACTCGTCTCGGAAGAAAATATTTTAAGTTAAGTCAAAAAGCCACTCGTTTCACGTCATTCCGATAAGGAAAACATGTGAAAGACAAGTGGCTTTTTTGGAATCATCCAGAATGATTGATTAATCGGATAAAGATGCGTATGATTGGTTTTGTAAGCGGTATCTTTTGAAGGAATGAGATATCCAGTATTTTTTTAATGATTTACGAAAGCGGTTTCGATACTTATTTTTACAAATGAATGATTTCTTATAAACAAGTGAATGATTCGGTTAAAGGAGGAATAAGCATGGGACAGGATTATCAGCAATGGGTCGATCGGCTAGCCGAAAAAACGATTAGCGAACGACAAGACGATGTCGAAGTCGTGATCAAGCCGGTACCGGACCGGACGGAAAGTGGGGTACTCGATCCGCGCGTCTTGGAAGTCATGACACAGCAACAGCAGGACAGTTCATCGGCCGGCCCTTTTTCACTCGAAGCAGCACGGGCCGGGATGGGGTGGATCAATACCGACCTGACGACGACAGATATCACGACGGAAGAAATTGTCATTCCAAGTGCCGAACAACCGATTCCGGCGCGGATCTATCGTCCCCGGTCGACGGAACCGTTACCGGCGGTTGTCTATTTCCACGGCGGCGGCTTTTTCGGCGGAACGCTTGAACCGGTTGAACACCCTTGTCGGTTGTTGGCGGAGCGGGCGAACGTTGTCGTGATTTCGATTGATTACCGACTCGCACCGGAACATCCATTTCCAGCCGGTCTGAACGACTGTTTTACGGCTGTCACATGGGTCTACGAACAGGCGGAAGAACTCGGGATTAACCGTGAACAATTGGCTGTCGCCGGCGACAGTGCCGGTGGAAACTTAGCGACGGTCTGTGCCCTGCTTGACCGCGAACAACAGACAGAGATGATCCAGTACCAAGTCCTGCTCTATCCAGTCGTCAATCTTGCCGCCTTACCGACGGATGATTTCAACTGGCGTCTTGACGACTACGAAATGAATGAGAATCGGGAGTTACTTGAAGGCATCGTCACAGCCCTTGCAGACACGGATGGATTGTTGAACCGGTTATACCTGCAAGGAACGACAGATGTGCAGGATCCGCATGTGTCGCCACTCTTCAGCGACAAGCTGGCAGGACTGCCTGACGCATTGATCATCACGGCGGAATACGATTATCTTCGTCTCGAAGGCGAAGCCTATGGGCGGAAACTCGCGCGGTCAGGCGTGAAGACAAAACGGATTCAATACAACGGCATGGATCATGCCTTTATCGAAAAGCTCGGGCAGTATCCGCAAGCGGAAGACTGCATCACGGAAATTGCAAACGGTCTGAAGAAACGGTTTGCGACTACACAACCAACAGGAGGATAAATCGATGACGACATATACATTAGATTGGAACGCCTATACGGCACTGGCAAGGCAGACGGTCGCAGAAGGGGCGGTCCTGCTGAAAAATGACAAGCAGACGTTGCCGTTGCCTGCAGGAACAACAGTCTCGGTGTTCGGACGTAATCAGTTCAATTATTATAAAAGCGGAACAGGGTCCGGCGGAATGGTCAACGTCACGCACGTGACAAGTCCGCTCGAAGCGTTGCAACAACATCCGGATGTGACGGTAAACCAGTCGTTGCTCGACGTCTATGAAGTCTGGCTGAAAGATCATCCGTTTGATAAAGGCGAAGGCTGGGCGGCGGAACCATGGTCACAGGAAGAAATGCCGGTTACGGATGAAGTCGTCGCAGACGCAGCGTCGCAATCGGACGTTGCCATCATCATGATTGGCCGGACGGCCGGTGAAGACCGCGATAATACAGCGGATCCCGGCAGTTACCTGCTGACGGACGTCGAATTGACACTGATCGAAAAAGTCTCGGGAGCGTTCCCGAAGACCGTCGTCTTATTAAACGTCGGCAATGTCATCGACATGCAGTGGGCGCTTGATTTCAATCCGAGTGCAATCCTGTACGGATGGCAAGGCGGGATGGAAGGCGGTAACGCTTTGGTTGATCTCTTGACAGGGGCGGTCACACCATCCGGGAAACTGCCGGATACGATTGTCCGTTCACTCGACGCGTATCCGTCGACGCCGTACTTCGGTCACGAAGACCGGGCGATCTACAAGGAAGACATCTACGTCGGGTACCGTTACTTCGAGACATTTGCAAAGGATGACGTTCTGTATCCGTTCGGATTTGGTCTGTCGTATACGACGTTTGACGTCGTCACCGATACGGTCGACATGACGGAGCAGCAGGTTACATTGACAGTCACCGTCACGAACACAGGGACGCGTAGCGGGAAAGAAGTCGTCCAGGTGTATCTTGAAAAACCACAGGGACAACTGGGCAATCCGGCACGCGGACTCGTGACGTTTGCGAAAACGCAACAGCTTGAACCGGGCCAACAGGAGACGTTGACACTGACCGTTCCGCTGACGGAATATGCAAGTTACGATGACGCCGGTGCGACGGGGCATAAATCGTCTTACGTCATTGAAGCGGGGGCCTATCATCTGTACGTCGGCACGGACGTCCGGACTGCGGCGCACGTGGCGACACAAACAATCGACACGTTACGTGTCACCGAGACGTTAAGCGAAAACATGGCTCCGGTCACGGCGTTTGACCGCCTGAAGCCGCACAAGACGGAAACCGGTTATGACGTCACGTACGAAGCGACACCGCTGCGGACAATCGATCCGGAAGCCCGCCGTCTCGCTGAACGACCGGCAGCACGCACGTATTCGGAAGATCAAGGTCTGACACTGAAGGATGTCTATGAAGAGAAGACGTCCCTCGACGTGTTCCTCGATCAATTGACGGATGAGGATCTGGCAGCGATCGTCCGCGGCGAAGGGATGAACTCACCGCGCGTCACACCGGGAACAGCGGCTGCTTTTGGCGGCGTGACCGACCGGCTGACGGCATTCGGGATTCCGGCAGCCTGCTGTGCCGACGGTCCGTCCGGAATCCGGATGGATATCGGAACGAAAGCCTTCTCGCTGCCGAACGGAACGCTTGTCGCGTCGACGTTCAACGTCGAGTTGGTGGCGGACTTATTTGAGATGACCGGGCTCGAACTCCGGAAAAACGGCATCGATACGTTGCTTGGACCGGGGATGAACATCCATCGTCATCCGCTCAACGGACGAAACTTTGAATACTTCTCGGAAGATCCGCATCTGACCGGGATGATGGCCGTCGCCCAGCTCGACGGGATGCACCGGGTCGGCGTGACCGGAACGCTCAAACACTTAAGTGCCAACAATCAGGAATTCCATCGCCATGATCTCGATTCGATCGTCTCGGAACGGGCCTTGCGGGAAATTTATCTAAAAGGATTTGAGCACGCCGTCAAACGGGGACAGGCGTATGCCATCATGACGACATACGGTGCCGTCAACGGGCTCTGGACGGCTGGATTGTACGATCAGAATACACGGATTCTCCGTGACGAGTGGGGCTTTGACGGTGTCGTCATGACCGACTGGTGGGCGAAAATCAATGCCGAAGGAACGGAAGCCAACCGTCAACAGACAGCGACGATGGTCCGTTCCCAAAATGACCTTTACATGGTCGTTGGAGAACCGGGGGCGAATCCGTTTGAGGATGATACCCTGTCATCGCTTGCGGACGGGACGTTGACACGGGCAGAGTTGTTGCGGAGTGCGGCGAACATCTGTCAGTTCATCCTGCGGTCACTGGTCATGGAGCGGACACTTGGTCAGGAAGCGACAGTCGACGTCACCGGATTACCGGAAGAGGCAGATGATTTGAACGAACAGGCCGTGACGCATCAGCAACTTCAAAGCGGTGTCCCGATCGTGTTTGATGAACTCGACACGTCGACCGGAAGCAGTCATGTCTTCGCCGTGACGGCGGAAGAAACCGGGATGTACCACGTCACGTTTGAAGCCCGGTCGTATGCCGGGGAACTCGCGCAGATGCCGGTGACATTGTTTGCGAACAACATGCCGGTCGCGACGTTTACGTTTAACGGGACAAACGGCGAATGGGTGACGCAGACAAAAGATGTCTTTGTCTTTAATCCACACAACTACTTCAAGCTGTATTTTGCACTTGGCGGGCTTGAGCTCAAAAACATCACCTTTACGTTAACGGAATCGTTCCATATGAAAAACGGGTAAACTTAAACACCAGGCAGTCAGTTGCTGCCTGGTGTTTAACGCGTTTTAAAGGAGGACCCGATGCAATTCTCAAAAATGAAAAAGCAGATATTATCGTTCGTCGCGCCGTCACTTCGACCGCGTCTCGATTTGTATGCCACAGTTGACCGGCATTTTCATGACGGCGAAGCCCGAGTCTGGATGACACTGGACGGGGAAGAAATTTTCCGGGCGGAGGATTTGCGGTTTACGTTCGAAGCGGACCGTCGTTATGCGTTGGCGAAGAAGCGCTTGCCGGAAAAACCGGAGCGAATTACACTGGAGATTTTTCAATCGGATTGGTTCAACACATCACGTGTATTATATGAGCAGATTGAACGTGAGTTGGAGGAAGAGGGATGGCATGCCAGTTACGACGTGCAAAAGGATTTGCTGCTGTATCCGACGCTTTCGATTGAGGAAGCGTTAACGCATCCCCATGCCTTCATCCGCGGTTTTGCGTTGCTCGACCGGCGCGTCGGAAAACGGCGTTTGGAGCGATTGACATGCGATACACCATTTGAATTGACCTGTTTAAAGATTCGATTGGAAGCGGAAGTGAACTAACGCCAAAAAAAAGAGCAAGGCGCGGAGCCTTGCTCTTTTGCATGATTAAGTTAAATCGAAAACGAATTGACGGCGTGAATGCCTTCTTGTTCGACGAATTCGTCAAGAAGTGCCCGGACGTCATCCGTTGAATTCGTATCCATCAGACGGGCGCGTAATTCGCTCGCCCCGCGGAAACCGCGGACATAAATCTTGAAGAACCGGCGGAGCGGCTTGAAAAGACGCGGCTCGAATTCAGCTGAATACTGATCGTGTAGGTCGAGTTGCAGACGTAACAAATCAAGTAATTCTTCGCTCGAATGGTCTTTCTTTTCGACTTCAAAGGCAAACGGGTTATGGAAAATGCCGCGGCCGATCATGACACCGTCGACACCGTACTGCTCGACGAGTTCAAGCCCGTGTTGCCGGTCGTTGATGTCTCCATTGATCGTCAAGAGGGTTTGCGGTGCCACTTCATCCCGAAGTTTTTTGATTTCCGGAATCAGTTCGAAGTGCGCCGGGACCGCACTCATTTCTTTACGCGTCCGCAGGTGAATCGAGAGGTTGGCGATATCCTGTTCGAGAATATGGCGTAACCAGTCGTGCCACTCCTCGACTTTCGAATAGCCGAGACGTGTCTTGACGCTGACCGGCAGACCGCCGGCTTTTGCGGCTTGAATCAGTTCAGCGGCGACATCAGGACGATTGATCAGTCCCGATCCCTTTCCGTTGACGGCGACGTTTTGCACCGGGCAGCCCATGTTGATATCGATACCTTTAAAGCCCATTTCCGCCATCCCGATACTCATCTCACGGAAATATTCCGGCTTGTCGCCCCAGATGTGGGCAACCATCGGCTGTTCATCTTCCGTGAACTCGAGTCGTCCGCGGACACTCTGTTTGCCTTTCGGATGACAATAACTTTCCGTATTCGTAAATTCAGTAAAGAAGACATCCGGTCGCGCTGCTTTCGCAACGACGTGACGGAAGACGACATCGGTGACATCTTCCATTGGTGCAAGTACAAAAAATGGTCGTGGCAGGTCCTGCCAAAAGTTGTTTTTCATCGTATATAAAACCCTTTCCTTAAGGTAATTCGTTTTGCTCAATTAAAATTTCATCAACTATATACTTTAAGCGTATTGGACAAAAAGTGCAAGGAGACAAGCTTTACAGGCGGGGATATTGAAGCCGTTTGTCGAAACCAGATAAAGGAAGTCAGGGATGAATCTTTTAGTCCGTTCATATCGTAATAGGTGTAACACAGTTGCTACGAAAGGATGATGCCCGGTGCATACGTTGTACATGAAACAAAAAGCACTCAGTTTACGAGGTCGTTTTTCGATCAAGAATGAACAGGAGCAGGATCGGTATCTCGTCGAGGGCAGCTTCATGAAAATTCCGAAGTCGTTTTCGATTACGACGACGGACGGAGAAGAAATTGCGACAATCACGAAAAAAACGCTCAGCCTCCGACCGAAGTTTTTTGTTGAGGTCGATGGACAAACGATGACGATTGAAAAGGAATTTTCGTTGTTCAAAGCCCGTTATACGATTGACGCAGCCGGAATCGAGATTGACGGAAACTGGTGGGACATGGATTTCCAGGTCAAGCGGCAAGGGGAAGTCGTTGGACAGGTTGAGAAAAAGTGGTTGTCGTTTGGCGACAGCTATGAAATTCAGGTAATCGATGCCGCGATGGAGACGATTCTGATTGCACTCGTCGTTGCGATTGATTGTGTGAAGGCAGATGATGCGGCAAACGCATCATCTTAACAGAACAGGAGAGAAGCATGAAATCACTTTTGATGAACCAGACGATGGAGTTGAAACGACGTTTTACAATCCAAGACGAAGCCGGACACGTCACGCATGAAGTGACCGGACAGTTGTTGCAAATGCAGAAAAACTGGCAACTCGTACAGGAAGAAGCCGAGGTCGGTCGCGTAACGAAACAGACATTCAGCATGTTGCCGCATATCCTGGTGGAAGTCGACGGGCGTGTCGTTGCGACCATTCAAAAAACAGGATTTTTGATGTTTACGGATTATCGGATTGACAGTCGGGACCTGCAAATCGACATCAACTGGGCGACGATGACGTTTAGTGTCACGTATCAGGGAAATAAAATCGGGCAAGGCAAAAGACGGTGGGTCCGTTTCGGAAAACAGTACGAACTGACACTGTTTGATGAGGCGGCGGAGACACTGTTTTTAAGTGTCGTCCTCGGACTCGATCGGGCGAAAGCAGACAAAACTGTCGCGACGCTGTTTGCGGACAATTGGGCAGGGGGGAAGAAGTAAATGGAACGATGGGATATTTATACGGCAGACCGCGAAAAAACAGGGCGGACCTGGCCGCGCGGAACAGAATTAAAAGACGGAGATTACCATCTTACTGTCCACATCTGCTTGTTCAATAAACAAGGACAGATGTTGATTCAGCACCGTCAGCCGTTCAAAGAGGGCTGGCCAAACATGTGGGACCTCAGCGTCGGCGGCAGTGCGACAGCGGGCGATACGAGTCAAACGGCGGCGGAACGCGAATTGTTTGAGGAACTCGGATTGTCCCTTTCGTTCGCCGGACGGCGTCCGCAGTTGACGGTTCCGTTTGAAGTCGGGTTTGACGACTATTACTTAATCGAAACAGACGTTGATCTGACGACACTGACGTTACAGGAAGAAGAAGTCCAAGCCGTCAAGTGGGTGACGGAAGACGACATCATTGCCGGCATACGGGAAGGAACGTTCATTTCGTACCATGAACCGTTGATCCGGTTGTTATTCATACTGCGCCATCAATACGGCGCCCACCAAAAATAAACGATCCCCAGGTCGCGTGCGACACTGGGGATCGTTTGCAATCAGGCTGTTTTTTTCGAAGCCGGAACCGATTGTTTCGGTTTGGTTTCCGGTAAAAAGAAACTAAAGATCAGGTACGTCGAACAGCTGAGGAAAACGACGACCATCGAGCCCCCAAGTCCGATGATCATCCGGGCTGCCGTATACGCCCAGTAGTTTAGAAGATAGGTGGCGATGATTGACATCATCAGGCACAACAGGGCCAGCATCGGTGCTTTTTTTTGGTCCGAGCTTCATCAGGATGAGTGCCGCCAAGATGTTCGCGAAGACACGTGCCGTCGTAATCGAATAGTTGACGAGTTGCGAAATCAACGGATTGACGGTCCGGTCATCGAAAAAATGGACCGTGATCTGTGGTGTCAAGGAAGACCCGGCGACCCGATTCATGGTGAACGTCGCATAAGCGAACCAGAGAACGGCCATCATCAAATACCCTTTTCGTGCATGATTAGATTGTGTAGACTAATGTACGCCTTCTATTCTTAAGATAAATCCCTGTCTGACAGGGATTCGAACTACTTCACTTTGTTATCAATTCGTTAAATGTAGTCGAGTTCGAAGGGGAAGTAAAATAGATAATTCTTATGTTTTCCATAAGTTAAAAGAATAGATCAAAAGTAATTGTATGCGTTTATCGAATACTTGAAAAAATGTCTGTCACTTGTTTACGTTTTGGTTTGATGAAGCGTCATCCGTTCACAGGTCATCCCGTCGGCAGTCTGAACGAGACGGTACACATCAGGGTTCTGCAATTGCTGCCAGTCATCGTAGCCAAAGGTTGAATCGATGGTGTGCAACAATAAAGCCATTGCGTTTCCATGTGTCACAAGCACTGTATGACGGGCCGGATGCAACGATGCTTCTTTCAGAACAGACGTCATCCGCTCCATCACTTCACGACTCGATTCACCGCCGGGAAAGCGGAGATCGAAATCGACGAACGTTTCTTGTAAAGCGGAACACCAATCGCTTAATGGCGAGGTGCTGAGGATTCGTTCTTGGAGCTGATCCTCGATTTCAACCGGACAATCCTGGAGAGCGGCGACAGGTAAAATCGTTTCCTGTGCCCGGCGGAACGGACTGGATAAAATCCGGTCGACTGGGATGGTTTTGAAAAAACCGGTGAGTGCGTCTGCTTGTTTGTAACCTTGTTTCGTCAACGGAGCATCATGTGCTTGTCCGGTTGCTTCGCAATGGCGGATGACATAATATGTCTTCACGATCAGTTCCTCCTCCTGCTGTAGTCTTTGTAGGAGACTTCTGGAAAACGTACGCAAAGTCCTGTTTCACGTTATGAAAGAAGAAATGAAAAAATAAAATAAAACGGTTGACAAACAATCATAAGATTACTAGTATTAGAAACAATTCAGGTGATTATGTCACCTCAGTAACCGAATAAAAAGAGAAAGCTATGATTGTCATGGGTCACACTATGGCAGGAGCAGCTTCTGGAGAGACCGTGTAAACGGCGCCGAAGGGTTCACAATCTCAGGCAAAAGGACAGAAGAGTACTAAATCTTTATTTTTTGTGTTGGCTTTGCCGACCGGAAAATGATTATTTGTTATTCTGATGATTTTTTTGAGATTGGACACCCGTCCAGTCTCTTTTTTTGTTGGACTGACAGAACAGTCTGACCGGGGGAAAACAGAGAGATCATCAAAGGAGGAGTTCAGGTTTGGAACAGCAAGGATTAAAGCGGGATTTATCGAATCGTCATGTCCAATTGATTGCGATTGGTGGAACGATCGGAACAGGGTTGTTTTTAGGGTCTGGGAAAGCGATTCAGTTGGCGGGACCGTCAATCGTATTTGCTTATCTGCTTGTCGGGATTGCGATTTTCTTCGTCATGCGGGCACTCGGAGAGTTACTGTTGTCAAAAGCCGGTTATCAGTCCCTGACGGATATCGCGGAAGATTATCTCGGACCGCGCGCCGCGTTCGTAACCGGCTGGACGTATTGGTTCTGCTGGATCATGACAGCGATGGCCGACGTGATCGCCGTTGGTGTTTACGTCAAATACTGGTTTGATATCCCGCAATGGATTCCGGCCGTTATCGCCCTGTTGATCTTACTCGGCTTTAATCTCCTGACGGTCAAACTGTTTGGAGAACTCGAGTTTTGGTTCGCCTTGATCAAAGTCGTCACGATTTTAGCCTTGATTGGCGTCGGAATCGTCTTGCTCGTGATCGGCTTTAATACGGATGCAGGACCGGTCACGGTCAAGAACTTGTGGCAGCATGGCGGGATGTTCCCGAACGGTGTCACCGGATTCCTGTTGTCGTTCCAAATGGTCGTCTTCGCTTATGTCGGAGTGGAACTGGTCGGTGTCTCGGCCGCCGAAACGGCTGATCCGAAAAAGAACATTCCGTCCGCAATCAATAAAATTCCGCTACGGATTTTGTTCTTCTACGTCGGTGCCTTGCTTGTCCTCTTGATGATCAATCCGTGGACCGGACTGAACGCAACGGAAAGCCCGTTCGTCAAAACGTTTAGTCTGATCGGGATTCCGGTCGCGGCCGGAATCATCAACTTCGTCGTTCTGACATCAGCCGCATCTGCTTGTAACAGCGGAATGTTCTCAACGAGCCGGATTCTCTATAATCTCGGGAATCAAAAACAGGCACCTCAATCATTTTCAAAGCTCAATAAAAATCATGTGCCGGCGAATGCGTTGTTCGTCTCGACGCTGGTCGTCTCGGGTGGGGCTCTGTTGAGTAAATTACTTCCGGGACAAGCGTTCAGCATCGTCACAACGATCAGTGCAATCTGTTTCATTTGGGTCTGGGGTGTCATTCTCGTCTGTCACTTGAAATACAAGAAAACACAGCCGGAATTGCATGCCGCCTCAACATTCAAAGCGCCGTTGACACCGTTCGTCAACTACCTCGTGCTCGGTCTGTTTACACTGATTTTAATCGTCATGCTCGTCGCGGACGAAACACGTCCGGCCTTGCTCCTGACACCGGTCTGGTTCATCGGATTGTTTATCCTGTATCAGCTGCGGACGAAAAAACATCAAAAAGCAGAGCGTCACAGTGCGTAATGCATCAAGGAAATAAACAAAGACCCGATTCCCCGCCAAGTAAGGCAGGGAACCGGGTCTTATTTGTTGAGACGATACTCAGCTGTGAAACGCTCCATCCGCCAGCTGTTTCTTCAAGGCGGTCGCCTTTTTGCGAATCGCCTGCTGATCCGCTTTGTCCCGTTTTGCCCACTGCCGGTACATCATCGACATCCGTTGGTTGCCGGAGAAACGTTCCTCGTGCCGGGCGATGAAGTCCCAGTATAAGGCGTTGAACGGACAGGCATTGTCGCCAAGCGCATCCTTCTGGTTAAAGGGACAGTTCCCGCAGTAATCGCTCATCTTATGGATATAGTTCGCCGAGGCAATATACGGTTTCGTCGACAGGAGACCGCCGTCGGCATGCAAGGCCATCCCGAGCACATTCGATAGGACGACCCAGTCATAGGCATCGATGTACATTTCGTTGAACCAATCCGCCGTCTGCTGCGGGAAAATCTCAAACAGATTGGCAAAGTTCCCGAGTACCATCAGCCGCTGAATGTGGTGATTGTGCGCATTTTCGATGACAGGTCGCAGCGACTCCGCGACACACGTCATCGTTGTCTCACCATCCCAGAAGAAGTCCGGCAAGTCACGGTTGTGTTTGAGGACATTGACCTGTTCGTACCCCGGCATTTCACTTAAATAAACCGCCCGCATGTATTCGCGCCAACCGAGAATCTGCCGGACGAATCCTTCGACGGCATTGAGAGGTGCGTCCTGCTCTTCCAGTGCGGCGGCCGCCGCTTTGATGACTTCGTTAGGTGACAGTAACCCGATATTGATTGATGAAGAGAGCAGGGAGTGCGATAACGTATCCTCTCCCGTTAGCATCGCATCCTGATAAGTGCCGAATGTCTCTAGCCGTTCCTCAATGAACCGGGCGAGCGCGCGCTGGGCTTCTGTTCGGGTGACCGGCCAGTGGAACGTTTTAATCTGACCTGGATGATCGGCAAACGTCGTCTCGACTTTGTGGATGACATCACGCGTGATCTGATCCGGTCGGAATCGGATCGGTGCTTTAAAATCCACACCATCCTTCGCCGATTTCCGATTCTCCGCATCAAACGACCACTTTCCGCCGACCGGTTTATTTCCATTCATCAACAAGCGATGGTCTTTGCGAAGCTGCCGGTAAAACCGGTCCATCTTCCACGGTTTATCCCCTAGCAGTGCGATGGCTTCGTCCTGCGTCAATAAAAAGAGCGGAACGTCGGAACAGACGTCGACGGTGATCGTTTTCGCGAGAGTATCCTGAAATTTTTGCAGGGCACGGCGCATCGGTTCGTCTGTGATAGCTGTATACAGGAGATGCGTCGGTTGGTACGTCTTTTGGTGCTGCTTCCACGCTTCGTCAAACGAGTCCGCTTCCCGGTAATCGACCGTAAATCCTTTGTCCCGAAGTTCGTCTGCGAAATGACGCATCGCTGAAAAAATCAGCACCAGTTTTTGTTTATGATACGCTTTCCAGGTCGAGCGGGACGTTGCTTCGACCATCAGGATGATGTCCTCTTTCGGATCGGCTTCCGTCAGAAGCGGTAAGCTGTGACTGAGTTGATTGCCGAAAATCCAGCGTGTCGCCATGAATCGTTCCCCCTTTTTCTTCTATAAGAGTATATATCCGCTTTCCCTGAAAGTATGTCTCAGGATGTGCGTATTCAATTCAGGGAAAGCAGATTTATTTTTAGTGGGAAACACCCGATATTTTAATTTATGAACGACCTGTGATAGGGTTATACTGGAAAGGTAAGTTGTCGTCATACGAGCGCTTTCAACTGGTATGACAGGTCCATAATATCAAACGGGGATAGGAAGGATATCATGAGCAGTATGCCTAAACAAACAGATGTTATTTTAATTGGTGCCGGAGTCATGAGCGCAACACTAGGGGTCTTATTAAAAGAGCTTGCGCCAGACATGAATATTAAAGTATTCGAGAAGTTAGCGAGTGCTGGGGAAGAAAGTTCAAATGAATGGAACAACGCGGGGACAGGTCACGCAGCACTTTGCGAACTGAACTATACGACGGAAAATGCCGACGGAACGATCGACATCAGCAAGGCCGTTAAGGTCAACGAACAGTTCCAACTGTCGCGCCAATTTTGGTCGCACCTCGTCAAAGAACAAGTTTTGCCGAATCCGAAAGAATTCATCATGCCGATTCCACATATGAGTATGGTCGAAGGCGCGGAAAACGTCACGTTCCTGAAAAAACGATTGGAAGCGCTATCAGCTAATCCGTTGTTTAAAGGGATGGAGTTTTCGGAAGATCCGGAACAGCTGAAGCAGTGGATTCCGTTAATCATGGAAGGCCGGACGTCACCGGAGCCGATCGCAGCAACAAAAATCGATTCGGGAACAGACGTCAATTTCGGAGCACTGACACGGATCCTGTTTGATCACTTGAAACAACTCGATGTCGAAATCAACTACGGTCACGGGGTCGAAGACTTGAAACGGGTCGACGGCGGCTGGGAAATCAAAGTCAAAAACGAACGCGACAACCGGATTGAACATCATACCGCGAAGTTCGTCTTTATCGGCGGTGGTGGCGGCAGTCTGCCGTTGCTTCAAAAAACAGGGATTCCGGAGTCGAAACAGATTGGCGGATTCCCGGTCAGCGGCTTGTTCCTCGTCTGTAAAAACCCGGAAATCGCCGAGCGTCATCATGCGAAAGTCTACGGGAAAGCGAAAGTCGGCGCACCGCCGATGTCTGTCCCGCACTTGGATACACGTTACATCGACGGTCAAAAATCACTCTTATTCGGACCGTTCGCCGGCTTCTCGCCGAAGTTCCTCAAGACGGGATCGAATCTTGATTTGATCACATCGGTCAAACCGAACAATGTCTTGACGATGTTGGCGGCAGGCGCAAAAGAGATGGGACTGACGAAGTACTTGATCGAACAGGTCTTACTGTCGACGGAGCAACGGATGAACGAACTGCGTGAGTTCATTCCGAACGCGAAGACGGAAGACTGGGATGTCGTCGTTGCCGGTCAACGGGTGCAGGTCATCAAAGATACACCGCAAGGCAAGGGGACACTTCAGTTCGGAACGGAAGTCGTCAGTGCGGCAGACGGTTCGGTTGCAGCGTTGCTCGGCGCATCACCAGGCGCTTCAACAGCCGTACCGGTCATGCTGGAAGTGCTGGCCAAGTGTTTCCCGGATCAACTGCCTGGCTGGGAAGCAAAAATCAAAGAAATGATTCCATCGTACGGCACGTCACTCGTCGCGAATCCGGAACTCTTTGATCAGATCCACGCCGAAACAACCAAAACACTTGAATTAACGGAAGCACAACCGATTCGTTAAACACATCATAAGAAGCAAAAAAAGCCCCGTTCTCTTGAAGAGAGCGGGGTTGTTTGTGTGAAATCAGCCGCGTTGACGGAAGAAACGTGTTTTCTTTAGGGCAATCCCGACTGGAATCGCGACGAGAATTCCGACGACGTTTTGGATGAGGTTACCCGGAATTGAACCAACTGGAGCTGTCCAACTGCTGAAGGCAATTCCTTCATGGACAAAGTACACAGCGAGCATTACCGGAACCGATAAAATCATCCCGAGTAGATTAAATTTGACGTTATTTCCGTTTCGTCCGCCCGACCATGCGATCCAACCGACGATTAAACCTTGAAGACCGCGTGCGATAAATGTTCCAGGGAACCAAATCATGAAGCCGGTCAGGATATCATAGAGTCCCATTCCAACTGCACCGGCAATCATTGCCGTCCGGGGTCCGAAGAGAATCGCAATCAGGAATAACATTGCTGTTCCAAGATGGACAAATCCGCCGTTTGGAGCAATCGGTAACTGGATTTTAACGAGCAGAGTTGTGATCAGAACAAGTGCAATCGACATTGAAGTGATGACGAGTTGCCGGGTACGAGTGCTTGAATACGATGCTGCTTTTTGCATGTGTCAGACCTTCTTTATGATAGATTTTGAATACTCTCAATCTATCAGATTTCTGGACTAGCTAAAAGTATCAATTTCGACCAATTTATAGGGGTCAGTTTAAATCTGAATCTTTACTAATGAAAGTACAAACTTAAAAGGGGATTTTCCGTGACTTCTACGGGAAAAAGCGCGTTTACGCGCTGGTAGAGGCAGGCGAGACCCGGCTTTAAGACCTGTTGGTCGCCAAAGCCGCGGCTTGCGCCTCGCCCGAGAAAAGCACGGGAAAAATTCTCTTTTGTTCGTAGCGATTCTGTTCATACTAGATTTTACAATCAAAAAACGCCTTGCCGAAGCAAAGCGTTTCGATAATCAGTTACGAATCATATAATCGAAAGCACCGAGTGCTGCGGTAGCACCTGATCCCATCGAGATGATGATCTGTTTGTAAGCACTGTCCGTACAATCGCCGGCTGCAAAGACACCCGGGATGTTCGTTGCGCCATGACGGTCAACAAGGATTTCACCGAACTTGTTGCGTTCGATTATTTCGCCGAGCCAGTCTGTATTTGGCACAAGACCGATCTGGACGAAAACGCCTTCGAGCTCGACATGGTGCTCAGCACCTGTTTCGCGTTCGACATACGTGATGCCGTTCACTTTATCCGTACCCGTGATTTCCTTCGTCTGGGCGTTGGCAACGACCGTGACGTTCGGAAGACTCGCGAGACGGTCTTGTAAGACCGCGTCCGCTTTCAGTTCCGGTGCAAATTCAAGCACCGTCACATGTTTGACAAGACCGGCAAGATCGATGGCCGCTTCGACACCGGAATTCCCGCCGCCGATGACAGCGACACGTTTTCCTTCGAAGAGTGGACCGTCACAGTGAGGACAGTACGCAACCCCTTTATTCTTGAATTCAAGTTCGCCCGGCACACCGATGTTGCGCCAGCGTGCTCCTGTTGAGAGAATCAAACTCTTTGTTTTCAAGACCGCACCGTTTTCAAGCTCCAGCTCAACGAGGTCTTTTTTCTCAAGACGTGTCGCCCGTTGAAGGTTCATGACATCGATCCCGTACTCTTTGACGTGTTCTTCAAGACTCGCCACGAGTTTCGGACCTTCCGTATACTTCATGCTGATGAAGTTCTCGATACTCATTGTATCCATGACTTGACCGCCGAAACGTTCCGCGACGATTCCCGTCCGGATACCTTTACGTGCCGCATAAATCGCAGCACTGGCACCGGCAGGACCGCCACCGACGACAAGAACGTCGTACGGGTCTTTGTCCGCAAAATCAGAAGCGTCGACACCTGTGCCGAGTTTTGCGAGAATCTCTTCGAGCGACATCCGACCGTTTCCGAACGCTTCGCCGTTGACGAAGACTGTCGGGACAGCCATGATTTCTTTTGCTTCGACTTCCTGTTTAAAGGCACCGCCGTCAATCATCGTGTGGTTGATGTTCGGGTTCAGAACACTCATGACGTTTAGGGCTTGAACGACATCCGGACAGTTGTGGCAGCTGAGACTGATGTACGATTCGAAATGATACGTTTCTTTGATACCTTTGATCTGGTCGATCAGTGCGGCGTCGATTTTCGGCGCGCGACCGCTGACTTGGAGTAACGCCAAGACGAGGGACGTGAACTCGTGACCGAGTGGAATCCCGGCAAACGTAATCCCGCTCTCTTCCCCGACACGGTTGACGCTGAAGCTTGGTGTCCGCGGCAAGGCCGCCTGTTCGATGCTGATGCGTGGTGACATGCTCGCGATTTCTTCGACGAGCTCGCTCATCTCAAGAGAAACGGAGTCTGTCCCGGCGCTGACCGCGAGGACAAGATCTCCTTCCAATAAATCGAGGTATTGAGCGAGTTGTGCTTTAATATCTGCTGCTAAAGCCATCTCAAATCCGCTCCTTAAATTTTTCCGACGAGGTCAAGGCTCGGTGTAAGTGTTGCAGAACCTTCTTCCCATTTAGCTGGGCAAACTTCGCCTGGATTGTTGCGTACGTATTGTGCTGCTTTGATTTTGTTGACGAGTGTGCTTGCGTCACGGCCGATTCCGCCAGCGTTGATTTCAACTGTTTGGATGACACCGTCTGGATCGATGATGAACGTCCCGCGGTCTGCAAGTCCGTCTTGCTCGTTTAAGACTTCGAAGTTACGTGAGATGACGTGTGACGGGTCACCAATCATGACGTACTCGATTTTACCGATTGTTTCTGAAGTTTCGTGCCATGCTTTATGTGTAAAGTGCGTGTCTGTTGAAACTGAGTACACTTCAACGTCGAGCGCTTTGAGTGTTGCGTATTGGTTTTGAAGATCTTCGAGCTCAGTCGGGCAAACGAATGTAAAGTCTGCTGGGTAGAAACAAACGACACTCCATTTTCCACGAAGGTTGGCATCTGTAAGATCGACGAACTCTCCGTTGTGGAATGCTGATGCACTAAATGGTTTTACTTCACTTCCGATTAAAGACATGATAAAAATCCTCCTGTTGGGTTCTATTTAAGAATCTGTTCTAGTAGAAAGTAAAAACTGTATCTATCACACTAGAATAATTCTAATCTAATACTAATTTCATATAGACGCTTAGTTTTGTCAAGACATAACCTGCAATTTCCTATTCTGATAAACAAAGTGTGAACAAAAAAAGAACTTCCATTTCCTTAAATGAAACAGGAAATGAAAGCTGTATAAGTTACTGCCAGTCCGTATGGAACGTTCCTTCGCGATCGGTCCGGGCATACGTATGGGCTCCGAAATAATCACGCTGGGCTTGCAAGATGTTCGCATTGGAGTTCGCCGTCCGGTAGCTGTCGTAATAGGTCAGCGATGTGCTGAGACACGGAGCAGCGAGTCCGGATAATGAACTTTCAGCGACCACCTGACGCAGTGACGTTTGATAGGCCTGAACTTTGTCCGCGAAGTACGGTGCAAGCATTAAGTTCGCAAGCGACTCGTCTTTCGCAAACGCCTCACTGATGACATTGAGGAACTCGGCACGGATGATACAGCCGCCTCGGAAAATCAAGGCGATTTCTTCAAGACGTAAGTTCCAGTCGTATAGTTCGGATGACGTCCGGTACTGTGTGAACCCTTGCGCGTAAGCCGCGATTTTCCCCATGTAGAGCGCTTGGCGGATCCGTTCGATCCAGACGTCTTTATCGAGCATCTCACGGGCTTCCGGTCCACCGAGGACGGAAGCAGCAGCGACACGTTCTTCTTTGACGGCAGAAAGATAGCGGGCGAAGAGGGCTTCCGTAATGATGGACGAAGCAATCCCGTTATCAATCGATTGCATGCTCGTCCATTTGCCTGTCCCTTTTTGACCGGCTTGATCCAGGATGACATCAATCAACGGAAGACCGGTTTCGTCATCTTTTTTGCGGAGAATATCAGCTGTAATCTCGATCAGATAACTTTTCAGCTCGCCTTCATTCCAAGATGCGAAGACATCCGCGATTTCTTCGACGTCGAGTCCGAGACGAACCCGGAGGAAACTGTACGCTTCCGCGATCAGCTGCATGTCGGCATATTCGATCCCGTTGTGAACCATCTTGACGAAGTGGCCGGCCCCTTTTGGTCCGATGTAGACGCAACACGGTTCGCCGTTCACTTGTGCCGCAATCTTCGTCAAAATCGGCGCGACTTGTTCGTAGGCTTCTTTTGTACCGCCCGGCATGATGGCAGGGCCGGTTCGCGCACCGACTTCACCGCCGGAGACGCCGACACCGATGTATTCGATTCCGTGTTGTTGCAACTGATCAAAGCGGCGTTCCGTATCATGGAAATGCGAGTTTCCACCGTCCATGATGATGTCGCCTGCTTCAAGATGCGGAATCAGGGACTCGATGACCGAATCAATCGCACTTCCTGCCGTAACCATGACGAAAATTTTTCGTGGACGGGCAAGGGATTGGACAAAATCTGCGACCTCGTAATAAGGATGTAGCGACAATCCTTCGTTATGTGCCATTAAGTCATCCGTTAAATCACGGGTGTAGTTATAGACAGCGACGTCTTCCTGATGACTTGCCATGTTGAGGGCGATGTTGCGCCCCATGACGCCCAGTCCGATGACTCCGATTGAATGTAGCATAGTATACCGACTCCTTTTTTAGACGACGAGACTGAGCAGGAGGACGAATCCAAGTCCGAAGACGGAAATGATTGTCTCAAGCAAGGTCCACGTCGCGAAAGTTTCTTTCATCGTTAATCCAAAATATTCTTTAAACATCCAGAACCCGGCGTCGTTGACGTGTGAAGCGATCAAACTGCCGGCTCCCGTTGCGAGGACGACAAGTGCGAGATTGACATCCGATTGACCAAGCAACGGAATGACGAGCCCGGCTGTCGTCAGTGAAGCGACGGTTGCCGAACCAAGTGAAATCCGTAAGATGGCGGCGATGATCCATGCGAGTAAAATTGGTGATAATGTCGTATCTTCAAACATCTGAGCGACGAACTTACCAACACCGCCGTCAATCAGGACCTGCTTAAAGGCACCGCCGCCGCCGATGATCAGTAGCATCATTCCGATTTGTGTGATGGCCGTCGTACAAGAATCCATGACGGTTTTAATGGGAATCTGACGCGCCAGTCCCATCGTGTAGATAGCGAAAAGCAAGGAAATCAGCATCGCCGTCGATGCGTTTCCGATGAATTGAACGGCAGATAAAACACTGTTACTTTCCCAACCAAGCGTTTTTTGCAATAACGTTAAAATCGTTGCGATCGACATCAGGAGGACAGGCAGCATCGCTGTGAAGACACTGATACCGAATCCTGGTGTCTCGTCTAAATTAAATTCTTTTTGTTCCCCCAGTGACGCAATGTTGCCCGTCTTTTTAAAGGATTCCGGAACGATTCGTTTCGCAATTTTTGTAAAGATGGGTCCTGCAATGATGACGGTCGGTACGGCTACAATAAAGCCGTATAAGAGAACTTGACCAAGGTCAGCTCCGTATTCTCCGGCAATAACGGTCGGGCCCGGGTGTGGCGGAAGAAAACCGTGTGTGACGGAAAGGGCAGCAACCATCGGAATCCCGAGATACAAGATCGAGACGCGTAACTGACGTGAGATGGCGAAGACGATTGGAATCAACAACACCAAGCCGACTTCAAAGAATAACGCAATCCCGATGATGAATGAGGCGACAACGACAGCCCATTGAATGTTCTTTTCCCCAAACTTCGCGACAAGCGTCATCGCGATCCGTTGCGCACCGCCTGCATCAGCAATCAATTTCCCGAGCATGGCACCGAGTCCGAAGATTAAGGCGAGGTGACCAAGCGTGCCGCCGAGACCGGCTTCAATCGTCGTGACGATTTGATCAAGCGGCATTCCAAGCAGTAAAGCGACGACAAACGAGACGATGATTAAAGAAACGAACGTGTTTAATTTTAACCCCATAATTAAAACGAGTAACAGAATAATCCCGATAGCAACAATGACTAATGGCATGTGACTTCCCCCAAAAACTTAAATTAAATTTCTTTTTGAATCAGACCCCGTTGATACGTAGCGATGCGTCGATAATCCGTTTCCAGGACACGTGCCAAACTGATGAAGATCGGCAGTAACTGACGGTATTCGTGCATTGCTTCCTCATTTGGCACATGGCGATGTGTATCGCCTATCATGTCTGCTGCCACTTCGAACGAATCGACTTCCCCTGTCGCATACAATCCGAGAATACAGGCCCCGAGACATGAACTTTCAAAACTTTCCGGAATGACGACTTCCGATTCGAAAATATCCGCCATCATTTGACGCCACACTTCAGAACGGGCGAACCCCCCGGTTGCCTGAATCCGTGTGACCGGACCATCCATACATTCGATGAGCGCCAGGAAGACAGTGTACAAGTTATAAATGACACCTTCGAGGGCGGCCCGAATCATATGTTCCTTTTTGTGTGACAGCGTCAAGCCGAAGAAAGAACCGCTGACATCCGGATTCCAAAGCGGAGCCCGTTCGCCTGACAAATACGGGTGGAACAGTAAACCGTCTGATCCGGGACGGACGCGTTCGGCGATTTTCGTCAGGACGGCATATGGATCAATACCAAGACGTTTCGCGGTCTCGACTTCCGCCGAGGCCAGTTCGTCACGAATCCAGCGTAAGACCATGCCGCCGTTATTGACCGGTCCACCGATGACCCAATGGTTCTCGGTTAAGGCGTAACAGAAGATCCGGCCTTTTTCATCCGTTTGCGGACGGTCGATGATCGTCCGGATGGCGCCGCTCGTTCCGATCGTAATGGCGATTTCGCCTTTCCGGATCGCGTTAACCCCGAGATTCGACAGGACGCCGTCGCTTGCCCCGATCAGGAACGGTGTAGAAGGATCTAGGCCAATTTGTTTGGCGTATTCCGGTGCTAAATCGGTAAAGGACGTTGTCGTCGAAACCGGTCGCGACAATTTGGTTGCATCGATGCCTGCGACCTGTAACGCTTCCGCATCCCAGTCGAGATCATGGATGTTGAATAAACCGGTCGCTGAAGCGAGTGAATGGTCGATGACATATTGTCCAAACAGACGCTGGAAGACAAATTCCTTGATGCCGATGTATTTTTTCGTCCGCGCGGCAATGTCCGGATGTTCTTCGACGAGCCAGCAAATCTTACTGAGCGGCGACATCGGATGGACCGGAGTTCCGGTGCGGTGATAAATCGAGTAACCGTACTGTTCCTTGATTCGGTTCGACCAGACTTCGCTCCGGCTGTCGGCCCACGTGATGCAGGCGGTCAGCGGTTGATCGTGTTCATCTATCGCAATCAAGCTGTGCATCGCACTGCTGAAGGCGACGAACTTCGGTTGCTCGGTCGGATGTTGTTTCGTCATCAACCGGATGCTTTCGAGCACGGCATGGAAGATCTCTTCCGGATCCTGCTCCGCCGTCGAACGATTCGGCGTGTGCAGCGGATAACCGACGTTCGTTTGTCCGACGACTTCCCCTTTTGTCGTAAAGAGTACGGCTTTGGTGCTCGTCGTCCCGATATCAATCCCTAGCATGTGTTCAGTCATGTGGTTCGACTCCTTTCGTCATCAGTTGTTGCGATTTCCATAAATCCTCAACTTCTTGCACATCATCGAAGTTCTGATGCAGCGAAGCAATCATTCGTTTGCGGTCGCCGGTCTCGATTGCTTCGATGTAGAGGGCATGGTTCTCGAGAATCCGGTCAAAATCTTCTATATCGTCTTCGATTCGTTGACGCATCGACAGCAGGATGAAGCTTTCCATGACAGGTTTGAGATTCTGCCACATCATGCTGACGTATCCGTGGTCAATTGACCGGATAATTGTTTCATGGAACAAAACATCCTGATAGGAAAATTCATCTGCGTCTTTGTATTTGACGGCAATTTTCATCATTTCGAGCACCTTGCTCAGTTCACGAACCAGGTCCTTTCGATCCATCTTAACGATCCGCTCGAAGACGAACGTCTCGATTAACAGACGGACATCGTAAATTTCCTGGATGTCTTGTTTGGACAGTCCGACGACGACGGCGCCCATGCGTTCCAACCGGATGATGCGTTCTGACGCCAATACCTTCAGGGCATCCCGGACAGGAGACCGGCTGACGGAAAAATCAGCAGCCAGTTTGTTTTCGGATAGGACGGTACCGCTCTCGATCTTGCCGGAAATGATCCGCATCCGCAGTTCATGGGCGACACGATCACCGGCGGATGCTTTTGATAACCATTTAATCGGGTATAAAAGATCAGACATAAAAAACACCCTCTTTGTCGAATAAGTATACTTGTATACAAGTAGTATAAACGAGGAAAACTAAAATGCAAGCGCTTTAATTAAATTGTCATCTTTATCAAAATTACGGCTTTTCGATGTGATAGGCTAGAGAACGAAAGCGTAGAACAGATCGGAAGACATCAGTCAGATGGAGGGATAAAATGAAAATTTTAGTAGTCGGTGCCGGTGCCGTCGGTGGTTATTTCGGGGCACGATTGGCGGAAAAAGGGGAAGACGTCACATTTTTAGTCCGTGAACGCCGGTTTGAGGAATTGCGTGCGGGACTTCAGGTCAAGAGTCTGCATGGAGATATTACCTGTTCTCCGCGTCTGATCCGGACCGGAGAAAAAGGAACGTTTGATGTCATTCTTTTATCGACCAAGGCCTATCATCTGGAGCAGGTGTTAGAGGACATCGAACCGTTCGTCGCAACCGATACATATATTTTGCCGTTGCTAAACGGAATGGCCCATTTAAAGCAACTGGAGCAACACTTCGGAGCGGAACGTGTGCTGGGCGGACTCTGTTTCATCGAATCAACGCTTGATGGAAAAGGACACATCGTACAGACGAGTCCGTCCCACCATCTGTTATTTGGTCCATTGCCGGGAACGCGGACAGACCGCTTGGAAGAATTGAAACAGCATTTGACCGGAACAGCGGCTCCGATCAACTATTCAGATACGATTATCCGCGATATGTGGAATAAGTATCTGTTCATCACGACGTTTTCCGGTGTGACGTCGCTTTTCCGTTCAGCAATCGGTCCGATTCGTTCGCAGGAAGAAGGAATGATGATGATCCGCCGCCTGGCAACGGAAGCCAAAGAAGCGATGGAACGCCAAGGTGCTGTGTTCAGTGATGGGATTGAACAGATTCAACAGCAACAGATCGCACAAATGGATGAAACGATGAAGTCGTCCTTACAACGTGACATGGAGAAAGGTAATGAAGTCGAGTCAGCTCATTTGTTCGGCACACTTCTTTCGAAAGATGAAGCGACGCAAGTGATGTTGCCGGCGATTTATGCAAATCTCAAAATTTATCGTATGTCGAGAAAAGATGTTTAACTAGTTGTTATATAGGGAACATTTGTTAGGTTGTATTGAGCCTATATTTTTCATAATCCACAATAATGTGTAATTTTCAGCTATTCGTTGACTTGCTGAATTGCATTCAACTATCCTTGAAAAGACAAGATGGTTAAAAAAGCAAAATATATTTTATATTTTTTAAATGAAAACAGAAGTGAGAGGGGAATTATTTTACATGAAACGTATTATTATCCGTGCGGGTATGACACCGTTTGAACAGTTCGACGCAGAATATTTGATGAAGCATAACTCAATCGGAGGGAACGTCGGAAACCTGATTTATCAATACAGTATTTTCCGCACCTTGATGACAGAGGGCACGACGATCACACCGGATTACTACTACTATGAAGAAGAGCGTGCAGATGAAATCAATGCGAACTTCGATTTATATGTCATTCCACTCGCTGATGCATTCCGTAAAGAATTCGTCCCGACACTTCGTAAATATACAAAATTGATTAAAAAACTAAAGATTCCGGTCGTCGTCATCGGTGTCGGTTTACGCGCACCGTTTGAAGCGAATTTAAACGACGGTTTCTCATTTGATGAAGACGTTAAAGCGTTTGTCAGCGCAGTTCTTGAGCGCTCAAGCATGCTTGGACTTCGCGGCGAAATCACATCAAAATATTTGACGCGTCTTGGTTTCCGCGAAGGAATCGATCACAAAGTCATCGGTTGCCCATCGATGTATGCGTTTGGTCGTGATTTGAAAATTCGTGAAACGAATATCACAAAAGATTCAATGATCGGTGTCAACTCGTCACGTCTTGCACCGCAAAACGTCCTTAACTTCATCACACGCGGAATGGAAGAGTACCCGAACCATTACTTCATCCCGCAATGGATGAAAGAGTTACGCTTGACGTACACAGGGACACATCCGATTGCTGACTTATCGGTCACGAACTATCCGGTCAAGATGTCGGATCCGACTTACATGAACGACCGTGTCCGTTTCTTCCTGAACGCACAGACATGGATCGACTTCTTGAAAGAAGCTGACTTCAGCTTCGGAGCACGTCTTCACGGTAACATCACGGCAACACTTGCCGGAACACCAAGTATCCTGATTCCGAAAGATGCACGGATGCGTGAATTAACGGATTATCACCAATTGACACACATCTGGGCAAATGACATCACGGACAGCACACGCTTGTCGGATGTGATTGAGTCGGCGGACTTCCAAAGCCCGACACGTGTTCAGGCACGTAACTTCGACAACTTCGTTGATTTCTTGAACACAAATGATTTAGAGCACATCTATAAAGAAACGAACTATCCGGAGAACGTTCCGTTTGATCGCGAAATGGCAAAAGCAGAGTTGCTCCCGGTCGTTAAACCGATCACAGGAATCAGCATCGAAGAAGCTGTTTCACGTTTTGAATCATACTTCCCAGCCGAAGAGCAAAAAATCGTGGCTGCTCAAAAACGCGATAAAGCAAAAATGGCTGAAAAAGATAAGAAAATCAAGTCACTTCAAGGCAAGTTGAACAATCAAACAAAAGAAATGAAGCATCAACAAGGCACATTGAACCGGAAAGCGGTTCGAATGGCATTGAAGACTGCCGATTTGTTTGCGAAAAAATAAGCGACAGACGTCTTATACCAATTTGGTGTAAGACGTTTTTTTGTATGATAAATTCTGAATTGTGTTGACAATATCAGAACGGGGTTGGTACTGTTATGAAAAATTACATTCTTATCCAGAGAGGTGGAGGGACTGGCCCTTTGAAGCCTCAGCAACAGGTCGAAAGATACTGTGCTAATTCCTGCGGGTGCCGTACCCGATCGATAAGCTTCTTTTTATTGTCGACCGACGCACCCATGTATGTGGGTGCGTTTTTTATTTTATGAGAGAAAGAGGAGTGTGGAGGAGCAATGAAAGAAGGAACGTTTCGTCGGAAAATGGAATCCCGGCATATCGTCATGCTGTCACTTGGCGGTGTCATCGGGACGGGATTATTTTTAAGTACAGGGTATACGCTGGAGCAGGCAGGGCGTGTCGGCACGATTTTATCGTACCTGGTCGGAGCGCTTGCCGTATATCTCGTCATGCTCTGTTTAGGAGAGTTGAGCGTACATATGCCGGAAACCGGTGCCTTTCACAGTTACGCGACAAAATATCTTGGGTCCGGAACAGGTTATACCGTCGCCTGGCTCTACTGGCTGACTTGGACGGTTGCGCTCGGTTCAGAGTTTACGGCGGCCGGTTTATTGATGCAACGCTGGTTTCCGGACGTTCCGGTCTGGCTGTTCAGCACGTTATTCGTTGTCATGATTTTAGGGATTAACGTCTTGACGGTTCGATTGTTCGCAGAAGTCGAATTTTGGTTTTCCGCCGTCAAGGTGCTGACGATTTTAGTGTTCATCGTCTTAGGGACAGCGGCAATCGTCGGATTTTTACCGCTTGCCGAGGGATCTCAGGCTCCGATGCTTGCTCCTTTGACGGAGGGTGGACTGTTTCCACACGGAGCATTCGCCATCTTGATGACCATGCTCGCGGTCAACTTTGCCTATTCCGGAACAGAGTTGATCGGGATTGCGGCAGGTGAAGCCGTTGATCCGAAACGAACGGTGCCGCTGGCCATTCGAACGACTGTCTTCCGGCTCGTGCTATTTTTTGTCGGAACGATCATTGTGCTCGCGATTCTGTTACCGAATGACTCAAAAGGAGTGCTCGAAAGTCCGTTCGTTGCCGTGTTCGAACGGATCGGTCTCCCGTTTGCAGCAGACATCATGAACTTCGTCATCCTGACAGCGATTTTATCGGCAGCGAACTCCGGTCTGTACGCCGCATCACGGATGCTTTGGTCTTTATCCGATCAACGGATGATTACGCCGTACTTTTCTAAATTAAATGCGAGCGGAGTACCGACACGTGCCGTTCTCTTCAGTATGCTCGGTGGTCTGCTTGCCCTGTTCTCCAGCGTCTATGCACCGGGTTCCGTCTACATTGCGCTTGTCTCGATCTCGGGACTGGCAGTCGTCGTTGTCTGGATGAGTATCAGCGCCTCACAGTTCATGTTCCGCAAGCGCTATCTGCAAGAGGGGCATGATCTAAACGATTTGGTTTACCGGACGCCCTGGTATCCGTTTGTACCGATTCTGTCGTTTTTAATGTGTTTGGCTTCATTGATCGGAATCGCCTTTGATCCGACGCAACGGGTCGCCCTCTATTTCGGGGTTCCGTTTATCGCGGTCTGTTACATCGTTCATCATCTGACAAAAACATCATGGAAACGGAGTGTGGAAGATGTCAAAGAACAACAATCCAGTTGAACAACTGTTAAAAGAAAAACCCTATATTTTATTGGACGGAGCACTGGCGACGGAACTTGAACGCCATGGGAGAAATCTCGATGATCCGCTTTGGTCGGCCCGGGTACTGCTTGAAGAACCGGAACAGATTCACCGCGTCCATGCGGATTATTTTAAAATCGGGGCGGATTGCGCCATCACGTCCAGCTACCAAGCGAGTGTCGCCGGCTTCAGCAGCCGGGGGATTAAAGAAGAGGAAGCGATCGAGCTGATGAAACAAACGGTCTATCTGGCACAGCAGGCACGTGCGGAAACCGGACCGGCAGCGGATCACGCTTTGATTGCGGGATCGATTGGTCCTTATGGTGCCTATCTCTCGGACGGATCCGAATACATCGGTCATTACGGAGTCGACGATGCGCAACTTGAAGCTTTCCACCGTCCTCGTCTGGAAGCGTTAATCGCGGCAGGGGCGGACGTGTTGGCATTTGAGACGATTCCCTCCTTGCAGGAAGCGAAAATGCTGTTCCGGCTGCTCGAGGAGTTTCCGGAACAATCGGCCTGGCTTGCCTTTTCCCTGCGTGACGCAACACACATCAGTGAAGGAACACCGTTGAGTGAATGTATCGAAGCGTTAGGAGATCATCCGCAACTGGCGGCGATCGGCGCGAACTGTTTTCCGGCATCGATTGCGACAGAGTTCATCACGACATTAAAACAACTGACGGATGTCCCGATTATCGTCTATCCGAATTCCGGTGAGCAGTATGATCCGGTCAGCAAGACCTGGTCCGGTGAAACAGTGTGTACAGCGTTTGAAGACATTGCTCCGGAATGGTATGCCGCAGGTGCCCGGTTAATCGGCGGATGTTGTCGGACGACACCGGAGCAGATTGAGCGGATTCAGCAAAAGGTGACAATCGGTTAACCGGAAGTCGTATCTAATGAAGGACAAAAAAAGAGAGCGGAATTTTGCATCCGTCCTCTTTTTAGACTGATATTTCGTATTTTCAGAAACTCACCGTTCCCGTAACGCTTGGTTGAACTGTTTCAGCAACCGACCGAACGATTCGGCATCTTCATCCGGCCAGTCATGTAATAACCGTTCGATGCTTGTTAAACGGGCTGTCCGGTAAATTTCGAGCTCTTGTTGACCGTAATCTGTGATGTTGTAAAAGAAGGCCCGGCCGTCTGTCGGGTCTTTTATTTTTTCGACTAATTTTTTCTGATCGAGCGCAGCAGCTTGCCGGCTGACGGTCGAGACGTCAAGTTGTAACTCACGGGCAAGGGTTTTGACACCGACTTGGCCAGAATGTAATAACTGGCGCAAAAGCAGGTAGGAAGCACGGTCCAAGTTCCGATTATCCGCCGTTGCCGTCGTTAAACGGCGAATGAGAATCGCCAGTTCCAGTTCGATTGTTTCCAGGGATTGATTCGACATGTTGTCACCTCTCATTAGCATTCATTGCCCTCATCATTACGCACGAGCTGTCCTCTGTCAATCAAAGGCAGGCTTCTTGACAAGGTTATAGTTGTATTATACAATCATAAATGTTATTTAATTGTATCGTGAAACTTATTGTTATGAACTTATTTTAATTACATCTTTTAATTACAGCATCTGATGAAGGAGAATTCCGATGAAAGCTTATCAATCGATGAAAGAAACAGTCATTACCGTCAACGAACAGGATACGATCCGCACGGTGGTTGAACGTTTTATCACGTCCGGTATCAGTGGGGTTCCGGTCGTCAACGGAGAGCAGGAAGTCGTCGGCTATATCAGCGACGGCGATATCATGCGGGCCATCGGCAAACATAAAGACATCATTGTCGATACGTTTTTGTACGTCGATGTCATCAAAGGTGATGACGAAAATTACGAAGAACGGGTCCGTCACATCTTGACGCGACCGGTCATGGAGATGGCACGCCGGAAAGTCGTGACGGCTACGACAGAAACGGAAATGGAAGAAATTGCGGCGACACTCGGCGCAAAACGAATTAAAAAATTACCGATTCTCAAAGACGGAAAGCTCGTCGGAATCATCAGTCGCGGTGACGTCATCCGTCACTCCTTCAAACAGTTTATTTAAGAAAGAAGGATTTATATGGCTCTTGCTGAAAAAACAACAACACTTGCGCCTGAAACAGTCTTAGCGGAAAGTAAACACGGTTTGCTGCATCAACCGATTGCTGTTTGGGCCGTATTTTTTGCCAGTATCACGGCATTCATGGGAATGGGGCTCGTCAATCCGGTTTTACCGACGATTGCTGAAAACCTGGAAGCTTCCAAAAGTGAAGTCACACTCTTATTTACAAGCTATAACGCCGTCATGGCGTTTGCGATGCTGATCACCGGTGCGATTTCTTCGCGGATCGGTCAAAAAGGAACACTGATGCTCGGGATTGCCGTCATCGCTACGGTTGCCGGTTTTGCATCACAAGCCGACAGCATCTGGACACTCGTCGCGTTACGCGGTGGTTGGGGACTCGGGAATGCACTGTTCGTTGCAACAGCACTTGCAGCAATCGTCTCGCTGTCATCCGGCGGAACGGCGAAAGCAATCATCTTATATGAAGCAGCAGTCGGTCTCGGGATTTCAATCGGTCCACTGCTCGGCGGAACACTCGGTTCAATCACATGGCGCGCACCTTTCATGGGTGTTGCGACGATCATGGTCATCGCGTTCCTCGTCTTGTTATTCCTGATGCCGAAACCGGTCGCAACCGCAACACCGGCGAAAAAGATTTCGTTGATTGCGCCGTTCCAGGCCATGAAACACCGGTCTTTACTGACGCTCGGAATCGTCGCCGCCTTATATAACGTCGGATTCTTCACGATCATGGCCTATGCACCGTTCGTCATGAAATTACCGGCAAAAGGACTCGGTTTCGTCTTCCTCGGTTGGGGAATGTTGCTTGCGTTGACATCCGTGTTAACAGCACCAAAATTAAAACAATGGCTCGGCACAATTAAAGCAATGGTACTGATGCTTCTCCTGTTTGCTGTCTTGTTATTGTTAATGGGGATCTTTACGGAAACACCAGCTGTCGTCATCGTCTGTGTCATTCTTGCTGGGGCAGTTCTCGGGAATAACAACACCTTGATTACGACAGCCGTCATGGATGCAGCACCGGTCGAACGTTCGACAGCATCCGCTGCATACAGTTTCTTACGTTTTCTCGGGGCAGCCATCGCGCCATTCATGGCCGGTAAATTGGCTGAAATCTACAATGCTAACCTGCCGTTTTATGTCGGCAGTGCGTTCGTCTTACTGTCTGTTGTCATCATCGGGGTTAATCTCAAACATATTCGTCATATCGACACAGCAGATAGCGGGCATTAAATTGAAACAGTAAACGAAACGTCCTTTCTTTCGCCAAATCAGCGGAAGCAGGGACGTTTTTTTGGGGAGCTTAGTATTTCGGATAGGTTGTTTCGAGAAAAGCGACCGAATGGACAATTAGTTCTCTTAAGACAAGCAGGTCGACATCTGCTAATTTAGTGATAGAGATGCAGCTTTTACCGCTCGTGTGTTTGCCGAGGCGCGCGAGGTACTGGTCCCGCTCAATACCAGTCGCAAGATAAAGGCTGATATTCGTCTTGCGCGGCGAAAACCCGACGAGAAACGATTCGCCTTCGTGACCGGACGCATAATGGTAATGGTAATGTCCGCATCCGACGATGTTTTCTCCCCACATGACGGCCGGTTGCCCCGTCATTTCTTCGAAAATCTGGCGTAACTGTTCGCAGTCCGTTCGTTTCGTGACAGGTGTAATCTGACTTAAAAAGGCATCAACACTCTGATCTGTCGGCAACGTCTTTTGTGATGTACTCATCGGAAGTCTCCTTTCGTAAGAGGACAAACTATACTCGAGTTCGATATAAAACCATTCCCTGTCTGACAGGCATTCATTCAAAAAGAGGTGATTCTGTTGAAACATATCATCCCGTTTGCAGGATATAACGAAACGTTGGCGTGGCACATCACGGAAGTGAATCAAGCGTCGGCTGTATTAAAAATCGAAGTTTGGCATCAGGCTAAAAAAATTCATCAGATGACGTTGTCGTTTGAAGAGTATGACCGATTTGCCGGTGAGTTCCGGACGGTACACGAACGGTTTCCGGGAAGCGTTTCTTTTAAAAATAGTGAGTTTGTCTTTGAATTGATTTACGACCGGCTTGGGCACGTCCGGATTGAATGGAGCCTTTCCGGTGAATCGAAACACGTACTGCCGTCCGATCAAAGTTACATCGGACAAGCCCTTGCTTTGATTGGCGTCTATACTTAAAAAGGGGCTGACTCAAAAGTCAGTCTCTACAAACAAAAGGGTGGCAGATTCTAATTCTGCCGCCCTTTTTTCGTTTAAACAGAAATCACTGTTTCATGCACTTCCTACAGGAAAGGGCGTGAAAAGACGAGAGATTCCTTTTTGAGTCAGCCTCTTTTCAGACATATGTTTTCAGGGCAAGACGCTTACACAATTCGATTGTTTCCGCATATTCCGACAGCGGAATCGACTCATCGATTTGATGCGCCAACCGGAAATCGTGGAACGAAGCCACTGCAATCGGGAAGTTCCGGGCCGCCTGGCTGAACATGGCACCGTCTGTCCCGCCAGGAATCGCGACACGCTGCGTTGGCTGCTTCCGGATGGATTCCATCGTTTCCGCGACGATCTGTAAGAACGGATCGTCACGATCTGTTTCGCAGGAGGGAATGTCTTTAATGACTGTCACCTCCATCGAGAAAGTGTCGTCCTGTTGAGACAGCCGTTGGTTGACGGCTTCGAGCGCCTGCAGGACCTGCTCCCGTCCAAAGCCCGGTATCGTTCGAATGTCCATATAAAAGGAAGCCCGACTCGGAATGACGTTCGGTCCTTCGCCGCCTGTGATCGACGTAATGGAAGCGACGACCGGACCGAGCTCCGGATGGCTGTGATCGGTGATCGTAAACCGGTCGGATTTGATTTCTCGAATCACACGATACAAATCATCGATGGCGTTTTGACCGAGCTGTGGCGAAGAGCTGTGAGCGCTTTTACCCGTACACGATATTTCGACGCCGACAACCCCTTTTTGCGCATAGCCGAGATAACCGCTTGTCGGTTCCGTAATCAACAGAGCGTCCAAATCATCGGCGTCACCACGGTCTGTTAAATGACGGGCACCGGTCATACCATTTTCTTCATCCGATGTAATCAGCAATTTCAGATGGTTCGGCAAGTCATCGTGTTGATTTAATTCGATCATCATACTGACCATCGCCATCACACCGGATTTCATGTCGGAAGCACCGCGTCCATAGATGCGTCCGTCTTCGATTGCACCGCCGAACGGATCTTTTGTCCATTCACTGATTTTAACCGGTACCGTATCGAGGTGACCCGAGAAACCGATCGTTTTCGGGTGAACGGCAGTAGCACCGGCCTCAATCGTGGCGACAAGACAAACCCGTTTCGGTGACACCTCAATCCAGTCGGTTTTGACTCCGTGTGATGTCAGTAAATCATAGACGTACGCGGCCACGTTCTCTTCCCCGTCGAGTGGATTTGTGCTTGGAATTTGTAAACAACGCTGTAAATAAGTAATCGGTTCTGTAAGCATAGATTCTCCCCCTTTGTTTTACTTTTCCCGTTCAAAAGTAGTTCAGTGAGGTAAACTAATGGCCAAAACATTTAAGCGCACCGAATTTCTTAGGCTCAAACCGTTCAAAAATGAACAAAAAAAGCACGGCTCCACAAGTAGGAACCGTGCTGAACAGAAAACCGTAGCCGTTTATTCCGCGTCTGTTTTCCATTTATCGTCGATTAACATTTCACCCGGCCACGTATAGGCCATAATGCCGCCGTCGGCCGTAATGTCTTCGCCGGTGACGTAAGAGCTGTCATCTGACGCAAGGAACAGAGCGACCGTCGCCATCTCACGCGGTTTCCCGAGACGGCCGAGCGGTGTAATCCAGGCGTTGGCGTCGCGGAACTGTTTGCCTTGTTCTTCTTCTTTTCCACCGACGAGTGTATCGATGAGCGGTGTTTCAATCGTCCCTGGAGAAAGCGAGTTGACACGGATGCCGTCGCGGGCATAATCAATCGCCATCGCCCGTGTGAAGTTGGCAATGCCGCCTTTTGCGGCATTGTAGCCGGAACGATTCAAGTCGGCTGCACGTCCCGACATCGATGACGTATTGATGATTGATCCGCCGTTCTTCAGCATCAATGGAATGACGAATTTACTCGTTAAGAATGTCCCGCGTAAATCGACGGCGATGATTTGATCAAACAGTTCGATCGGATATTCATGGACTTTCCCGCCTTGTTGGTCAATCCCGGCATTGTTGAACAGGACGTCGACCGTTCCATATGTAGACTCTAGATGGTCGGCAAGTTGTTTGACGCTGTCGACTTGTGAGACATCGACATGAACGGCTTCTGCGTTTCCGCCGGCCTTCTTAATTTTTTCGACCGTTACTTGTGCTTTTTCAAGATCAACGTCCGCGCAGACGACAGTCGCACCCTGTTCGGCAAAGACGAGTGCCGTTGCCTGACCGATTCCTGTGGCTGAGCCGGTAATGACGGCTACTTTGTTTTCAAGTCGTTTCATAAAAAATCTCCTCCTAAAAAAATAATGTCCGTTGTTGTGCTTCACCTTATGAAACATTCCCTGCGTCCATCGTGCTAAACCCATCAAACTGTCTAACGTTTTGGAGGAAAGGGAACAACTCAAACAGGAAAGCGCAACAGGAAGGGAATGAGAACGCTGACATCCGGACAGTTAAAACGAGCAAAAAAACTCTTAACGGAAGCCGTTCAGCATCAGATCGAGTTGAAGAATGGACGGATGAAAGAAGAACTGATTGAGGGAACGACACCGGTCTTATGGTTTGGTGATGCGACTAAAAAAAGCTGGTTGACGGTGGCGACGAATCCATCCGCCGGACAGTTTTTAAAAAAGGATGGAACGCTGCGGTTTGACTCGACGGGACCGTTCTTTTTACTGGATCCGGGCATGTCTTTAGAGACATATCTAACCGATGACAATCTGGAACAAAGCATCCGTAAGTTTAATGACTATTTTAAACAAAAAGATATCTACAAAACCTGGTTCGGAAAAGAACAGGGTGGAAAACTGGAAGGATTCTTAAACGGACTGGGTGCGTCCCTGTACGATTCCTCTCTCCAGTCCGTCATCCATACCGATTTCTTTCCGTTCCCGACGAAACGGTATATGGGGACGATTTCGATGCGGCATGAACTGGAGCAATCCGTTTTTGGACAAACCTTTTTCATGAAACTACTGGCGCTGTTTTCCCTGCACGGCATCATTTTACTCGGTCGGGAGCATACGGACCGGTTTCGAAAGCTTGATTCAAGTACAGTCTGGGAAAATCCCTTCTCTTTACCCGATTATCCGGACGCTGTCGTCGAATTCGGATATTCGGCTGAACTTGGTTTGCCTGTCATCGGACTTCATTTTAAACCGAGCGAACAGTTCCTCGGTCTCGGCAGCCGCGTCGATGAAAATGGACGAAGTCATGGGACGTATGGCTCGGCGAACGGGCTGCGGGAGATCGGACAACATGTCCGCGAAAAACTCGAGGCATTCTATGAGGCAGAGGATTGACAGTCGTTTTCGTATCCGTAATAATGGAAATGAATTAGCACTCTTATTGATAGAGTGCTAAACATGAACAGGAGGTATCGAAAATGGAAACGAAACAATTTAAAGCCGAGTCGAAACGATTGCTCGAAATGATGATTCATTCCATCTACACACATAAGGAAATCTTTTTACGTGAGTTGATTTCGAATGCCAGTGACGCCATGGATAAGATTTATTATAAAGCGTTGACGGACGAGACAATCACGTTCGACAAGGATGCCTATAAAATTACGATTGAACCGAATAAAGAAACACGTCAGCTGATTTTGCGCGATACAGGAATCGGGATGACAAAAGACGAGCTCGAAGAAAACCTCGGAACGATTGCCAAAAGCGGATCGCTCGCTTTTAAAGCGGAAAATGAGTCGAAAGACGGCCATGACATCATCGGACAGTTTGGTGTCGGTTTTTATTCCGCATTTATGGTTGCAGATACGGTGACGGTCGTGACGAAACCGTTTGGCAGTGACGTCGCCTACAAGTGGGAGTCACGCGGAGTCGACGGCTATACGATCGAAGAGGTCGAAAAAGAGGCAGTCGGAACAGAGATTACGTTGCACATCAAAGCGAACGAAGAAGAAGAGAACTACGATGAATACCTAGAACCGTACCGCCTCCGGAGCATCATCAAGAAATACTCCGACTTCATCCGCTATCCGATTGAGATGGAGGAGACGGAACAGCGTCCGGTCGAGGGATCAGATGAAACAGAGTCAGTGACGGTCATGAAGACGGTCAATAGTATGGTACCGATCTGGCGCAAGAACAAACGGGAGCTGACGGATGAAGATTACCGCAACTTCTATCAGGAAAAACGATACGGATTTGACGCACCGATCAAACACATTCATATCAGTGCCGACGGGGCCGTCCGTTATCAGTCCATTTTGTTCATTCCGGAGCAACCGTCATTTGATTATTATTCGAAAGAGTTCGAGAAAGGACTCGAACTGTATGCGAACGGCGTTCTGATCATGGAAAAATGCAGTGATCTCTTACCGGATCACTTCAGCTTCGTCAAAGGAATGGTCGATTCGGAAGATTTATCGCTCAACATCTCGCGTGAAATGTTGCAACACGACCGGCAGTTGAAATTGATTGCGAAGAACATCCAAAGCAAAATCAAGACACAACTCGAAGCGTTGCTGCGTGATGATCGTGAAAAATACGAGACGTTTTATCAAGCGTTCGGTCGTCAGCTGAAGTTTGGTATCTACAACGACTACGGCATGCAAAAAGATACGGTGAAAGATCTTGTTCTGTTCCATTCGGCCAAGGAGAAAAAACTGGTGACGCTCGCCGAATACGTTGCTGCGATGCCGGAAGATCAGAAGTACATCTATTACGCGTCAGGTGAAAGTACGGACCGGCTGGATAAGTTGCCGCAATCCGAGCTCGTGAAAGACAAAGGATTTGATATCCTGTACTTCACGGAAGAAATCGATGAGTTTGCGATTCAAATGCTCCTTAACTATGACGGAAAAGAATTCAAGTCCGTCATGAGCAGTGATCTCGGGATTGAACAGACGGAGCAGGCGGAAACGACGGAAACACAAGCCGAGATGTTTAAAGCGATGCAGGAAGTACTCGCAGGACACGTCAAAGAAGTCAAAGCTTCGACCCGACTAAAATCACATCCGGTCTGTTTCGCGACGGATGGTGCAGTATCGATCGAGATGGAGAAAATCCTCAAAGCGATGCCGAACAACCAGGATGTCGCAGCGGTCAAAATCCTGGAGTTGAATACATCACATGACGTCTTCCAGGCGATTGAGACAGCGTATACAGAAGACCGTTCGAAATTTGAACGGTACACGAAGCTGATGTATCAACAGGCGTTGTTGATGGAAGGGTTGCCGATTGAAGATCCGGTTGCCTTTGCAAATGAAGTCTGCGCCTTGATGATCTGACATAAAAAGATCGTATAAAGAAAGCCGGACCCGATGAATTCATCAGGTCCGGCTTTTTTGGATGGCTTGTTTACTTCGTCTTACTCCGAGCGAAGTTGCGACGGCACTTCACCGCGGCGTGACAGAACATTCAACATGACGAGGAAAATCACGAAGGCGACGAGTGCACCGAGGAAGCCGAATACGGATGAACCGGTGACACCAAGAATGAGGTAACCGACAGCGGATACTGCTGCGCCGATCAACGCGTACGGTAGCTGTGTCGTGACATGGTCAATATGATGTGAACCGGCACCGGTCGAACTGAGAATCGTCGTATCGGAAATCGGTGAACAGTGGTCACCGAAAACGGATCCGGCAAGAACAGCTGCAAGTGTCGGTAACAATAGACTTGGATCGACTGCCATGATCAAATCGGCTCCGATCGGTAACATGATCCCGAACGTTCCCCAGCTCGTTCCGGTTGAGAACGCCATGACACTGGCAATCAAGAACAATAAGAACGGCAGGTAAGAAGCAGGAATCGATTTGCTGACGAAACTGGCTAAATAATCCCCGGTTTTCATATCGCCGATAACTGCGATGATCGTCCAGGCGAACAACAGAATGACGACAGCGGGCCACATCGATTTTAGCCCTGCCCAGATGCTGATACGGTAATCACGTGCCGGAATTTTTCGACCGATCAGCATCAGGAACGCAACGATTAAACTGATGACGACACCGGAAACAAGGGAACGTGTCACGTCCGTCGCTTCAAAAGCACCGATTAATGTAAAGGATCGGCCGTCCGCCGCAAGGGCTTGTGCACCTGTCCAAAGGAGTGCTGTGACAGTCGCGATGACTAGGACGATGATCGGAACAACCAGATCGCGGACTTTTCCGCCGTCGTGTTCCTTGACTTCTTCCGCCATTCCCATCGGTGTCCCTTTGTTGGAATCAAACAATTCGCCTTGTAAAGCCCGCAACTCGTGCGTCCGCATCGGTCCGACAGCAATTCCCGTATAGGCAATGTAGAGCGTCAGTAACAAAGCAAAGATAGCATAAAAGTTCAATGGCACAATCATCATGAAGGCACTGAACGCCGAGTAATCCGTAATCGAATGCGTCGTTAAAATACCGGCAATGATTGAGATGATGAAGGCACCCCAACTCGATAACGGACTGATGACACAGACCGGTGCAGCGGTCGAGTCGATGATATACGCCAGCTTCGCACGTGAGACGCCACGACGGTCCGTTAACGGACGACTGACGTTTCCGACAGCAAGACTGTTGAAGTAATCATCGATGAAAATCAAAATCCCTAACCCGAAAGCAGCGAGTCTTGCACCACGTGCCGTCTTGACATGCGTCGTCGCCCATTCACCGAAGGCATGGGCACCGCCGGATGTTTGAATCAGTGTCGACAAGACACCGAGTAATAGTAAGAAAACAAGTAATAAAACATTCCATTCATTTAACGCACCGTCTGCCCAAAACAGGCTGAAGATGTTTTTCCCGAGATAAACTGCAGTATCCAACGGATTGAAGCTGTGAAGCAGCAAGGCACCAATCAAAATCCCGACACCGAGTGAGATGACGACTTTGCGTGTAACGATCGCTAAAACGATGGCGACAAGTGCTGGTACGAGTGCGACGATAGAATCTGAATAATTGACCATGGTTGTGGTTTCTCCTCCTTTTTTAGAAGATGAGACCCGTTGCACAGAAAAAAGCAAGGGCACCGGCAACAAAGCCGACACCCTTGCTGGATGCGTCTTTCTTAGCCGAATTGGAGTGCTCCATACAATACGCGTATGGCAATCGAACGGGTCTTTCCCGGTTCGACCAGCATCGTCATGTCTGACACATGACGATACTTCGGCGGTCTCACCTTTCTTCGATCGTCTTCGTTGTCATCCTCAGACCAAATACTCATCAAGACCGCGCCTCTACCTCATCGATAAAATAGTCATATTCTTTTCATAATAAAATTTTATCGCATTCCAAAAAAAAAATTAAGGATGTTTGTTAGGTATTGAAATAAGAATTCAATTGCTTCATCAAATAGTCTTTATTTTCTTCAAACTGTCGCTTCCGATGTCCGTTTGCTCCGGAAGGATGGGGGAAACCGAACAAAACGGTATGTTTTTTGATTCGTCCCTGATGAAGCAATGTCCGGACCGTCGATTCGACGACGCGTCCGAACGGGACCAAAATGACAGGGTCGGGTAACTGATTTAATTCCGCCGCAAAATGCTCATAAGCGTAATGTTGCAACAGTGGTGTCCGGTCAATCTTCGGTTGATGTCCCGTATAATTTTTATCTCGGTAAAAAACAGGATGTCTCAGAATCGAAGTCGTGTGTAACAGTTCCTGATTTGTATGAAATAACGTGGCGGTTGAAGAAATATTCAGCAGATGATGCAGTTCCAGTTCGTCTAACATCGTTGTCAAATTACGGCGCATCGGACCGGCAAAACTGGCACTGTATTTGACGATTTTCGATGTTTCTTCGATTGTCGCGCCATGATGGAAGGCATCAGCCGCTTCTTCATAAGCAATTCGCATCTGTTCGAATCCGGGAGTAATCCCTATGAAAACGACTTTCGCGGAAGGATTGATGTATTCGCCGATCGGTGAATAATAAACGGATAAATCCTGTTCCTGTTGTAATAAAAAACTGTCCACACACAAATCCTGGCGGGTCAGAGGCCGATCAATCGGTAAAGACCGGATGGCCTGTTCAAAAATCGATAATGAATTCAGCATAATAAATCCTCTCTCTTTCTGTATGGGATTTATGATAACAAATAATGGTATTACATACAATTTAAACCCATATCAATATAGTGAGGGGTCTCTTAAGAATTAAAAAAACCTTGCGACCAAATTGGAGGCAAGGCGGTTCTGACATGAATTATAAAGAAGTCCGTTCTTTGACAGAAGCGACTTCATACGTGATGATTTCACTGCCGAGCATCGGCGATTCTTCCTGTTTTCCGTCTGTTGGTTCCGGACGTTTATGAGAAGCTTTAAAGTCATCGCTGTTGCGCCAGGATTCAAAATGCTTCATGTCTTCCCAGTACATGTTGACATTCATTTCATCATGTTCTTCGAGTCCTTGCGTCAAGAGTACTTCAACACGAACAAATCCTTCCATCGTATCAAGACCGCTTGGACAGGTGAAACGTGGTGCCATTGCGGCGGCCATTCCTTTTTTGACTTTAATCCGATTCGTAACGACGATCATTGGATTATCCCCCTTATAGAATGAAATGTGTACATTCATAGTATAGTACGATGAAACCAACAATGCTTGAAAGAAGGAATCAATTATGAATGAAAAAGAGTACGAAGAACGGTTGCGCATCGAGACGATTGATGTTCAGCATCTTTACAATGCGTTCAGCCATTACAATCGCTATGAACCGACGCCTTATGCAGCGCTGGAAGAGTTATGTGCCGTCTATCCTTTCGATTACACGGATACGGTCATTGATTTCGGCTGCGGGAAAGGTCGGTTGAACTTTTATCTGCATGACCGGTTTGATTGTTCCGTCATCGGTGTTGAGATGAACGGACAGTTTTATGAAGACGCTTTGAGGAATCAAGCGGCTTACATGAAAAAAATGAAGCGACGTCAGGGCAGCATCCGTTTTGAACATACGTATGCGGAAAGCTATCCGATTCCGGATGATGTCACGAAATGTTACTTCTTTAATCCGTTTTCCGTCCAGATTTTCATGAAGGTGGTCGATCAAATCTTGGCATCCGTTGAACGACGTCCCCGTCCGCTGGATTTAATTTTGTATTATCCGGCAGACGAATACCGGTATTATTTAGAACATCAGACGATTTTCGAACAGGTGGAAGAAGTCCGTCTGAAAGAACTTTTCGAAAAAAATCACGACGAACGGTTCGTGATTTATCGGGTGGATCTGTCCCAAGAAGTACCAAAACGGGTATAAGGTACTAACGGCAATCACCAGAAAAGTGAGGCGATTCGGATGATTCATTTGCAACACGTGACGAAAGAATTTGCGCCGAAACGAGGTTTATTTGATGTCAGCTTTACGGTTGAACCGGGCATGGTGTTCGGTTTTATCGGACCAAACGGGGCCGGGAAATCAATGGCGATCCGACAATTGATGGGATTGATTCAAGCGGACTCTGGTCATGCGACGATCGGTGGATACGACTGTTGGAATCAATCTCAGGAAGTAAAACGAATCGTCGGTTATTTACCGGGGGAGATTAATCTGCCCGGTGATTTTACGGGTGAACAGATTTTGCATTTGATGCAACAACTCCACCAAAGTAAACCGGAACGTCAGTCGGAGTTACTCGAGCAGTTTCCTTTTGAAACGAAAACGAAAATCCGGAAGATGTCGAAAGGGATGAAGCAAAAATTGGCATTGGTCGGCTGTTTCATGAAGGATGCTCCCGTTTATCTGCTCGATGAACCGACGAGCGGACTTGATCCGTTGATGCAGGAACGCTTTTTAAATCTGGTCGACAAGGAACGGCAGCGCGGAAAAGCGATTTTAATGAGTTCACACCATTTTCCGGAGATGGAAAAATCGTGTGACCGGGCAGCGCTGATTAAAGAAGGACGGATCATCATCGAAGCAGACATTCATGAATTGGTCCGGTCGAGCCGAAAACAGTACACGATTGAATTTGGGCTCGAAGCACACGCTGAACAGTTTGCGCTTCAGATCGGAAGTCAACGGTTTCAGAATCATGTTTCCTTTTTTACGAGCAACGAACGGACATTAAATCAAATCATTCGTCTGTTGACCGAATACGATGTCCGGGCGATTCAAACTTCAGCAGATGATTTGGAACACGTCTTCTTACATTATTATAGTGAGGAGGAACCATCATGATGACGATCGTTTGGTCTTTGCTCAAGCATAACGGCAAACCGATCACAGCTTATGCGGTCGGGACAAGTCTGTATCTCTTGATGCTTGCGGCACTTTATCCGTCGATGATGAAGACGGGGTTACTCGAAGCGAAACTGCAGGCACTGCCGCCGGAAGTCTTGAAAGCTTTCCAGTACGATAAGATCACCGGTTTTGATAATGTGCTTGATTTACTGGGCGGCAATTATTACGGGCTGATTTTTCAAATCATCGCGTCTTTATTTTTATTGTCACTTGCTGCGCGTTTACTGGCACGGCCGATTGATAACGGTGAACTGATTTTATACTTGGCAGCTCCGATTACGCGTCATCAATATACAGCATCGGCGATGATTGTCATGTTTCTTGCCAGTACATGCCTGGTAGTATGTAATACCTTCGTTTTATTGATGGCCGACTGGTTTGTTTCCGGAGTTTCGATTGACGGGATGACGCTCGTCCGCTTTCAAGTAAACGCGCTGTTCTTGCTGTATGCGATCGGTGGATTTACCTTATGCATTGCGACGCTATTTGATGATGAACGACGAGCCTTTTCGATTGCCGGCGGTGTGCTTGTGCTGTCAATCGTCCTGACGATCGGCTCCGGTCTCAGCGAAAAAACGGAATGGATGCGTTACGGATCGATTTTCAGTTTGTTCAACACCCAACAACTATTGGAAGGAACCCACCACTTCTTTTGGCATCTCCTGCTGCTGGCAAGTATCAGTTTGTTATTCCATCTCGGTGCCTTTGTCAGTTTCCGTAAGCGCAGTTTGTCGATTTGACACAACTAGACCGGAAAACAAGCCAAAGTGGACATGAAAATTTACAGAAAGTGAACATTTAGGATTTGAACGTTGCGTAAGCGGCTGATTTTTACTAAGATAAAGGAATGTTATAGTTCTGGAAAAAGAAATGAGGTCTCACTAATGAATAAACCATCCATTTATGGATTAACACTTGAGCAGATGACTGAATGGTTATCGCATCAAGGTCACAAACCGTTCCGAGCAAAACAAGTCTGGGATTGGTTGTATCGTAAACGTGTCACTACTTTCGCAGAAATGACGAATGTCAACAAGGATTGCCTTGAGTTGTTAGATCAGAGTTTTGCGATTGATTCAATGACGCAAGCCGTTAAACAAGAATCAGCAGACGGAACGATCAAGTTCCTCTTCAAATTATATGACGGCAGCCTGATCGAAACGGTTCTGATGCGTCATAAGTACGGTCTGTCTGTCTGTGTCACGACGCAAGTCGGCTGTAACATCGGCTGTAGCTTCTGCGCCAGTGGCTTGATCAAGAAGAGCCGTGATCTCTCGGCCGGAGAAATCGTCGAGCAAATCATGAACGTTCAGCATCACCTCGATGCTGTCGGTAAAGAAGAGCGTGTCAGCCACGTCGTCGTCATGGGTATCGGTGAGCCGTTTGATAACTTCGACAACATGGTCGATTTCCTGAACGTCATCAAGGATCATAACGGTCTTGCAATCGGTGCGCGTCACATCACGGTATCGACAAGTGGACTCGCAGACAAAATCTACAAATTCGCAGATTTAAAACTCCAAGTTAACTTGGCGATTTCATTACACGCGCCAAACAACGAACTCCGGACACAAATCATGAAAATCAACCGTGCGATTCCGCTCGAGAAATTGATGCCTGCCATCGATTACTACGTCAAGACGACGAACCGGAAAATCACGATCGAGTACATTCTCTTGCGTGGCGTCAACGACCAAAAAGCCCAAGCGATCGAGCTTGCGAAATTGTTCGAAGACAAACGTCATTTGACGTACGTCAACTTGATTCCGTACAACCCGGTCGACGAGCACGGTCAATACCAACGCAGTACGTCGGAAGACATTTCAACGTTCTACGACACATTGAAAAAGAACGGTCTGAACTGTGGTGTCCGTCTTGAGCACGGTACGGATATCGATGCTGCATGTGGTCAGCTCCGCAGTAAACAAATCAAAAAAGATACAGTCGCAGCAAAATAAGCAAGTGGAGCTTCCTGTCACTCTGACGGGAAGCTCTTTTGACGTCCTGCTGAAAGTAGCGCATAATGAGAGGTCACGTCTGATCCATTCATCGAACCAACACATAAACTATAAAAATAAAACTATAAAAATAAATGAGGTATTCTTATGTCCAAAAAACCATTCACTGATTTTCAACTCAGTACACCGATTCTAGAAGCAATCGAACAGCTCGGTTATCATACACCGACCGATGTCCAGCAAGCCGTCATTCCGGTCGCCTTGTCGGAAAAAGACATCATCGTTAAATCACGGACCGGCAGCGGAAAGACAGCATCATTCGGGATCCCCCTTTGCGAACTCGTCGAGTGGGAAGAAAACAAACCGCAGGCATTGATTTTAACACCGACGCGCGAGCTGGCTCTGCAAGTCACGGAAGATGTCATGAACATCGGCCGTTATAAACGGATTAAAGCAACAGCTGTCTTCGGGAAACAACCGTTCCGCGGACAGATCGCAGAACTGAAACAGAAGACACACATCGTCGTCGGGACACCGGGTCGTGTGCTCGATCACTTGGAGCGCGGCACGTTATCGCTTGAAAAAGTGAAATATCTGGTCCTTGACGAGGCGGACGAAATGCTGAACATGGGCTTCCTCGATCAAGTGGATACGATTTTAAAACAATTGCCGAACCAACGGACGACGATGCTGTTCTCAGCGACGTTCCCGCAAGATATTCATCAGTTGAGCGACCGTTACATGCAGTCACCGAAACAAGTTGAAATTACGACGAAGGCAACGGAAATCGCAGAAATCGAACACAGCTATATCAAGGTCACGGATAAAACGAAGTTTGCCGTTCTCAAAGACGTTACCGTCGTTGAAAACCCGGACCGTTGCATGATTTTCTGCCGGACAAAAGAACATGTTGATTTCGTCGCCCAAGGACTGTCATCGATGGATTATCCGGTCGAAAAAATTCACGGTGGGATGGAACAGGACGAGCGTCTCGCCGTCATGAAAGCCTTCCGGGCCGGTGAGTTCCGTTACCTCGTTGCGACGGACGTCGCAGCCCGCGGGATTGATATTGAAAACATCACACACGTCATCCAGTACGATATGCCGGTTGAAAAAGAAAGTTACGTCCACCGGACAGGCCGGACAGGACGTGCCGGAGCACTCGGAAAAGCCATCAGCTTAGTGACGGAGTCGGATATGCGTCGTCTCCGTGAAGTCGAACAGTACCGCGGTGAGGCGATCGAAAGACGCCAAGCACCGACTGAACGGGAACTGATCCGGACAGCTGATGCATTTGAAGAGAAAATCACGACAGCTGATGTCCGGGCTTCAAAAACGGAGCAGCTCAACGCCGATATCATGAAACTGTACTTTAACGGCGGCAAGAAAAAGAAACTGCGTGCCGTTGATTTCGTCGGAACGATTGCGAAAATCGAAGGCATGACTGCGCAGGATATCGGAATCATCACGATTCAGGATACGGTCACGTACGTGGAAATCCTGAACGGAAAAGGTCCGCTCGTCCTGCGGGCGATGAAGACAACAAAAGTTAAGGGCAAACAGCTGAAAGTATACGAAGCGTTTAAAAAATAAGCACAAGCAGCCGTTTTAAGAGATCTTATTCTCTTAAGACGGCTGTTTTTTTGTCAGGTGTTGTCCGAGATAAAGTCCGCTCGCTGCCGCTTGCGACAGGGAGTGGGTCACACCGGAGCAATCGCCGATTGCATAGAGCCCCTTGAGATCTGTTTCGAAGACCCGGGACGTCGACAGCACCGGTGCATAAAATTTTCCGTCCATCCCGTACAGCAGCGTATCCGGAGAGAGCGGTGTTTCGAGAAGCCGCTCGAGTCGATTCAGGAATTCCAACAGAACGGTCATGTCGGTTTCCGGTACTTCCTCCATCAGGTGACCGGCAGCCGCTTCCAAAGTCGGTCTGATGTTGTTTTCGGCAAGATCAGTCGGGGAAGTCGGACGGGCAGCACGCAAATCCCCCAGTCGTTGCACGACAATCCGGTCTGTTCCCTGATTGATCCGTCCGATGACGGAAGCGGCATAATGATTTGCTTCGGCAAGTGTTGCAAAATAACGGGGTAAAAACAGCGTAAAGTTCAAGTTGGTCGTTCCGGACGCCTGTTCCCGGAAATTCTGACCGTCCGGCATCACAAGACCTTCCTGATGCTTGCGGATGATTCGTCCTTTTGGATTCATGCAGTACGTGACTGCCGTTCCGGCGGTTGAGGTATAGGCGAGCTTCGTTTCAAACGTGTCTTGTAACAGCGTTCGGAAGGCCGTTTCCTCCAGCTCAATTCGAATCCCGAGATCAAGGCGTGTTTTGTCTTGAGTGAGTCCAAGCATTCGCAGTTGTGTCTGCATCCAGTCCGTACCGGAACGTCCAGTTGCGAAGACGACGCGCTGACTTAAAAATGTTTCGCGGGCCGTTGTCAGCTGAAATCCGTGTGGCTGTTTTTCTATGCGTTCAATGAGCGTCTCGTAACGAAAGGTGACCTGCTTCTGAAGGGCGGCTTCGAAGCGCTGTAAGACACGTTCTGATAATCCGGTTCCCAAATGACGGACCGTCGTTTCGATCGTATCAAGACCGGCAGCACGCGCCTGAGCTGCTAGCTCTGGATTGGAGGTCGAATAGGTACCGGCCTCGTCCGCGCCGTAACGGCAAAGGACATCGTCCACTTGTTGCATCAGACGAAGCGTCGTCTCTGTTCCCAGCTTCTCAGCGAGTTCACCACCGAATCCGGCAGAATAGTTGTATTTTCCTTCCGATTTTCCGAGCCCGCCAAAGCCGAGATAGGCTTCCTTTGTTGTCCGTTGTTCAAGCGACTTTCCGGCGTCAATCAACAGGACCGTCTGACCTTGTGCCATCAGTTCGTGTGCCAGAAAGATTCCGGCGACACCGGCACCGATAATCGTCACATCATACATCGTTGGATCAGCTCCTTTTTGTCAGTATACAAAAAAACCGGATTCCTGAAGTAGGAATCCGGAGCTTTCAAACGATTATTTCCAGTCTGTGATGTCGTTGATCGGCAGACGAACAGATGGGTACCCGGCGTCAACTGCTTTTCCGATGGAAAGGAGCATGACAGGAAGGTAACGGTCTTTATCCATACCGAAAGCTTCAGCGATTTGATCTTTTTCGTAGCCGCCGATCGGGTTTGTATCGTAACCGTGTGCACGGGCGACGAGCATCAATTGCATCGAGACGAGACCTGAGTCAATCAGGATGCTGTCACGAAGCGTATCCGTATCTTCCGGGCTGTAGAAGCCTTTGATGGCAGGTACTTGGCGATCGCGGACTTCTTGCGGCATTAATCCTTTTTCAACAGCCATGTCGTAGATGGTTTCGATGCTGTCGACAGCATTCATGTCTCCGAAGACAGCGATGACAGCAGATGATGTCTCGACTTGCACTTGGTTGAATTTAGCGAGTGGAGCAAGCGTCGCTTTTCCTTCTGCACTGTCGATGACGAGGAAACGCCACGGTTGCATGTTGACAGAAGATGGAGCGAGTGTTGCTTCTTCAAGAATTTGTGTCATTTCTTCTTTTGAGATTTTAACGTTTGTGTCATAGTTGCGGATCGAGCGGCGTCCTTTAACGATTTCCATAAAGTCTGTAGTTGTTTGAGTTGTCATAGTAATAATCTCCCTTTTCTTTGTTCTCTATTTTTTGGATGGATACGGGTACTGCTTATTTCCAGTCTGCGATATCGTTGATCGGCAGACGAACTGACGGATAACCAGCGTCGACGGCTTTCCCGATTGAAAGAAGCATAACCGGTACGTAACGATCTTTTTCCATGCCGAACGCTTCAGCGATTTGGTCTTTTTCATAACCGCCAATCGGATTTGTATCGTAACCGTGTGCACGAGCAACGAGCATCAATTGCATCGAGACGAGACCTGAGTCGATCAAAATGCTGTCTTTCAGTGCACTGGCCGGTACATTTTCATACATTCCTTGAATGGCAGGTACTTGACGATCGCGGACTTCTTGCGGCATCAGTCCTTTTTCAACGGCTGTATCATAGATGTTTTCAAGTTGATCGATTGCTTTCATGTCACCAAAGACAGCGATGACAGCAGATGATGTCTCGACTTGCACCTGGTTGAATTTAGCGAGCGGGGCGAGTGTTGCTTTTCCTTCTTCGCTGTCGATGACGAGGAAACGCCACGGTTGCATGTTGACAGAAGACGGAGCAAGCGTCGCTTCTTCAAGAATTTGTGTCATTTCTTCTTTTGAGATTTTGACGTTTGTGTCGTAGTTGCGGATCGAGCGGCGTCCTTTAACGATCTCCATAAAATCAGTTGCAGTTTGTGTAGTCATTTGAAAGTCTCCTTTTTAAGTAACAGTTGTTTTAGGTAAGGTAAGGGCATTTGTTTCTATCCGTTGAATCATTTGTGTCAGCTGGTGCTGTTCGTCTGCCGTGAATCCTTCAAGCAGTTGTTCGAGGAATTCATCTTTTTGCTGACGTAACCGGGTGATTCGTGTGGCGCCTTCTGCCGTCAACGAAACGAGAATGACACGGTTATCGGTTGCGGAACGGACACGTTCAATCATACCCTTCGTTTCCAGGTGTTTTAAATGTCGTGTCACGGCTGCATTATCAACGTTGACGCGTTGTTGCAACTCTTTTTGACTGATGGTCGTGTCAACCTCGAGTTGTGCTAATAAGTCCATCCGGGTTTGGCTGAAGCCGTCCGTACAGAGATCGAATTTTTGAGCAATCGTCTTATTGACGGAGACGAGCGCATAAATCAGTCGTCCTTTTTCAGTACAGGAAATACTCAAGTTCATCACATCCTTCCCTTCGTTCGAAAAATCCTTGACGTATCAAAGATTGATATGTAAACGAATATAACGTGTCTGCTTTCATGCCGCAACTAATATGCTTCATCCACAAAAAAGATACCATTTCAGATGAAATGGTATCGAGTCAGACGACTTAACTGATTTTTTGTTGTTTACGGGGAATCGTACCGGCATCAATCGCTGCAATCATCCGGCGGAAATGTCCCAACCAAAACTGCAGGAACGGACCAATCAGGAAAATCGATAAAATCGTTCCGAAGAACACGGGTCCTCCGAGCAACCAACCGATCCCGCAAGCGGTGATTTCCATGAACGTCCGCATCATCCGGATGGATGTACCAAATCGCTCGGCGAGCGTCAGGGTCAGTCCGTCCCGCGGTCCGGCTCCGTAGCCGACAGCGACGTACAGTCCCGCGCCCATCCCGATGATGAAGATGCCGGCAATCAACCATAGTGTATTCTGCCAAAGCGAGGAGAAAGAGGGCAGGAGGCCTGAACCGAGAACGAGATTCATGAATACGCCGACAAAAATCGCGTTGACGAGTGTGCCGACCTGCGGTGTAATCTGGTCGAGCAAGTATTTGACGAACACCAACAACAGGCCGACGAGAAGAATAATCGTCCCGACGGAAAACGGCGTTTTATTTTGCAGACCAAGGTGAAGAACGTCCCAAGTCGAGACGCCGAGTTGTGCCGTGATCATCATTGATGAACCGACAGCGAGTAAAAAAAGACCGAATAAGAATAATGCCCATTTCAGAACGGAACGGAACAGCCAAGACGTTTGAATGGTCTGCTTCATGGATGAGAGACACCTCGTTTCAAAATAAAATTGATTCATTAACTGTACCATGTTTGACGAAAGAAACTAAAGCGAATCCGATATTTTCCATCTTGAGATGGAGGGAATCTGTTCTTCTGATCCGTATACTAATGAAAAGGAGGTCCGTCCATGCAAAAAATCCGTCATTTTTTCCGTTTTACATACCTTGAGGCCATCTGTTGTGTGTTTCCGGTCGCGATTTTCCTGGCACTTGCTGCATCCCGTTATCTACCGGCGGAACCGATTGCCCGTTACGATTTGCTCCTGATCTGGTGCCTCGTCGTTCAAATCGTCTTACTCGTCACGCGTTATGAAACGAAAGAAGAGTTTAAATTGATTTTAATTTTTCATGCGATTGGACTCGGACTGGAGTTATTTAAAGTCCAATTCGGATCCTGGAGTTATCCGGAAGATGCCTTCAGCAAGGTGTTGGGTGTACCGCTTTATGCCGGCTTCATGTACGCGAGCGTCGCCAGTTATATCTGTCAGGCCTTCCGCCGGTTTGACCTCCGTATCACACAGTTTCCCCGGCCTCTGTTTGCTCTAGCGACCGGTCTGCTTGTATACGTCAATTTCTTTACCCATCATTGGTTGTTTGATTTCCGTTGGATTTTGATGGGACTTGTTGCTCTCGTCTTTTATAAGTCCTGGGTCTATTTCCGTCTGGATGAAACGGTCTACCGAATGCCGCTCACCCTCTCGTTTGGGTTGATTGCCTGGTTCATCTGGCTGGCGGAAAACATCGTGACCTTTTTTAAAGGATGGGTGTATCCGAATCAGCAGGATGGATGGGAACTGGTCGACTTCGGGAAGTTATCGTCCTGGTTTTTACTTGTCATCATCACGATTCTGATTGTCTCCGTCGAAAAATACCGGCTCGGTGATCCTTCAATCGAAATAAAATCCTAACCATATACAAAAAATAACCTGGTCTTTTTTTGAGCAACCTAACCGACAGCCCCTTGCTATATTGGAAAAAAAGCAAAGGGGTTGTCGAAGATGATGCAACAAATCGTAGAGCAGGCGAAGACGTTAGTCGCCGGTAAAATGAAAGTAGTCGAAACGGTGGAAGAATGGGACTTACTGCTCGAGGAAATCCGGGGAATCGATGAATGGGTGCAGATGTCGCGTTACTATACACCCTCCGCAAAACCGGACATCGCGTGGAGCGAACCAGAAGAAGAGGTCACATTCGAACAATCTGTCATTCCTCCTGCACAGATCAATCCTGTCATCGAACAACGTTACGCCTATACGTTTGTGCGGGAATTAAAAGGTGGTTCTTTACGGGAATGGCCGAACAGTCATATCTCGGAAACAGAAATCCGGCAATGGAACCTTGAACATGGAATGGAAATCCGTGTCCAAGTCGTACATCAGGACTCCCGCCGGACGACACTTGAAGTGATGGCTGTTGTCGCGACTGACCGGATGAAGCCACTGTCTGAACGAATCGTTTTTGAAAAATGTATCGTTAAAAATCATGGCATCATTGAATCGACGGTCGAAGGACCATTAAAGGATGAGACGGGTAAGTCCTTTTATTACGCCACACCGGTTGAAGACATGCGATTCTTCCATCTGAAAGAAGGACAGCTCGTCGATCTCGTCATGTGGAAAGGTCGTCCGGAAACACTGACGATTGCTTGGAAGTATCCGTTCCAATATGAAGAACCGACGGTACAACTGTTAGAAACGTCGAACAGTCCAACCACATCAGGACCTTCGTCAGTTGAACCGACTCACGGATCAGCCGTCAAAAAATCGGAACGCTATCTGAAACAAATGAAACGCAAGTCGAAAGTCAAACAGGAACGGAAGACACGCCGAATTCGTGAAAAGAAATCCGAACCGTTGACACCGCTTGTGACGACGTCGCTACCGGGACAACCGATTGACTTCGTTGATAAGGAACCACTCGATTTTGCATCGTTCGAAGGCATGCGGCTCGTCATCGTCGGAAATGAACAGCAAGCTCCGGTCTACCGGACGTTTTTCGAAAAAACTGGAATCGAACTGATTCATCTGTCGGGTGATGCTCAATCTGCGAAGAAAATCGCCGGTCTTGCCAAAAAGACCGATGCCATCGTCGTCGTCACAAGCCGGGTATCTCATGCGGCTTCTGCACACGTCATCGCCCAGGCGAAAAAACATGACATCCCCTTTGCGATGGAACGGCTGGATGGGCGGCGTTCTTTGTATACGGCATGCCAGCGCCAACTTGAAAAAGCCCGCTTAAATCAGTTGAAAACAGGAAAATCCTGAAAAAAGATGAAACTCCTCTCCTAATTAGCCGTAAATAGAGATAGAACTTATTTTGAGGAGGATCTTCATGATTAAAGAATTAAAATTATCCGCCCGTGAAGCGCTCAGTGGTCGCTGGGTCTTCATGGCACTTATGTTTTTACTGTTTCTCATCATTCAAGGTATTCCAACGATGTTTTCTTCTGATGCGAATGAAGATATCCAAGCCATTGATTTGATCGGTTTCTTACTGAATATTCTTTTGCTACCCCTAGCAATTGGCTGGACATGGCTTGCGATGTCTGTCGCCCGGAAAGAACAGGCGAAAATCGTTGATTTGTTTGAGCCGTACAAAATCTTCTTAAAAGCAGTCGGTCTTTCGATTGTTCAAAGTATTTTTCTTGGTTTATGGTTCTTACTACTGATCATCCCGGGAATCATCAAGTCATTTTCATACCTCTTGACGTTCTACATTTTACGCGATGAGCCGTCAATCGGTATTTTGGACGCCATTACACGTTCGCGACAAATGATGGATGGACATAAGATGGAAGCCTTCATGCTTGTTCTTTCATTCATCGGCTGGTTCCTGCTTGGTTTAATTACAATCGGAATCGCCTTCTTATGGGTCGGACCTTATTTCAGCGTCACGCTTGCGAAATTCTACGACCGGATCCGCGGAGAAGAAGCACCTGGTGAACAATCAACGTTTGTAGCACCATATTAATTTGAGAAGAGGATGGGAGCCAAGCTCTCGTCCTTTTTTAATTCCGATTGGAAAACAAGGTTTAATGGTTGCTTTACTCTGCTAAAAAGTGTACGATAATTCCAATAATTCTTATCAAGAGAAGTCGAGGGAACGGCCCGAAGACACTTCAGCAACCCCGCGCGTAGCGGAAGGTGCTACTTCCTAAAAGGAATTTTTCCTTTGAAGATAAGAGCAGACATGATCAATCCGTCGCTCTTTTCGATTTTCGAGAAGAGCGATTTTTTTATAAGGGGGACATAACGGATGGAGTATGGATTTTGGTTACCGATTTTTGGCGGATGGTTACGAAATGTTGAAGACGAACAGATGCCGGCGACGTTCGACTATGCGAAACAGGTCGCGCAAACGGCAGAACGAATCGGGTTTTCGACGACACTGATTGCGGAATTAAACTTAAATGACATCAAAGGGCTTGAAGCACCAAGTCTCGAAGCCTGGACGACAGCAGCGGCGATTGCCGCAACGACGGAGCGTCTCGAAATCATGACAGCCGTCCGTCCGGGATTCCATAATCCGGCGACGACCGCGAAGATGGCAGCAAACATCGATCAACTCAGCAACGGGCGCTTTACGCTGAACGTCGTCTCCGCCTGGTGGGAAGAAGAAGCCCGGCAGTACAACGGGATCTTCACGGCTCACGACGAACGTTACGCCCGAACGGAAGAGTTTGTCACGATCATGAAAGGGTTATGGGCAGATGCTTCCCCGTACAGCTTTGACGGTAACTACTATACGCTCGAGAAGACACAACTACATCCAAAACCGGCGCAACGCCCGGGCATCAAATTGTATGCAGGTGGAGAAAGTGAAGCCGGCAAGCAAACCATCGTCAACCACTGTGATGCCTATGTCATGCACGGCGGAACAGTGGAAGAAGTGTCCGTTAAGATTGAGGATATGAAGGCGCGCCGACAAGCGACAGGGCAACCGCCGCTTGAAAGTTTTGGACTGGCAGCTTATATCATCTGCCGCGATACGGAAGAAGAGGCGGTGCGCGAGTGGCAACGGATTACGGATGTGAAGGAAGACAGTGCCGGGTACGCCGGGTATGATGACTTCGTCAGTAAATCGCAACTCGAACAACAGGTAAAACGGAATGACTATTCGGTCTCGAACCGCGGACTCCGTCCTGATTTAATTGGGACACCGGAACAGATTGCCGAGCGGATTCTTGCCTTTGAAGACGTCGGCGTTACTCTGTTGCTCCTTCAATTCTCACCGCAACTGGAAGAAATGGAACGCTTCGCGCGCGACGTCATGCCGCTCGTCGAAGAAAAACGAAAGGTAGGTCAAATCAAATGACAAAAATTCATATCTTACACGAAAATCAGGAATGGACGGATCATCTGATCAAACGACTGGAGGAACTGGAACTGCCGTACGAACAGTGGCATCTCGATGAAGGACAGGTACCGCTTGATGAAATCCCGCCGGAAGGCGTCTTCTACAGCCGGATGAGTGCGTCTTCGCATACGCGCGGGCACCGCTACGCGCCGGAACTGACGGAAGGGGTGCTCGCGTGGCTCGAGGAACACGACCGGACGGTCTTCAACGGAACACGTGCGTTGCGACTGGAAGTCAGTAAAATCAATCAGTATACGGCTCTTCGAAAAGCCGGTATCCGGGTTCCGAAAACGACGGCTGCCGTCGGACGTGATCAGATTGTTGAAGCGGCGAAAAATATCGGCGTATCTTCGTTCATCACAAAACACAACCGTGCCGGAAAAGGGCTCGGCGTCCAGTTGTTCCACTCGATTGAAGCACTCGAGACGTATCTTGACGGTCCGACGTTTGATGAGCCGGTCGACGGAATCACGTTGATCCAAGAGTATATCCAGGCACCGGAACCGTATATTACACGCTGTGAATTCGTCGGTGGAAAATTCGTTTACGCTGTCCAAGTTGATACATCAGAAGGCTTTGAACTGTGCCCGGCGGATGCGTGTGTGATCGATGACTTATTCTGCCCGGTCGGGGAAGAAGCACCGCAAACACCGATGAAATTTAAAGTCGTTGACGGATTTGATGATCCAATCATTCAAAAGTACGAAGCATTCCTGCAAGCGAATCAGATTGCCGTCGCCGGCATCGAGTTCATCAAGGATGCGGATGGAACGATTTATACGTATGACGTCAACACGAATACGAACTACAACTCGGATGCGGAAGCGGCCGCCGGTAAGTTCGGAATGCTCGAACTGGCGAAGTTCCTTGGTGCGGCCCTCGAACGTCAGACCGTAAAATAATCATCACGGACCGATTAAAATAGGCCAAATACCCTGCATGTGTGCAGTCTGAAGTTAGAACTGCACGCATCAGGGTATTTTTCAGTAAAGGGAGGTGTTCGGGTGGTAACGTGGCATGAAGAAAAGCGACTGGATGTTCCAATCGAGGAAGCCTGGCATATCTTTGATCACGATCGGTTACAACGCCTGATTCCAGGTGTCGTCCAGCACGAGGTGATCGAACGGAAACCGGGTGTCGTCGGTTCGACATACCGGCAAACGTATATGCAAGGGAATCGCCTCGAGACATATATCGTGACGGATCTTGCCTATACAAATCAACCGGATTTCAAACAAAATACGATTGGTTTTACGCTTGCCAAAATCTTTAAACTCGAAATGACGTTTACGTTAAAGCGGCTTGACGAAACAAGTTGTCAGCTGATTTATACGGGGAAAAACGAAGGGGCGAATTTCGTCGGACGAAGCCTGCTTTCGCTTGGCGGCGAACGGGAAACAGAAAAAATCGTGCAGGAATTGCTCCGACGTGTGGAAGAAGAGGCAAGTCAACTGCGTACATGATCAATAATGGCATCTACTCGACTGGAGCAGATGCCTTTCGTTTGGTTTTACAAAAAGAGTATGTCATATCCCAAAGCCGTTAAATTTTTGCGACTTGTCGATCGGCGGTCATCTCCGAAAGTGGCGTCCATCTCACTCCGGTCAGAACTTGATTTCCCTCTAAACGTTCTGGATCATATCCTAAAATCGGTTCGCGTGAATCAATCTGTCTGACTAAAAAGCAGATCTCTTGTCCGTTTGCGTGAGTTTCTGAGTAAAGAGGTTTGATGATGCGGATGGCGAGATTCACTTCCTCTTGCACCTCCCGAATGACCGCTTGTTCGAAGGTTTCATTTTCCTCGAGCCCCCCTCCGGGTAATGTCCAGAAACTTCGATCGTTTGTCTCAAGACGGACCATCAAAATCTGATTGTTCTTAATCAAAGCTGCGCAGGCACGGTGACGCACATGATTTCCTCCTCTGTTCCGATTCATACGTTTAGTGTACAAAAAAGAGACCCAATCCGTTAGGACAGGTCTCTTGTAGACTGCATTAGTTTGTTGCGTACAACGTAGACAATTGTTGTTGAACAGACTCGTTGTTGAGGTATTCATCGTATGTTGTTTCTTTATCGACGATACCGTTTGGTGTCAATTCGATGATCCGGTTTGCAATCGTTTCAACGAACTGATGGTCATGCGAACTGAAGAGCATCGCGCCTTTGTAAGCGATCAAACCATCGTTGAGTGCCGTGATCGATTCGAGATCCAAGTGGTTCGTCGGATCGTCGAGGACAAGAACGTTTGAGCCGCTGAGCATCGCTTTTGATAACATGCAACGGACTTTTTCTCCCCCGGATAAGACAGACGCTTTTTTCATGACTTCTTCACCGGAGAAGAGCATCCGGCCGAGGAAACCACGGAGGAACGTATCGCTCTCGTCAGCCGGCGAATACTGGCGCAACCAATCGAGAATCGTTTTGTCCGAACCTTCGAAGAAAGCGGAGTTATCTTTTGGCAGATAAGATTGTGACGTCGTGACGCCCCATTTGAATGTTCCGCTGTCCGCTTCCATCTCACCCATCAGAATTTTGAAGAGTGTCGTGATCGCGATGTCATTTTGGCTGATAAAGACGGCTTTATCCGTTTTGTTTAACGAGAAACGGACATTATCAAGGACTTTGACACCATCGATTGTTTTCGAAATGCCGTCGACGATCAACAGATCGTTTCCGATTTCACGTTCCGGTGTGAAGCCGACGAACGGATAACGGCGTGACGACGGACGGATGTCGTCGAGTGTAATTTTATCAAGCAACTTTTTCCGTGATGTCGCCTGTTTCGCTTTGGAAGCGTTCGAGCTGAAACGGGCGATGAAGGCTTGAAGTTCTTTGATTTTTTCTTCTTTTTTCTTGTTTTGATCGCCTGCCATACGTGAAGCGAGCTGACTTGACTCATACCAGAAATCATAGTTTCCGATATACAGTTGGATTTTCCCGTAATCGAGATCGGCCATATGCGTACACACGTTGTTGAGGAAGTGACGGTCGTGGGAAATGACGATGACCGTATTTTCAAACCCGATCAAGAACTCTTCAAGCCATTTAACGGCTTTCAGATCAAGACCATTGGTAGGCTCATCGAGCAACAGAATGTCTGGTTTACCGAACAAGGCTTGGGCAAGCAATACTTTAACTTTCTCTCCGCCTGTTAATTCAGCCATTGTTTTCGTATGCAGGTTTTCTTTAATACCAAGACCTTGTAAAAGCATTGCCGCTTCCGACTCTGCTTCCCATCCGTTCATTTCTGCGAACTCACCTTCGAGCTCGGCAGCACGCATGCCGTCTTCGTCCGAGAAGTTTTCTTTCATATAGATAGCATCTTTTTCTTTCATGACTTCATAAAGGCGCTTATGCCCCATCATGACCGTTTCGATGACTTGGAATTCTTCATATTCATAGTGGTTCTGGCGAAGGACACCAAGGCGTTCGCCCGGCGTGATGATGACGTCTCCTTGCTGGGCTTCGATATCACCGGCAAGAATTTTAAGGAATGTTGATTTACCGGCACCGTTTGCACCGATGAGACCGTAGCAGTTGCCCGGTGTGAACTTGATGTTGACGTCTTCGAATAATTTACGGTCCGCAAAGCGGAGACCGACGTTTTGTACTGTAATCATATAGAGATGAACCCTCGTTTCTAGTGTGTGATGTGCTGTTACGAGTGTACCACAAAATGATACGTCTCGTTTCAAGGACAAAGTTCTTTACATCTTAGACCGGATTGCAAAATTTAGCAACCGTGGTTTTAAACAAAATGAAACATTTTCCAATCTGAAGCGTAAGAGTAGGTACAACATTCATGAAGGAGGAGGACGGCGTGGCAACACTTTTTACGTTGTTATTTTTTGCACTGATCGTCTTGCTGGCCATTGAACTGTATAAGTATATCCAAGATAAAATTGATAAAGGAGACTCAAAATGAGAGAAATCAAACCGAAAAAACGTATCAGGCCGTCGATGATCATCGCAGGTGTGATCGTCGTCGCCCTGCTTGCGATGACACCATTCATCGTCGAACAAATTGAACCCGGACAGGTCGGGGTCGTCTATAAACCGTCAAGCGGTGTCCAGGACGAGACCCTGTCGCAAGGCTGGCATATCGTTTCGCCGATCACACGTGTCACTGAATATCCGATCCGGACACAGACGAAATCGCTCGACAACATGACACTCGCAACAAAGGACGGGAAAAACATCGTCGTCGACTTTACGTACAGTTTTTCGGTTTCACCGGATCAGGTGACGGAAGTCTTTAATAAGTTTGGTCCGATTGAAATTGATGAGATTGCAGCCGGTTACTTAAAACAACGCCTTTATGATGCGTCCCGTGAACAGATTTCGAAAGTCACCGTCCTTGAGTTATTCGGGGAACAGTCTGGAAATGTCTCGACGAGTATTCAGACACAGTTTGCCGAAGATGTGAAAAAGATTGGTTTCATCATCGAAGACGTGGCACTTGGAGCACCGAAACCGGATGCGAAAACCCAGGAAGCGATTGATGCGCGTGTCAAAGCGTCACAAGAGCTGGATAAAAAGAAGACAGATCTTGCGATTGCGAAAGCAGAAGCAGAACGATTGCGCGTAGAAGCAAAGGGAGCAGCGGATGCCCGACTCATTGAAGCGCAGGGTCTCGCGAAAGCGCAAAAAGAACTACAAAAAACGTTGACGGAAGAGATGATTCAGTACGAAGCCGTCAAGAAGTGGGATGGAAAATCACCACTCGTCAGCGGATCCGGCAGCATGGTTCAACTACCGATTCCGGATCAGCAAACAACAACAGAAGAAAAGTAAATCCATTTGGTTTCAGAACGCGTATCTATCGTCTAGAGAAACCATATAGACCATGAAAAAAAGCAGATTCTCATGTCGAGAATCTGCTTTCGTTATACCGTCTTATTTAGCTGACTGAGCGAATCGTTCAGCAATTGCCACAACGACTTCCGTTGCCTTCACCATATTATCAACAGAGATGAACTCAAACTTTCCGTGGTAATTTTCGCCACCGGTGAAGATATTCGGTGTCGGGAGTCCCATGTACGACAGTTGCGAACCGTCCGTCCCGCCACGAATTGGTTTGATGATTGGTGTGACACCACGTGATTCCATCGCCGCATGGGCGATATCAACGATTTCCATGTGTGGTTCGATTTTTTCACGCATGTTGTAGTATTGATCATTTAGTTTGATTTCGACACTGCCTGCCCCGTATTTCTTGTTCCATTCTTCGACCAAAGCTGTCAGGAAGTGTTTCCGGGCTTCGAATTTAGAACGGTCAAAATCACGGATGATGTACTGGACCGTCGTTTTTTCGACCGAACCTTCAAACGAAATCAAGTGGTAGAATCCTTCGAATCCATCCGTGAATTCAGGGGCTTCGTCGCCCGGCAACCGGTTCTGGAAAGCCATCGCGTGTTTTTGCGAATTGACCATCTTATCTTTTGCCGTACCCGGGTGGACGTTCGTGCCATGGAAAATGATTTCGGCAGCAGCGGCATTAAAACTCTCATACTCGAGTTCACCGAGCGGACCTCCATCGACCGTATAGGCGAATTTTGCATCAAAAGCAGCGACGTCAAAATGATGCGGGCCGCGCCCGATTTCTTCATCCGGTGTGAAGGCGACACGAATCCGGCCGTGTTTGATTTCCGGATGGGTGATAAGGTGATGCATCGCTGTCATGATTTCAGCGATGCCGGCCTTATTATCTGCACCGAGTAATGTCGTACCATCTGTTGTCATCAACGTATGTCCGACGTAGTTTTTAAGTGCTGGGAAATCCTTTGGTGACAGGATGACAGGAAGTGTCGCATTGAGGACCAAGTCTTCTCCATCATAAGCTTCGACGATTTGCGGATTGACGTTTGTTCCCGTGAAATCAGTTGCCGTATCCAAGTGGGCTAAAAATCCGATTGTCGGAATATCCGCATCGGTATTGGCAGGAAGGGTCGCCATGACATATCCGTTTGCATCAACGGTCACATCACTCATGCCAATTTCCTTCAGTTCGTCAACAAGCAGACGAGCGAGCGTCCATTGTCCGTCTGTTGTCGGAACGGTCGTACTTGCGTAGTCAGACTGTGTATCGATTTTCGCATATGTAGTCAAACGACGAATCAAATCATGTTTCAAAGAAAAAACGTCCTTTCTGAGTTAAGGTAGCTTCATCATAGCATGAAGTACGAATGTTAGAGTATTCTGAAACAGGATAAACTGATTTGAAAAAAGGGGGATTTTTTATGAAAGCTTATGTCGTCGAACAGTACGGAAAAGACGCTGCACTAACAGAAAGAGACGTCACACTTAATCAAACGGGGAACTACGATTTAAAGATTAAAGTGGAGGGTACGAGCCTAAATCCACTGGACACAAAAATGTTTTTTGGTCATGTGGCAGCAGCTCCGTCAACTGGAATTCTCCAGGGCGATGTTACGGGGAAAATCATTGAAATCGGAGAGAGTGTGACGTCTTTTTCCGTCGGCGATCACGTCATCGCATTTGGCGGTGGACTCGGCAACCGGTCCGGCGCACTAGCGGAGGAAATGCTGGTTCCTGAACAGATGGCTGTACTCAGACCGGAGAATCTAGATATTGCTGCAGCAGGTTGCCTGCCGGTTATCAGTCTGACAGCGATGGAAGTGCTGAAGGAACGGGCAGCCGTTCAATCCGGTATGCGATTATATGTAGCAGGTGGAACGGGTGGGGTCGGCCATCTTGTCGGACAATTGGCTAAACATTATGGATGTGACGTGACAGCGAGTGCTTCAAGTGATGAGAAGGCAACGTGGTTAGAAGAACACGGTATTCGCCCGCACCGGTATCGGGATGAGTCAGCCGAACAATTATTAGCGCGTCTTGGTCATGATGGATTCGATGTCATCGTTGATACCGTCGGCGGAGGTCATTTGCAGGAGTCGTTCATCCTTGCGAAGGAACGCGGGAAAATTATTTCAATCGCCACCCGGACGACACAGGATTTGACACCGATGCACAGTAAAGCATTGACGCTCGAAGCTGTTTTCGTTGCTCTTCCTTTATTGAAAAACAAACAGGAAGAAATGGTACGTCAACAGCAGCATCTGGCGGAAGTCGCACAACTCATCGCGGATGGAGTCATTGACCTCGTCATCGAAGAGCGTGTACCACGTCAACTTGATGCGTTGAATGCAGCCTATCAAACCTTTGATCAGCGGTCACATTTTGGAAAAATCAGCATCGTAACTGATTTTTCCTAAGAATAATGATTCGATATTCATTTTACTTTTCCTTTTAATCCCAAAAAAATTCTGCTGATGGTTTTTTCATCAGCAGAATCATGAATCATATGCTTATTTACGACGGACTAAGACGGATTTTGAAGCTGTTTCTTTTAAAGAAGTATGTTCCGGGAAGTCTTCTAAAGGAGTACTTTCCCAAACGATTTCATACGTTTGACGTAGCTTTTTAAATGCTTGATCGACCATCTTCATGAAGCGGGCTTGGTCGAATAAGGGACAGTCTGTCGTAATCAGCAATAAACCGCCGCGATGTGTCATGTGGATCGTTTGTTGAATCAAAGCAGGTAAATCGACTTCCGCCCGGAAATGACGGGCTTGTGTTTTGACGAATGTCGGCGGATGCACGATGACGAAATCAAAGCGTGTTTTCTTATCGGCTTGATCCATATAGTCAAACGCGTCCTGTACAAGAATCGTCTGTGTCGTTGCATCCAGCTGATGCAATTCAAGTTGTTCGATCGTTTTGTTGCGGCTCCGTGTCGAGAAATCGACGCTTGTTGTTTCGGTTGCACCACCAAGTAAGGCAGCCGCTGTTAACGTACCGGTATCCGAAAACAGATTCAGGACACATCGATCTGCAGCATGTTCTTTGACGACGGAACGGAGTTCACGCTGCTGAATATCAAGACCGGTGCGCATGCCGGCATCGAGATGATACAGCAGAGGGATTCCGTTTTCCTGCAAGACTTCCGGGAAATCACCGCGTTCACCGGCTAAGAAATCGTCGCCTTTGACGGGTTGTCCATCAATCTGGAAAGCCCGTTTTTCGTAAATACTCTTAAAATGAATAAGGGATTCAAGGGCAGACATGATATCAGATTTAAAAGAATAGATCCCTTCGTTTTCAAAGGTAATCAGATAATGGTGATCAAAACAATCGATTGTCAGGCCGCCGATTCCGTCTCCTGAACCGTTAAAGACCCGGAACGTATCAATCAAATCACTCTCAAAAAAATCATTTCGACGATCGAGGGCAACCTCGATTTTTTCTTTGAAGAAGGTTTCGTCGATGTCTTGCAGTTCATCAGTCGTCAGTAACCAACCGATCCCTTTTTCCTGCTTGCCAAAATAACCCGTTGCAAGGTATTCTTTATCTTCTGTTGTCAACCGGAGCAAGGCACCGGCTTCTTTAAGATGGTTGGTCTTTTGGAACAGTTCTTTAGACAGAAGCGGTTGTCCGTCTTTGATTTGTTCGATGGCTGTCGCTTTGACGACAACCGGATAGATTTCACGTGGCACACGATTTCCTCATTTCTAGTTGTGGATAAGTAGTAAAAGTATAGCATATTGAAAGTTATCCACATGTGGATAATTTGAATAAAAAATGATTGAGGCAAATAGCTGTTGGTGTGGATAACTTTTGTAAAAAAAGAGTCACCTCTTTTCCATGCGCTTTCCTCAGGCGAGACATAAGCCAGAATGCTCAATTCCATGGAATCGAGCATCGGGTCTTATTTGTCTCTGACAGCGCAGATTCCTGCGCTTTTTCCTGTAGGAGTCGTATGAAAGAAGTGATCCTTTTTCATGAGTCGTAGTTTAGGATAAACATAAATGATTGACTAAAGAGAGGATGAACAGCATGTCAAAAAAGACAATTTCCGTTGTAGGTGCAGTAGTGAATAATTCAAAAAACGAAATTCTGTGTGCTCTTCGCAGTCCTGTCATGTCATTACCGAACTTATGGGAGTTTCCGGGCGGGAAAATCGAACCGGGTGAACGTCCGGAAGAGTCTCTCCGCCGCGAAATTCTGGAAGAGTTAAATTGTACGATTCAAGTAGGTAATCACATCGAAACGACGCGGTATGAATACGACAAAGTAATTGTTGAGTTATCGACTTTTCAATCGACGGTTGTATCAGGTGAACCTCAAGCACTGGAACATGCCGAATTACGATGGGTACCCGTCAAACAGTTGGATTCTTTAGACTGGGCTCCGGCAGACATTCCGGCTGTTAAAAAAATCATGAAAGCTTTTTCCACGAAATAAATTCTTCGCTTGTTAAAGGTTCTTTTAAAATCCACTCCACATTAATCGGTTTTGATCCGTGACTGCTTTTGTGAATCAGTTCACCGAAGTATGTAAAGGGCAGGGAGCGACCTTGTTCCTTGTCAGCTTTTCGAATAAAGAGATGAATTTTGATTCCGCGTGCTTCATGTTGGCGGTAAAGTTCACCAGATTTCCCGGTTGCTGTAGCGATACTTTGCGATTGCCAGTGGAAATGGTCTTTATCGATAAAGTAGTCTTGGTAATTTAATTGATCTTCAATCGATTCATTTTTGTGTAAGTTGACGAATAATACATAATCATTCCCGGCTTGAGCGACTCCTTCGCGCCAGGATCCTTCCTGGCTTGGAGATTGTAATAATCGTTGGATGACAGCCCGGCTGTACGTCATTCTCGAAATAAACGATTGAGAACCGGTCAACCAGTTTTCTCCTCCAGAAAGTTGCTCAAAGGAGTGAAGCCCAGCGTGCATCAGCTCCTGCAAATAGTCGACTAGTGTTGGCGACGAAGCTAAAATACGTGTCACTTCTTCCGAGAATGTGTATTCACCGGCAACAGATTCAACAAGCAATACAATCCGGTCATGTGTTAAAGACGTAGACCAGCGATTAAATAGATGCTGAATCAAAGATAAACGATGTGCCAAGACCTCTGGTGAAACGGCAAAGCGAGTGGCAGTCGCTTGAATGACATCATCAGCTGAAATCGTTTGTTGATTGAGAAGTAATTGAATCATCAATAAGCTGAAAGGTTCGCGAATCGGGAACCAACTTTCGATATGTTGGAGCACACGTCGTGTATCCGGATTAAGCAACAGAGCCAGTTCTTCATCAGTCGCCACTTTCTCCAGCTGTTTTAACCGCAGGACACTTTTCCACTGTTGAATAATCGTTTCGATTGCGGGGGCGTCCGGATGCGTCACCAAATCGTTTAAGGATGGAGTGTCGCCAATCATAGTTATCAGACGCTGGTAGCTTTCACGTAACTGTTTACTGGCCGAAAACTCGATTTTTTTCATTTGTTCAATGATAAAGGACTCTGTCACACGATCCAAAATTGCCAAGGAACCTTCAGGCAAAATCGGGAAATGGTTTTGAACCGCGTTTGCGACATGATAACGGTCAATCGAATGGAAAGATTGTTGGCCGGATAACACAAGCGGTGCCACAAAAGCGCGTTGGCTGTTGCCGATAAAGTCTAAAATGGTGACGTACTCTTTTGATTCATGTTTCCGTAGACCGCGACCGAGTTGCTGGATAAAAATCGTCGGCGATTCCGTAGGACGTAAAAACAGCATGACGTTGATTTTAGGGATATCGACACCTTCATTGAAAAGATCAACGGTAAAGATAAACGATAGCGGATCCCGGTCATCTTCCAGCCGTTGAATGGCGTATTCCCGTTCTGCTTCCGTTTGTTTACTTGTGATAGCCAGTGACTCGATCTGGTGCTTGTTAAACTCAGCAGCCATGTATTCGGCATGATCAATATTGACACAAAAGCCGAGACCGACTTGATTTGCGCCGCTGTGACCAAACTTAGTCATCATCTCAAGAATATACTCTGTTCGAGATGAACGTTCGAGTGCTTCCACTAAATCTTTTTCAATGTATAAACCGTTTTTTTGTGGAATGGCTTCATAATCAATCGCTTCATCATCTTGAATACCAAAGTAATGGAACGGTGTTAATAAGTCTTGGGCCAGAGCATCATATAATCGAATTTCATACGCGATATTGTGGTCCACTAACTTAAAGATGTTGAGACCGTCCATTCGTTCCGGCGTTGCCGTAATTCCGAGTAAAAATTGCGGTGTAAAGTAGTTGAGAATTTTTTGATACGATTCTGAAGCGGCATGATGGAACTCATCAATGATAATGTAATCAAATGTGTTTGGATCGAACTGCTCCAGATGAATTTCTTTTGAAAACGTTTGGATTGTCGCAAAGATAAATTGTTTATCAAGATCTTTTTGATTTGCTTGATAACGACCAAAAGTAGCATCGCCATCTGTGAAAATCTTTTTGAATGTTTCTTCAGCTTGAGATAACAGTTTTCCACGATGGGCAACGAATAGAACACGTTTGGCATCAAACTGTTTCACATCAAAGGCAGCCAAATAAGTTTTTCCTGTTCCCGTTGCTGCAATGACCATGGCTTTTGTTTGTTGCTTTAACCGTAAACGGTGTAATTGTTCCAAAGCCGGAAGCTGCATCTCATTTGGCTGAATTACTTCGTATTCAACAGGAGGCTCTGCAACGCGGTCATTGACGATAAACTGTTTGATTTTCGGAGCGTCTAAATGGTGTTGTTCATATTGATCTAAAATTGCTGAGGTGCAGGGAATGGCTTCGTTACTGTTCCAGAGATTATTAAACAGAGTTTGTGCTTGAGAAACTAAAGACGTGAGAGGAGAATGGGGAATTCGAACATTCCACTCGAGTCCGTTGGTTAAAGCAGACTTTGATAAATTGGATGAACCGATAATCGCACTATGTAAATTAGTTTCCCGCGTAAATAAATAAGCTTTTGGATGGAAAGCCTGATTTTTTTTGATCGGTTCGTAAATTTTAATCTCGATATTTTTAAACTGCATCAGGGTACGTAATGCCTTGGCTTCTGTAATGTTCATATAAAATGAAGTTAAAATACGAATCGGTTTATTGATTCGTTCCGCTTCTTGAAATGAAGGGACGAGTGCTTGGATTCCGGAATGGCGTGTAAAGCTGACCATCCAGTCGGCGGATTGGGCTGTTGATAATTCATCGATCAAGTGATGCAACAGTTTTTCCTGATTTTCCTGTCCCGGTGCAATTAAATCCCATGCTCTTAATGATTTTTCATAATATACAGATGTCGTAGTAGAAGATGTTAATTCACGATGCAAGGGCGCAACCAAAAGCGGCTCATCTAATGCAGAGAGCCAACGGTTTGTGGTTTCAATCATTTCCCCGGTCAGTTGATTGCGTTGAAGTTCAACAATCGATTTATAGAAGAGCTCATTTAAGTGTGTCAGTAATTCGGCGGTATAATCTGCCGGCTGAATCGGAGAGCTTTTTTCAAAAGGATGAGATTCAGTGTTTTGACTGCGTAATTTTTCTTGAAACGATGACATCTGATGACCTCCAGTAAATTCCAAACTAAGTTCAGTATACGAAGGAACTGAAAATTGTGCAGCAAGAATCTAATCAAAAATAAAAGACCTCATTTCAATAAAGAAATGAAGTCGTACTGTATCAGCATACATCGAAAAGAATCCACAGGCTTCCAACTCCACGACCGCCTCTAACGAAACCTTCACATTACCGGCCAGTGCCCGCGTAATCATACACGATCCTTCTGCTTTTTCAGCCAGCCGGCGTGCTTTTGTCAGGTTCGCTTCGGTGGTCTCTGCCGGCAGAATCAGTGTCGGGCGGTGAATGATCGCATCATACGTAAAGACCCCGTTCGTGACGTCGACGATTCCTTCCGATTCCATCGTCAGGGATACTTTCGGAATGTCATTCCGTTCCAGCATCGCAGCAAGTGTGATGATGTAACAGGTTGCTGCCGCGCCAAGTAACATTTCGTCCGGGTTGGTACCGACCCCGGGACCGTCCATGGCGTCCGGAATGGAAATCTTCGTTTTTAATTCACCGGTCTCGATTTGACCGACGTCATTGCGGTTGCCCGGCCAATCTGCTGTCAGGTGAAAATGATGTTTCATAGTAATCGCCTCCTGTTTCTTCATCATACGAGCCATTCTTCAATTTTTCGCTTAATCTGCTCAAAGCAACACCACGCCAAGTCGAACTGGCGTGGTGTTGTGGTGTCAGCTGAAGATGTGATCGATTTGACGAATCTCGTCTTCCGTCAGTTCGACATCAAGTGTCCGGATGGTATCCGTGACCTGTTCGGCCCGTTTCGCACCCGGGATGATGGCGTCGATGCCGTCCTGTGCCAAGTACCAGGCAAGGACGATATGTGCGACTTCGGCATCTTTTGCTTCTGCAATCGGACGCAACAAGTCGACTTTTGCCAGGTTATCTTTAAAGACATCCTCCTGGAAGAGCGGATCATTTTTCCGAAGGTCATCAAATTTCGTTTCGGCATCATATTTTCCGGCAAGCAGACCGGCAGCAAGCGGGAAGTACGGTACGAATGAAATGCCATGTTCGCGGATATACGGTAAAATCTCTTTTTCAGCGTCACGTTTAAATAGATTGTACTCGCCTTGATAGACGTCGACATGACCGTCCTTATTGGCTTCTTTTAATTGCTCGAGCGAGAAGTTTGAGACACCGATTGCCCGGATTTTCCCTTCTGCTTTCAGCTCAGCAAGCGCCGCGACGGCTTCATCTTTTGGTGTATCTTCATCCGGGAAGTGAATGTAATACAAATCGATGTAATCTGTCCGCAGACGTTTCAGACTGTCTTCGACCGCTTGTTTCAAAAATTCGGGTGAGTTGTTCATGACAACTTTTCCGTCAACCAGTTGGTGGGCTCCTTTTGTCGCGAGAATGACTTCTTCACGTTCCACGGTTTCGCTCCACACTTCGCCGACCAATTCTTCCGAACGTTCCGGACCATAAATATAAGCCGTGTCGAGGAAGTTAATGCCGTTCATCAAAGCGACACGGACGAGATCACGACCGGCTTGCTCATCGAGGTTCGGGTACAGGTTGTGTCCACCAACCGCATTCGTTCCGAGACCGATTGGATTGACCGTTAAATTGGATTTTCCAAGTTTGACTGATTTGTTCATGACTGTTCCTCCTTAGACGATATCAAGTGGTTCTTTTTTAGTGGGTGCCGGGAATGCTTCATCGAGCGCTGCATATTCTTCGTCCGTTAACTCAACTAGCGCTGCTTTTCCGTTTTCTTCGACATGCTTAGCCTGTCCGGCTTTCGGGATCGCGATGACATCGCCGCTGCGAATCGCCCAGGCCAGTAGAATTTGTGCCGGTTTGACACCGTGTTCTTCTGCAAGACGTTCGACGGTCGGATGATCCAGCAGTTGTTCCCGTAAATCGCCGCCTTCCGCGAGCGGGCAGTACGCCATGACAGGAATTCCGTGTTGTTTTAACAGCGGCATCAATTCGTATTCGATGCCACGTGAACCGAGGTGATACAGTACCTGGTTGACGGCACACTGATCGCCGTTACGAAGTGACAACAGTTCCTTCATATCAGAGACGTCGAAGTTTGAGACTCCCCAGCGGCGGATTTTACCTTCTGCCTTTAACTGCTCGAGCCCGTCGACCGTCTCCTGAAGCGGAATGCTGCCGCGCCAGTGCAAGAGGTAGAGATCAAGGTAATCCGTTCCGAGATTTTTGAGCGACTGTTCACATGCAGCCCGTAATTTTTCGCCGCCGGCATTATGCGGGTAGACTTTCGAGACGAGAAACACATCGTCACGTCGTTCTTTCAGTACCTCGCGAATCAGTTGTTCGGAAGCTCCTTCCCCGTACATTTCCGCTGTATCGATCAATTCCATCCCACTGTCGAGTCCGACATGCAACGCTTCGATTTCAGCTTGGCGTTTACTTTGATCTTCTCCCATTCGCCATGTTCCTTGACCAAGTGCCCGGACATGTGTCTGATCCGGAAGCGTGACGGTCTTTTGTTTCAGTGCCGCCAGTATGACGGTCCGTTCTGTCTCATTCATCTCAATTCCTCCTTTAAAAAGCACAATAGTAGGGTTTACCACTGATGTAACAGAAAAAAACGTCTGCTTTCCGATTAAAGGAAAGCAGACGCCATTACCAGTGCTCGAGTAACGGTCCATGTTGGCCATAAACAGGATCTGTCTCGGGACGTTCAACCTGGGCAATCCGCTTCAGGTTATCCGGTCGTTCACACGGATCACCGGTTAAGGTATCGTAGTCCTGTCCCTTAGGATAGGCACCAACGACTTGAAACTTCCGGCTTGTGTGTAAAGCCCTGTGGCCCGTACCGGCAGGAAGGATAACGACATCGCCGGCCGTCAACGTAAAGGTTTTTCCGAGCGGTCCGCCTAATTGAATGCTCGCATGTCCCTCGAGAATACCGATGACTTCATGGGCGACACTGTGATAATGGTGAAAATCAAAAATCCCGTCCACCCAGCTGTTCTGCCAGTTGTGGGTATGAAACGTCTCTTCAATAGAAGAAGGATCGTCAAAAACATGTCGATAAATAAGTACAGGTAAATTAGGGTTGTTGGGGATTTCGCCGTCATCCTCAAAATAAAAAGTCTCGACGTTCATAAAATGAACTCCTCTCTGACGTAAAAATGATACATTTTTTTACCCGAAATATAACTTCCTTAATCGTCCGAGCATCTTAATGGAGAATGGGAAAGGAAGGTGCTACGATACTTGAGTTAATGAAATTTTAGAGGAGGCTTTCCAATGATCGCCATTGAAGCAAAATTAGAAGTACAACCAGCAAAACGTCAAGAGTTTTTAGAAGCTACTAAAACGTTGATCGAAGGATCACGCTTGGAAGCGGGCAATATCAGCTATGACCTGTTCCAAAGCACGGAAGATGAAAATGTCTTCATGATGATTGAAAAATGGGAAGATCAGGCAGCAATCGAATCCCATAACACGAGCGCACATTTCGGGCAGTTCGTGGCATTTGCACAAACAGCGCTTGCGAAACCGCTTGATGTTCAATCATTTAACGCGTAAATTACATCCGAAAAACCTGACTGCGGTCGGGTTTTTTTGTTTTTCTCATTGATTTAATATATTACAAAAAAATTAAATGACGAAATAGACTGTTATTTTTTCCAAAAATAGGGCATTATCTTTGAAGAGACTTAAAAAATTAAAGGTATGTCAGGAGGCAAATGGATGAATGAACGAAAACCACAGGCAGATGCTTCGGAGCGCTCCTTCTTCAAGATGCCTCATACGTACGCGATTATCATGGGAATTTTACTGATTGCAGTCATCTTGACGTATACATTACCGGCCGGTCAGTTTGATCGCGAAAAGCAGGACGGACAAACGGTCGTCATTGATGGGACGTATCGTGCAGTTGAATCTGCACCCGTCAATTTCTTCGGTTTGTTTGAAGCCATTCCAAAAGGGATGGAGGCAGGTGCCGCCATTATCTTTTACATCTTTTTGGTCGGTGGTGTGTTTGGAATCATCCGGCAAACGGGCGCGATTGAATCCGGCATCAATCAATTGATTAATCGGTTCGGTCAAAAAGGGCATATCATGATCCCGATGACGATGTTCGTCTTTTCCGTTGCCGGTGCGACAATTGGAATGGCGGAAGAAACCATTATCTTCGTCCCAATCGGCATCATGTTGGCACGTGCCCTTGGTTATGACGCGATGACGGGAGCGGCGATCGTCAGTCTCGGTGCCGCCGTCGGATTTGCTGGAGGTATGCTGAATCCGTTTACGGTTGGAGTCGCGCAGTCGATTGCGGAAGTTCCGTTGTTCAGCGGACTCGGTTACCGGACGGCGGTCTATCTTGTCTTTTTAGTCGTGACGATTCTTTACGTCATGAACTATGCGCAGAAAGTCAAAAAAAATCCGGAACAGAGTCTTGTGCATGACCTTGAGAAACATCGGAAACAAGAAACAACAGCAACTTTTTCTCAATTCTCGAAAAAACATCTGTTTGTTTTGGTTGTGCTTGTTGGCGGAATCACGCTAAACGTCATCGGCATCTTTGAGTGGGGCTGGTATTTGACGGAACTGACGGCTTCGTTCCTGATTATCGGCTTGCTCGCAGGAATCGTGACGATGGGTGTCAACCGGACATTCGAAAGTTTAATCGACGGAGCCAAGGCCGTTACGTTTGGTGCCTTGATCGTTGGTTTTGCCCGGGCAATCGTCGTCATTTTAGAAGATGGTCGGGTCATCGATACCGTGATTTACGGTTTGTCGAATGCCGTCGGTCAGTTACCGACGTCCCTTGCCGTCATCGGGATGTACGTCGTCCAATTGATTACGAACTTCTTTATCCCGTCCGGAAGCGGTCAAGCAGCAACGACGATGCCAATCATGGCGCCGCTTGCCGACTTGCTCGGAATTGAGCGGCAAGTCGCAGTTCTCGCTTTTCAGTACGGTGACGGTTTGACGAATATGATTTTCCCGACGAGTGCGCACTTGATGGCGTTCCTGGCGATTGCCGGTATTCCGTACGAAAAATGGTTACGATTCGTCTGGAAACTGTTTGCAATCTGGATTGTCCTGGCATGTGGTGCATTACTGCTTGCAGTCGTCCTCGGAATTCAATAAGTACGTTTCAAACCTTTCGTTCGAAATGAACGGAAGGTTTTTCACATGCAGGAAACGGGAATTCCTACGACGAACGGATACGTATGACAATCAAGGGGGATTTTAGACAGATGACATATTCAATCGTTGGGTATTGTGAAAAAGAACAGGCTTGGGGTGTAGCGGTTCAATCTAAATTTTTAGCAGTCGGCAGTGCCGTACCGTTTGCGAAAGCCGGTGTTGGCGCAATTGCGACACAATCGTTTGCGAATACAGCCTATGGACCGGAAGGGTTGCGAATGATTGAAGAAGGTAAGTCGGCGGACGAAGTCTTAAAACGCTTGACGGAAGCGGATGAAGGACGGGCCGATCGCCAAGTCGGAATCGTGGATGCATCGGGTAAGAGCGCGACGTTCACAGGTGACGGATGCAACGACTGGGCCGGCGGCATCGCTGGAAAACACTTTGCGGCACAAGGGAATATTCTCGTCGACGGCAATACGGTCAAGGAAATGGCGCGTGTGTTTGAGACGACAGAAGGACCACTGGCAGAACGGTTGCTTCGGGCACTTGCGGCCGGTCAGGCAGCAGGCGGAGATTCACGGGGCATGCAGTCTGCAGCATTGTTAGTCGTCAAAGAAGGCGGCGGTTACGGTGGTTTTAATGACCGGTACATTGATTTGCGTGTCGATGATCATGCGAGTCCGATTCAGGAACTGGAGCGGATTTATCAGTTGCATACACTCTATTTACAACCAAGTAAGCCGGAAGAAATTAAACCGATTGATGATGCGCTCGAATCGGAGTTGATGGATAAGCTGCTTGAACTCGGATACCGCGGTTCGTTTGCAGAAGCGTTCCGGACGTATCTGCATACGGAAAACTTCGAGATGCGGGAACAGACGGATCGGTCGATTGATACGCGGGTCCTCGCCTATTTACGGGCACAATGAAATAAGGCTGTTTCGACACGAGTCGAAGCAGCCTTATTTTCGTGAATCAACTTAATGTAGCGTGTGTCCGGACCGGTACTTTGTAGCCGGTCGCAATAAACCGTTCCAGTTCCGGCTCAGACTTGGCGTTCAGACCGACTGTTCCATCGCCCTTAATGGCGACATTTGTCAACCGGACGTGTTCGATGTTCGGACCAATCGTGATGCCGTGTTTGGCTGAATCTTCAATCCGGACATCAATCAGCCGGACGTCTTCTGCCCGGTTGTCTCCGCCGAAGACCTGGATATCCGTTTTCGCCTGACGGAAGCCGCTCATCTTGACCTGACTCAATGTGACGTTTCGGGCTTTGTATTGAATCCCGATCATCGGCTGTTCCTGATAATCATAATACGGATCACCGAGGACCGTGAAATCGTGAATGACGACATTTCGATAGGCAGAGACGATAAGAGCACGCGGCTTCGAGTTTTGATACAGGGGCGTATACAGCGGTGTCTGGGCAATCAGCCGGGTCGCAATGATGTTGTATGCCGTTTGGGACGTCGGATCCGTTGCTTGATGATGACCGATATGACGGAAGTTAAATGACCGGTGATCATCGACAGACAGATGCCCGACGATTTTAACGGTCGATGCGGCAGATGACGTCGCGTGCGCCTTGATTTCAAGACCGCCGAAGCAACGGGTCGTCGCATTGTTAAATAACCAGACATCCCGGGAACCGTCATCGATCTCAATCCCGTTTGAGTTCGAGAAGCCGGCCGCATGGGCGCGTCCGCTCGGATCATGCATGAAACAGTTCGAGATGAACAGATGGTCACTGTGATGGGTCGTAATCCCGTCATCACCAAATCCGGATCCGGTCAGACCGTCGAACCAGATGAACGAACTGCTGAGATTGGCCCGTGCCCCGTCACCGTTATAGTTGTAGTACGGAGTTGAAATATCAAAGCAGTGTAATCCCGGATTGACCGCATCGACGTCAAAGACCCACCCGTACGTCACGTGCGCATAGGTCAAGCAACTCGAATGATTGCCCCACGTGCTACTTTTTTTGGCGTCACCGATCCGCTCGATGTTCCAATCCAGTGTCATCCGTTCAACGAGCAGATGATGATTGCCGAGTAAGTAATTTTGATTCGTAATCAACCGGCGTCCTTTCGGTGCCGCGTCATGCAGTTTTAAAATTGTCTGTCCTTTTCCGTCCCCGGTCAAAATCGTGTAACTCGGCAGGCGGATGCCGCGGACCAGATACGTGCCGGCCGGAACGTGGACTTGCCGGTGCCCGTCCGCGAGTGCTTCCTTAAAAGCGAGCGTATCGTCGGTCACGCCGTCACCGACCGCCCCATAGTCTTTGACATCGACTTTTTCGACGTTACTGATCAATTGCTCGAATTCATACGTCAGCCGTCCGAACCAGCTGGGCCGGACTTCATCTTGTTCACTGACGAACGCTTTCGTCAACGGAAGGATGTGTTTATCCCGATCCGTCAAAAAGAGCGGTGAAATCAAGGACCGGAGATACCGGCTCGGGTGAGGTGTACGGCGCGGCGCGACGAATGAGCTGTCTTTCATCAGTTGCTCCGCCCGGAAGACGGCCTCTTGATTTGATTTCGTTTCGGTATATTCTGCAATCAGTTGTCCGTTTTGATATGGATCATGTGTATGATCTAAGTTCAACATACTTGAAACCCCTCTCTAAAAATCACTTCTTTCCTTTTCCCGTCCCACTCCGGATTCAAGCTCTTTTCTTTAAAAAACAAAAAATTCCGATAATTAGGGTCAGACTCGTATATAATGGATAAAAATGACATTAACGAGGTGAGGACGTGCGCTTTCGAAGTCGATTGCTTATTTTGATAGGTGTGGTCATTTTAGGACTTGGCATCATAAAACCATTGGCTGAGGCAGGATACGGTGCTTTACAAAACGTCGAAGTGTTTCCGGGTGGTGGTCAGCAGCCGAGTTGTGTAAGCAACTGTGAATCTGAACCGTTGACGTTTTGGTGGTCGTACTTGTTTAAGAAAAAAGAATTACCGCCTGGACAAATTAAATATGGATATGAGACGGATGAACCAGGAGAAGGCGGTGGAAAACCAGAAAAAGAAAAATTCATTTCTCTTGGCTTTCACTCATTCGCAAAAGGCGAGGGTGAAGAAGGTGAAAAGGGCTTTCCGTATTTGCTGGTCGCAACCGGTCTTGCCGGGGTGATCTTACTGTTTCTGATCGGACGCCGTTTCCGGAAACGGAAGAAATGGAACTCTGCGGAAGAGGGAATAAGCCCCCGTTCGGTTCGAATCAAAAAACGCCTGGAAGAAACGAATCCAGCAGACGAACTGCCACCATTACCGGTTGAACAGGTCCGGCAACAGGTCGTCCTGTTCAACCGTCATCTCCCGCAAAAACTGAAACGCCGGGAAACGGAGTCGTTCCGGGAATGGTTTGCCCGGATCGGTTTTCAGCCGTCGCCTGAATTGCAACAGCTGTACGAGACGGTCCGCTATGATCCGAATCGATCGTCTGAGATGACAAAAACGGTACTGACCGACATTGAGCAAGACTTTTCCGCCTATCTCGGACAATTGAAGTGAAACTTTTCTGACCGGTAAGGCGTACTGGTTAGAAGAACGGTATCAAGAAATGGGGGACTGAAGAGATGTACTTAGCAGATGCTGTGAAACTAAAAAGTATCTTACGGAAGCAACTCGAACAGCTGGTCGAGGAAGTGGACCGGATTGCGTTTGTTGATCTTGAAAAAGGTGAGGCTTTGCCGACCGCTCAGGAACGCACGCTGCCGGATGTCGAGTCAGCGATGGATGAAGTCCGACGGGATATGCGGACACTCGATCGGTTAGTGTACGCAGCGAATTTGTCGACCATGATCGAGACGACGGAAGGTGAAATGCCTCTCGTCGAAGCGATTGAATTGGCAACGCAACTTCGGGCAAAGGCAACCCAGTTCCAAGAACTTGCGGCCCGTCCGAAACGTGAATTCCAATACGGATTTGAAGGAACGACGGTCATTCGGCATGCCCTGTACGATCCGGATGCATACCGGATCAAAGCACAGGAAGTTGAACGGGCAGCGCACCGGATTTCCAATGCGATCAACGCCGCCAATTACCGGACGGAAATTGATTTTGACGGTACACGTTATATGTAAGCCTTGATCAGGTGAGACTCCTGATCAAGGACGGCGCTTCTGACACAAACCTCTTCCAATCGGGAATCTCGACGGCCACGGCACACCAATGACCCATGACCGATGACATGTTTACCTGTCACCCGTGACTACCTGCGGAAAACCAGTTTCTTTTCGTCAGACGCCAAAAACCGTGAATGCTTCGGCATTCGCGGTTTTTTTCATGGGAATCGGACAAGAACAGGTATGCCGGGGACAGTGTTCGGGTATAGCTTACTGGAAGTGATTCATGGAAGGGGACTTGGATATGAAAGATACATTTAAAGCATTTGTTGTTCGGGAACAGGATGGGGAATTTACAGGAACACTGGAAACGAAGCACATTGCCGACTTGCCCGAAGGAGATGTCTTGATCCACGTCGACTATTCCTGCATCAATTATAAGGATGCACTGTCGGTTACGGGCAACCGGGGAGTGACAAAAGAATATCCGCATATACCGGGAGTGGATGCAGCAGGACATGTCGTCACGTCAACTGATCCGCGGTTTCAAGAAGGGGAAGCGGTTGTCGTCAATGGATTTGATTTCGGGATGAATACGTCCGGTGGTTTTCAAGAATACATACGTGTTCCGGGGGACTGGATCACACCATTGCCGGACGGATTCACGACCTTTGAAGCAATGGCTTACGGTACAGCAGGATTAACGGCTGCTCAATCCGTCGACGAACTTTTGCAACGGGTCAAGCCGGAGGACGGACCGGTTCTCGTGACCGGTGCGACCGGGGGTGTCGGCAGCATTGCCGTTGCGCTTCTGCTGAAACTGGGATTCGTCGTCCATGCCGTCACCGGCAAAGAAGCGGAAGTCGATCGGTTGAAACAGGAAGGCGTGACAGAAGTCTTATCCCGGCAATCGTTTTTGGATGAGACGGCCCGTCCGTTGAAAAAAGGTATATATGCCGGCATCATCGATACGGTCGGAGGACCGTTGCTTGCCTCCGTCATTCGCTCTGTTCAATACGGTGGACTGGTTACGACATGCGGGAATGTCGGAGGCGCCGAGATGACGTTGACGGTGTATCCGTTTATCTTACGGGGGGTTCGGTTGATCGGGATTGATGCTGTTCAACTTCCGATTGCTGAACGGGTGCGTCTGTGGCATCAACTGGCGAATGACTGGAAACTGCCGATTCGGGAGTGGGTCGATACAAAAAGCCTGAGTGAGATTTCAAACGTCGTCGCGTCACTTCTTGACGGAACCCATCAAGGCAGAACTGTCATCGAAATTTAACCACTGCCGGCACAGCATTCGGTGGTATAGTGATTAAAAAAGTGTCTAGGTCAATTCAGGAGGAACAATAGATGAGTCAAAATGAACAACAGAAAGAACAAGAACGGTTATCCCGGAAAGAACGCCGGAAGCAAAAGCGGAATCGCCGGAGCGTTGCGTTGGGCGGTATTTTGGCGACTGTCCTGATTGTCGGCGGATGGGGTTATATGGTGTCGACGAATGATGCCAGCCAAGCGACGTCGACCGTCGAGTCACCGAAAACGACCGGAGGCGAACAAGAGAAAGAAGCGAAAGATACGAAAAAATCAGCGTCGGCTGAGCAAAAGAAAAAAGAGAAGAAAGCCAAGAAAAAGACGGATAAACCAGAAATCAGCCAAGCTGCATGGGTCACGCGTCCTTTTGCGGATGTCTATCAGGATGCCAATCGGAGTAGCGTTATCTATAAAGCTGATTTAGGGGATGTCTATGAAATTTTAGATGCGGAGAACGGGATGGTTCACTTGAAATTGAGTGATGCTGTCGAAGGTTATATTCCGGAAACAGATGTCCGGATGGATGTTCCGTCGTCCGTCAAAGACAAGACATTGCTTGAGACATTATCACAAGTCGTTGCCAATCAACCAATCGAGAAGCCGGAACAATACCTCGGGCAGCCGCTCGAAAAATTCGAAGCGAAGTACGGTAAGCTCGGGAATACGCAAAAAGATGCCGTCAACACGTATCACTTCTCAAATGCGGGTTATCTGCTTGTCGTATCCGACGGAATCGTCGAAGCGATCGACTGGACGAATGCATCAGCCTCCGGTCTGTCGGCTTTAGGGGAACCTGTCGTTGAAACGAGTTACGGTACATGGTACCAGGGTGAGAAATTACAATTGAAAGCTTTCCCGGACAATGGATCAACGCGACTTCGTCTCGCGCGTGACCCAGGGAAATAAACCGGAACGGTCTGTCTTTGACAGATCGTTTTTTTTCGTAAAAAAAACCTCCCGAGTCATGGACTCAGGAGGTCGAAAATCCTTGGGAGGAAGTTTTCTTAGTAGACGCCGACAGCATCAAATGATTTCGCTGCTGCCGTTGCTTCTGCACTTGTTGAACCGTAAAGGTCTTTCGCTGATTGAACGACTGCTGCACGGAGCGAGCTGAAGTTCGAGTTCGGAGTCAAGTAAACGTTGAGGGCACGGTAGTAGATTGCGCCGAGTTTCGGTACGCCGACACCAGTGACTGTGACACCAGTGTGTGTTCCACCGTTACCGAGAAGGTAAGCGGCTTTGTTGACGATACCAGAGTTCGTGTGGACACCACCGTTATCCTGTGTACCTGTGTAGCGTTTTGAGTAGTGGTCCGGATCGCCGTAAGCAGCCGGGTTAGACATCGAACGGAGTGCGTCGCCGCTGACACCAGGTGTATAGATGTCTTCTCCTACAAGCCAATCGAAGTTCGATCCGACTGAGTATTCAGCAACTGTTCCCATGATATCGGAAACCGCTTCGTTGATGGCACCCGACTCATTTTGATAGACGAGTCCAGCTGTGTATTCTGTGACGGCATGCGTCAATTCGTGGGCAACAACGTCAAGTGCGCCAGAGAGGTATGTGAATGTTGAACCGTCTCCATCACCATAGACCATCTTCGTTCCATCCCAGAACGCATTGTTGTAGCTCGTTGAATAGTGGACTGAAGAGTTAAGTGCAGCACCTGCGTTGTCATAACTGTTGCGGCCGTACGTGTTTTTGTAGAAATCATACGTTTTTACTGCATTAACTTGCGCGCTGACAGCGGCACGGTCGTATGTTGTATTGAATTGGTTATCAAGATCCGCCCAAAGCGAACCTGGAAGCGTGTTACGGTTTTTTGCATCGTACGTGTAGATCCCTTTACCGCGTGTCGAATCTTGTAAGTAGTAGTAAGAACCGCTCTTCACTGTGTTGAAAGTGGCAGTAGTTCCGAGAACCGTAGTACCTGTACCGACAGAAGTCGTTCCGGTAACTGTGTTGACCGGTTTTGCGTGAGCGAGTTGGTCGTATTTATTAAGAACTTTACCTGAATTCGCATCGATGAAGTAAGTCCAGCGTGACGGCTCTTTGCCGGCGAGGACAGTTGATGTGACTTTGTAAGCATAGACCGCGTCGTCTTTGACTGGATAGATGACGAGTTCTGCTTTAGGAGCCACTTCGAATTCTGTTGCTTTGATGGCTTTTTGATAAAGTTTAAGTGCTTTTTTCTCAGAGAGTGATGCTTTTTTAGCGAGACCAGGTTTCCCTTTGACGTTGATTGCATCATTTACGACTGCTTTCAAAGTACCGTCTTTCGCAACGTTACCGACGACGACACTACCGAAGACCGGGACGCCATCCACTTCTTGTTGGAGACGTACGATGTTAGATGATCCATCTTTTTGGACATCTTGGACAGAGAAATCACCTTTTTTGTTGACGTACTCTTTAACGATTGATGCAGCTGGTTCTGATGATGCTTTCGTCAGTTTACCGGCTTGAAGACCTTCTGCTCCGACGACTGTAGGAACGACAAGTACACTTGCGACAAGCGATGTAGCGAGAAACTTTTTCAAAATAAATCGCCTCCTTGTTTGGGTTGAGTCTAACTATGCCAAAGAAAGGATGAAACGAGAATAAGCCGTTCGCATTAATTAGAATTTTCTGAATATAGTACTTAATACCCGGACTGAATAGTTAAGTGACAGAAAAAAATAAGGAATGACAGAAAAAAACCGCTCAAGAGAGCGGTTTTAAAGGATACGTTGATAGAGATGATGTGTATTGTCACGTGTCTCGTCAATTTTAAAATTCAGCGGATCCAGTGTAATACCTTGCTTCTGTGCAAAGCGCTGCATCTTCTCGAACGATTTCCAAATCTCAATGTCAGGCCCTTCATGTTTCCAAAAAATATAACGGGCAGGAGGAATGTGATGTCCTTTCATCCCTTTAGGAATATGCTCAAGCGATTCTACCGGAAGACCGATACACTGCATATGTTTTGTCCCGCGTTGTCCAAGTGACAAATCAAGTGGATAACTTCCCGGTTCAGCGGGAATTTCATGCGAGCGTCGTGAAAATTCACGCCACAGTTCCGGCATGAGTGTATGCAATTCATTTTCTTCGCATGTCAAACCAAGTCCGACAACATACAATTCGTGACGATCGACAATTTTAGGGTGCATAAGAAACTCCTTTCATGAAAATCAAGAGGCAGTGATGACAGGAGGTCTCTTCAAATCAAGAAACAGTTGTGTAAAGGAAGCATCCCATTGTGTCCCGCTACCTTCTTCCAAAATGGCGAGTGCTTTTGCAACGGGCATTCCTTTCCGGTAAGGTCGATCGGATGTCATCGCGTCATAGGCATCAGCAATCGCCATGATCCGTCCGAAGACAGGAATCGATTCTCCCGCCAAACCTTCTGGATAACCTTTCCCATCGTAACGCTCGTGATGGTACTTTACCCCAGGAAGAATCGGTTGTAACTTCTCCGGGAGATGAACTTGCGATAAAATATGCACGCCGATGACGGGGTGTTGTTTGATTTTATCGAATTCCTCACCAGTTAAGCGTCCTTCCTTCAAGAGAACATCATCCCGGATTCCGATTTTTCCAATGTCGTGTAAAAGAGCAGATTTACGCAACAGCTCGACTTGATCGTCGGCCAAGCCGGCGGCCCGGGCAATCTCAACCGAATATTCCGCAACACGTAAGGAATGTCCGGCGGTATAAGGATCCCGGGCATCCAGTGTCGCAGCAAACAAGGTAAACAAACTATCGAGTAACTGCTCATTTTCCTGATCACGTCCTTGGATACCTTCGACCATCAGGTTAAAGCCGCCAACCAATTGAGAGAATTCATCGGAAAAAGGATTGTTGATCGTATTCAGCTGACCCGACTCAATCTGGGCAACTCCTTCTTGCAAAGCCAAAATCGGTTTTTGGATATTTTCATATAGAAGCAAACTGCAAAATGTCGCAAGACAAAGGATGACGATTAAGATTAAGGTCGACCAACTCCAGTAGGAGCGCAGGCTCTCGTTCTCTGTCAGCTGGACGGCAGAAGCGAGAACGAACAATAAAATCGGGAAGACACCAATGATCAGTGTACTGATTAACATTTTTTGCCGGAGGCTGATGAAGTCCTTTTTGGTCAGGATAAGCTCACCATGACCATATTGTTGCGATTGAACCGTTAATTCTGCCAACATGGATTCCGTGACACGATACGTTAAGAAAAATTCGATCAAAGCATGCAAGATGGCAACGAGAATGGCACCGAAGCAAGCAAGACCGATCAGATAATACGGCATTTCGAGCCATTGGAAATGAATGGCGAGTGCCGTTAAGGAAGAAGAAGGAATCGATAATCCCAGGAAATGAGGTCCGAGTATCCGTTTGATGGTCAGTAACGGAAAACGGTGAGTCGTCCGAAAAGCAGCAGTAAGTTGTGCTTGGCTTGGAGTCGATGTCTGGAAGAACTGATAGAGCGGACGCATATGTTTTCGATAGATCGTATATTCGAAGCTGAACATTAAAACAACAGAGAGAAACATGATTGTCAGCAAAGTTACACGTTCTCGTGCATCGAATGTCAACGTTTCGAAAATAAATAGACAGCCGACGCCGAAAACAGCGACAAAGGATCCAATCAAGTAATTTTTCAAAAGTTGTCGTTCGAATTTTTGGAGATGTGTCATGAGTTGCCTCCTTTTTGAATTAAGTCATGTATGTAGCGTATCGCGATACGTAACCGACAATCTGTTCTCTTTTAAAAAATGAGGGGAACGATTGATGAACGGTTTATTATTAATATCGGTCAATTTCCGTAAAAATGAACTAAATTCCAAAAATAGGTATAGTTACAAAGTACTAATTGTTCTAAAAGTAATTGATTAAGCAACTAAAACAATATATGATTTGAATATTCAGAAAAGTTATCTCAGTCATGCTTTTCACTACTACATAGGGGGTCAGTTCACGTGGGAAAAAAGAAACAGCTTAGCTTAGCCGTCTTATCCGGAATCACGGCAGCCGCATTTGCCGTTGGTCCAGTTTTACCTGGTGGGAAGGTAAAATCTGTTGAAGCTGCTGAAAAAGCAGTAGCCGGTGCACCGATGGATTTAAACACGGTTGATCAGGAACGTCTATTGAAAGTGCTTGAAAAACGTGGGGTCGTCTCAAAAGCAGCATCTGCAGCAGAAAAACAAAAAGCCGTTCAAAAGTATCTTGATAAAAAAGCAAACGGGAAACCGGAAGCCGATCATGATCATGAGACGGAAAAAGAAGCGAAATTTGATCAAAAAACAAAGGATTTCTTGACGAAACAGAAAGATCAACTGGCGAAACAACTCGCTAAAAATCACAATAACTACAAAAAAGGTAAAAAAGATGGGTTTGTCAAAGTCGATAAAGCCAAACAAGCAGCTTACAATGGTGCTACCCGCACAGACAAAGTACTCGTCTTACTTGTCGAATACAGCGACTTCAAGCATAACAACGTCGTTCAAGAACCGGGATACATGTATTCGAACGACTTTAACCAAAAACATTATCAAGACCTGATGTTCGGGGATAAAGAATTCGAGCTGTTCAACGGCGATAAGGTCAAGACGTTCAAACAATATTACGAAGAACAATCCGGCGGCAGCTACTCAGTCGACGGGAAAGTATCGAACTGGTTAACAGTACCGGGGACGGCAAAAGATTATGGTTCAGACAATCCGAAAGGCGGCAATGATAACCTTCCGGGGGCAAAAGGACCACGCGGTCTCGTTAAAGATTCGTTGAATGCAGCTGTAAAATCCGGCATTAACCTGGCAGAGTATGATCAATTTGATCAGTACGATTTAGACGGTGACGGCAACCAGAATGAGCCGGACGGTCTCGTCGATCACTTGATGATTCTTCATGCCGGAACAGGACAAGAAGCAGGCGGCGGTACACTCGGCGACGACGCAATCTGGTCGCACCGTTGGACACTTGATGGAGTTTATCCTGTTGCGAATACAACTTCAAATTCTACAAACTGGGGCGGCAAGATGGCAGCCTTCGATTATACGGTTCAACCGGAAGACGGTGCAGTCGGCGTCTTCGCTCACGAATTCGGACACGATCTTGGACTTCCGGATGAGTATGATACACAGTATACAGGTCAAGGTGAGCCGGTTGCTTCATGGTCGATCATGAGTGGCGGTAGCTGGAACGGTAGAATTGCCGGAGCAGAACCGACAAGCTTCTCACCACAAAATAAAGAGTTCTTCCAGAACGTCATGGGCGGGAACTGGGCGAACATCCAGAACGTTGATTTCGATTCACTTTCAAAAGCGGGAACGGCTTCATACCTCGATCAAAGTGTCACGAAATCAAAAAATCCTGGAATCATCAAAGTGAACTTACCGAAAAAGCCGGTTAAAGGAATCGCTCCAGCTTTCGGTAAAAAGTATTACTACAGCACAAAAGGGAATGATCTCCACACGTCAATGACGTCACCGGAGTTTGATTTGACGGCTGCGACATCTGCGAAGTTTGACTACAAAGCATACTTCGATGTCGAATTCGATTATGACTTCTTGAAAGTCACAGCAACAGCTGGCGGCGTATCAAAAGTAATCGATGTCATCGGTGACGAGGATACGGACGGCGATCAACGCGCTGAATCTTCAAAAGGTGCATGGGTCGACAAATCATATGACCTCAGCGAATTTGCCGGTAAAAAGGTTACATTAACGTTCGACTACACAGGGGATGCCGGTCTTGCCCTCGATGGTTTTGCGCTTGATAACGCAAAACTGACAGTCGACGGAAAAGTCGTCTTTGAAGACGATGCAGAAGGTACTCCGAAATTTAAATTGGACGGTTTCGTGGCTTCGGATGGTTTCAGCTATGCGGACAACGCATACTACCTCGAATGGCGGAACTATGCAGGCTCAGATAAAGCACTTGAGCATGCACGTGGCGTGAAATACAACACGGGTCTCGTCGTTTGGTATGCCGATAGCAGCTTCACAGACAACTGGGTTGGCGTTCACCCGGGTGAAGGATTCCTCGGTGTCGTCGATTCGCATCCAAAAGCAATCGTTGGAACACTCAAAGGACAACCAGTCGTCACAGGAAGCACACGTTACCAAATCGCGGATGCGGCTTTCAGCTTCGACAAAGCACCAGCATGGCTCATCGATTCGCCATCACGTGGTCTTTACGATTACAAAGGACTTGCGGGCGTAACGAAGTTTGATGATTCTAAATCGTATATCGATCAATTGATTCCGGATGCAGGAAAACTGCTCCCGAACAACGGTCTTAAAGTACAAGTCATCGGTGAAGCGAAAGATAACTCTGCTGGAGCAGTCTGGATCCACCGTTAAGAAAAAGGAGCAGGTTCGGAGCAATCCGAATCTGTTTTTTTTAGTTCGAAAAGTGGAATCAATTGGTAAAATATTGGTCAGACAACTTGACTTTTAAAGCGCAATCATTTTATACTGACGTTAGCTTAATATTGTTATTGTCACTACTGATTCACATTGCGTCACGAACAATCTTTTCGTCGCTCCATGTATTTCGGGACAATAATGAATTTCTTTCATATGCGCGGCATATGTATTAAGTAATTTATTTTTGGAGGTTGTTCCCATGAACACAGGTAAAGTAAAATGGTTTAACGCAGAAAAAGGTTTCGGTTTCATCGAAGTTGAAGGCGGAGAAGACGTATTCGTACATTTCTCAGCAATCACTGGTGAAGGTTTCAAATCACTTGACGAAGGTCAAGAAGTTGAATTCGAAATCACTGAAGGCGCACGTGGAGCACAAGCTGCTAACGTCGTAAAACTTTAATCTTAACTTTTCAATCGTCCTTTTTCGAAAGGGCGATTTTTTTAATGAGTTAATATCTTGAATTCAAGATATATGTGCGCTATACTGACGATACAAACTATTCATTCAGAAAAGGACGTGGCAAACATGGAATTACTCGGTATTCATCATGTATCCATTTTAACGGGGATGGCAGAACGCAACTATCAATTTTATACACAGGTTCTCGGGATGCGTCTGATCAAAAAAACGGTCAATCAGGATGATACGACGTCATATCATCTCTTTTACGGAGATGCGGAAGGCAATCCGGGAACGGATCTGACGTTTTTTGATATCCCGCATTTAGGGACCGGTGTACCCGGTGCGTCAAGCATTTCGTCGACATCACTCCGTGTCAAAACAACAGCGTCCCTTCAGTTTTGGAGAGACCGCTTTATACAACAAAGCGTGGACCATGATGCGATTGTCGAACGGGCGGGGCGTCAGACGCTGGCGTTCCGTGATCAGGAAGGAACCCGGTTGATTCTTGTCGCAGAAGACGGCGAACAGGGGGTCGCAGGAGGTGTGCCATGGAAACACGATGAGATTCCGGCTGAACATGCCATCGTCGGCTTAGGTGCCGTGACGCTGACCGTCAATGATCCGGAACCGACGGCTCTTGTCTTAACGGAAGTCCTCGGCTTTAAGAAAATCGGCAGTTATCCATCGCTGGCCGGTGATTTTGCGGAGATTGATGTCTACTCGACGGGACAAGGCGGAATCGGGGCAGAAGTGCATCTCGAAGCTCGTCCGGATCTCGACCGGGAACGTCTCGGACGTGGCGGCGTCCACCATGTAGCGTTCCGTGTCCCGAACAGTGAAGAGTATGACTTATGGGTGAAACGATTGAAAGAATACCGTCTGCCAAACTCAGGGAAAGTCGACCGTCACTATTTCCAGGCGCTCTATTTCCGCGAACCGAATCATATTTTGTTTGAATTATCGACGGATACACCGGGATTCGCAACGGATGAATCGGTCGAAACGCTCGGCGAGACATTGGCACTTCCACCGTTCCTTGAGCCAAAGCGCCAAGAGATTGAAGCCCGTCTTCGCCCACTCGAAATCTGACAATCCTGTGACACAGGTCACAGACTGACGGGCGTCCCGTATACTAAAGACAGGAACCAGAAAAAAGGAGTGACGGGATGTTAGGAACTACGTTAGGTCAATTTCGATTGATTGCGATTTTAGAAGGTATTTCATTTTTAGTCTTACTGTTGATTGCCATGCCCTTAAAGTATATGGCAGGCATTCCGGAAGCCGTTTCCGTCGTCGGAGCCATGCACGGTGTTTTATTCGTCATGTATGCGCTATGGCTTGCTGTCGTTAAATTCAAATACCGTTGGTCGTTTGTAAAAGCAGGAATCGCCTTTATCGCTTCGTTCATTCCATTCGGGACATTTGTACTCGATCGAAAGTTAAAACAGGAAGCAACAAACGCGTAAATTGTGTATACTAGAAAAAGCACGGCTGTGGATAACTGTTTTTGTCGATTCGAAGCAGATTATCCACAGCTTTTTTCTGTGGATAATTTTTAGGAGGATACTATGTCAACATTTGAAGCACTACACATTCAAGAACAATGGGTCAAGAAATTACAAAAACAAGGCATCAAACAACCAACGCCTATTCAAGAGCAGGCGATTCCGCATTTGCTCGCCGGTCGTGATTTAATAGGAAAAGCGCAAACCGGAACAGGGAAGACACTGGCGTTTCTTCTGCCGATTCTCGAACAAATCGATTTAGAGAGCAAAACGGTTCAAGCGTTGATCGTCGCACCGACACGTGAACTCGCACGTCAGATTGCAGATGAAACACACAAGTTAATCCGGAACATGGAAGATATCCGTGCGCTGGCTGTATACGGTGGACAGGATGTCTTCAAACAAATCCAACGTCTCGGTCGCATGCCACAAATCATCATCGGGACACCGGGTCGGATTTTGGATCACGTCGGTCGTGGAACACTTGATTTGAGTGAATTGAAGACGCTTGTCCTGGATGAAGCGGATCAGATGCTGCAAATCGGATTCTTACCGGAAATCGAAGATATCATCGCAGCAGCACCGGTTGATCGTCAGTTCGTCATGTTATCAGCAACGATGCCGGAAAAAGTCGAGCAACTCGCGAAAACGTATTTGCGTGATCCGATTGAAGTCCAAGTCGAGGCAGAAAAAGTAACAGTCGACGCCATCGAACAGTTCGTCGTCGAAACGACGGATCGCCGGAAACAGGCGACACTCCGGACGATGCTTGACGAGATGCGTCCGTATGCCGCAATCATCTTCTGCCGGACACAACGCCGTGTCAGCAAGCTGAATGAAGAATTACAGATGCAAGGGTATCCGACGGATGAATTGCACGGTGGTTTGACACAAGGGAAACGTGAAAAAGCGATGGCGAAGTTCTATCAAGGAAAAACACCATTCCTGATTGCAACAGACGTTGCATCACGTGGTCTTGACGTGACGGGTGTCACGCACGTCTTCAACTACGATTTACCGGACGATGCGGAAAGTTATGTTCACCGGATTGGTCGGACAGGCCGTGCCGGAAACGACGGCGTAGCGATTTCAATCGTTACCCCACGCGACGGCCGCAGTTTCCGTGATATGGAACGCGAACTGGGTGTCGAAGTGACACCGATTGTCGTCGAACTTTCGGATGAAATGATTCGTGCACAGCACGATCAAAGCAAAGGAACGAAAAAACCGGCGGAAGGCCGCGGTAACACACGCCGCTCGAGCAACCGCCGTCCGGGCCGTGATCATCATAAATAAGTAAGTGAAAATCCCCTTTTCTCCATGGATTATTTGGAGGAAAGGGGATTTTTTATTTGGCGTATACCATCTGTCCGCCGAGATGACCGGTATAAGCGAGTAAACCGCTTCCGACGATTGCGACGAGCAGGCTTAGCATAAGCATTGTTTTTTTGTTGGAACGGTAGCCGAGCAACAGGAGGACAAAGGCAATTCCAAAGGCAACGAGGCTGAACAAGGCGAAATTTTCATGATTCGAGATGGCCGCGTGTGTTGCACTGCTCAGATTGGTTTCTGCATATTCTTCAGCCCCGTCACCCGATAAATACGCTGCGACGCCGGACAGCAGACCGGCAAATAACGTGATGAGGACAAATAATTTTAACTGGACCCATTTGAAACTGAACAGTAATAAGAGTGTTGCGAACAGTAAAAGAGCAATCGGTGCATGAACGAGCAGGGGATGAAGCGGTACGCCACCTAACATAAGATAACCTCCTTGATAAGTAATGGAACATACTGTTACTTTAACCGGGTTATCTGACAGTTAGCTGACGGTCATTAAGAAATTGGAAAAAGAATCGTGAAGCGTGTTCCGGTTTCGGGTGTGGATTCAACAAAGATAGTGGCTTGATGTGCATCGGCAATCGATTTGGCGATGGCGAGCCCGAGCCCGGTTCCGGTACCATGGCGAGAGTGATCACCGCGGAAGAACCGTTCAAATATCTTATCGTAATTTTCCGGTGGAATGCCGATTCCGTGATCAGCGATGGTTAATCGAACATCGGTTGACGTCTGTTGCAGGTAAACTTCAATATTAGCATCGCTGTAGGCAGCGGCATTTTCTAGAAAGATCGTCAACAGACGGATCAACTGGTTAGGATCGCCCTTGATCAACAAATTGGGCGCGACAGATAAGGCCAATGTCCGGTCGACTAACGTATGTTTAAACCGTTCAGAAGTCTGTGTGACGAGTGTACTTAAATCAATCGGGCTCATGGATCCGGGTTGACCTTCCCGGGCCAACAACAGTAAGTCGGAAACTAAATACTGCATCGAGGCCGTCTCTGCCTTCAAATCCGATAAGATTGTTTTTCCTTCCGTGCTGAGCGGCTCGGTCTCGAGTAACTCGATGCCGCTGTATAAAATCGTCAGCGGCGTCCTTAGTTCATGAGAAGCGTCTGATGTAAAACGGCGCTGTCGGTCAAAGGCTTGCTGAACGGGAACGACGGAACGACCGGCGAGTACGTAACTGAGACCCATCAAGACAAGGGTCGACAAAATCGTGATGCCGGCTAACATGGCGATCAGGCGCTGGAGTGTATCCTGTGTGGCAGAGATGTCTTTCATCAGAACAATCATACCCTGTTCATCATTATCCCGTTGATAAAGCAGATAGTGCCGGTCGTCGAATTCGACTTTTTGAGTTTCTTCATCTGCGGTCATAAAGCGCTGAAGGGTCTTCGCCGGTAAGTCGTCAGGAAGCGATGTGAAGCGGACTGAACCGTCCGGATTCATAATCTGAAAGTAAATCGGATTGCGGATTAACCGGTCTTCGCCGTGCTCGATCCGTTCGAACAGATCGCGGTCGGACACTGACTTTAATTGGTTCAGCTCGGTTTGATCGAGCAGCCGGGCGGTCGTGAAGTAAACACCGACTAAAATCAGAATCAACAACAGTAAAAACGTTCCGCTGAATAGTAGCGTCAGCCGTTTTCGAATGGTTTCAAGCATGAGGACCTCCGAGCCGATAACCGAATCCGCGAACCGTTTGAATCAAAGCCGGTGCACCGGCAGCATCGAGCTTTTTCCGGACGAGCCGAACGAGTGCGTCGAGTGCATTATCGGTGATATCTGCGCCGATTCCCCAAACGACTTCAATGATCAGCTCACGTCCCATGACCTGCTCCGGGCGGCGGAGCAAGAGCGACAGAAATTCGAATTCACGACGTGTCAGCTCAAGTAACTGTCCGGCATAGGAAATCGTCTGAGTCGTGATATCAAGTTCGAGTTCCTGATACGAAACAGTCGAGACGAATGCCTTTTTCTGACGCCGGCTCAAGGCGCGGAGGCGTGCTAACAGTTCGTTTGCCTGAAAGGGCTTCACGAGATAATCATCGGCACCACTGTCGAGTCCGTGTACCAAATCGATTTCCGTATCACGGGCCGTCAACATCAGAATCCCGCCTTCAAAGCGTTCCCCGCGCAATTCAGTCGCTACTTCAATCCCGCTTTTATGTGGCATCATCCAGTCGAGGACCAATAAATCATAACGAAAAGTCTGACATCGCTCGATGGCTTCGAGTCCGTCATGAGCCACATCTACCTGATAGCCGGCACGTTCCAAATGAAGCCGCAGCATTTTGGCAAGTCGCTTGTCATCCTCTGCAATCAAAATCCGCATCCTTGTTCCTCCCGGTTTGTTTTTTCTTATTATCCCACAGTTGTCATCAGCTAGTTGTCAGTTTTTATCGATACAGTAAAGATAACAGGAAACGAGAGGAGAGGAAAAATGTGAAACCGAAACCGTTCGCGAAATGGATTGTGGGACTGAGCAGCAGTGTCTTTTTAGGACTTGCGATTGGTCAGTTGACCGTTGCGACAAACGATCAGCCGGCGAATACCATCAATACAGGAGATTCTTATTCGAACGAGACGACAATCCCGAGTCAGCCGTCTAACGGTGATGACGATGAATGGGGAGAGTCAGATGAAGACAACGGATATTACTACGAAGAGGATGACGACGATGACGGTAATTGGCAAAGCAACGATTCTTCCGGATTTAATCAACCGAGCGGCGGAAGTGACGGTCAGTCCAGTCATTCGAAATAGGAGGTGAAACGAAATGGAGCGGCAACTCTATTCGATGCATAATAACATTCGTTTTATCACGAACCAAAGGATCGAAGAAAAGGAATGGCAGGACATCGAGCAGTTCTTTCATTATGTGGACCGGCAATGGTCACGATTCAGTTCGTCCAGCGAAGTCAGTCAGTTGAATCAACTGCTGATTGGGCAGACGCTGACGGTATCGTTACCGCTTGCACGACTGTTGCAGCGGGCAATCCATTATTTTGAACAGACCGAACATTACTTTTCGCCCTTCCTACTTGAACAGCAGCGCGCAAACGGTTACGACCGATCGTTTCCTTTCCGACAGGCCGTTGAATCAGAAGCAATCCCGCCGCCTGAAATCAGTCCGTTTTTAGTCGAAGGATGTGAAGTGACGCGGGTAGGGGGAGGAACGATTGACTTAGGCGGAATCGGCAAGGGAGCAGCGGCAATGATGGTTGCCCAACGTTTACGGAAGAACCAGCCACGCGGATTGATTGAGGCTGGAGGAGACGTCATTGTCTGGTCTGATGACGAGCCGTGGAAAATTGCCGTCACAGATCCGAAGACAGAAACTGAGATTGCAGAAATCCGGTTACGGCAAGGAGCTGTCGCGACCTCGAGCCGGATGTATCGTTCCTGGAAAGTGGGCGACAGGACGAACCATCATTTGTTAAGTGGTAAGACAGGGCGTCCGATTGAAAGCCGATTCGTCCAAATCACGGCGTCTGCGCCACAACTTTATGAGGCAGAAGTGATGACGAAACTCGCTTTTCAGATGACAGAATCCGAGCGACAGAACAAACTGTTCAAGTGGTTTCCGAACGGACGATTACTATTGATGGATGAGTCAGGAAAAATGGTAGCGGAAGAGAAAGGAGGACAAGCCATATGGACTGGATAAAGTGGTTATTTTCAACGTGGACGATGATTCGTTTGAGCGGGTTGGGCGGACATTTCTTTTTGACACTATCGGTGTTAGCCGGTCTACTCGGTTCATTCCCGGCATTGAGAAAACAAAAGGCACGTCTGCATAACATTCACCTGTACAGTGGCTGGGCCGGATTATTGGCGATTGTGCTTCATGCGACGCTGATCGTCGTCGATACGTATGCTCCTCTGAGTTTGCTTGAAATTCTGATTCCGGGAACGGCATCCTATGAGCCGCTTTGGAATGCCTTTGGAACGATCAGTCTGTACCTGTTTGGTTTTGTCTTGGTTACTTCTGATTTCTTGAAAGAGGCGCTCGGAAAAACATTATGGAAATTAACGCACTGGCTTGTCCTGCCGGCCTGGCTCTTGATGACACTTCACGGGATTTTCATCGGAACGGATACAGGAACACTTTTCACGACCATTTGGTATGCCTGTTCCACATTAACGCTGTTCACGCTGATTTTGTACCGGATGCAGGTCCGTCCGAAAACAGCAACACCTAAAAAGCAAGCGTCCTCACTGATAAAATGAGGACGCTCGTTTTTTTAACGTCGTCTTAACCATGTGGTCCAAGCCCGGAAGGCATCTTCCCGATTTTCGATATAATTGTGGTCACTGTCCACGATGATTTGTTCAAAGGCACTGGCATCCTGAAGCAAGTCATGATGAAGTGATTTGATGGACGTCTCATCACGTTCCGACGTCACAAGCAAGGCGGAACGTGTTCCGAGTTGTTCTTTCAGTGACAGCAGGTTCCACGTCGCATGATGTCGTTTTAGTTCGTCGAGCAGTATGTCGCCGTCGGTATGGGACAGGAACGTGGCACCACGACTCAACACACCCTGCAACGCTTCTTCGTGTTCCGGATAGTCGAGTACGAGTTGACCAATCAAACCGAAGTTAAACGGAGAGATTCCAATGTAATGGGCAATGTCCGGAACATCAATGAAGGCGTGGAGTCCGGCAAAGCCGCCCATACTGTGACCGACGATTGAAATCTGATCGGCTGAGATATCATGTGCCTGCGTAAATTCAGGAGAAACGACATGTTGCATGACGGCGGTCGCGTCTTCAAGAACATGCCGGAAACGGAATGCACCCGGACTGCCGATCGTTCCGCGGTAAGACGTCACGAGGACATGAAAACCAAGGTTTTGTAATTGAACGGCCCAATCCATGTTCAATTGTTTCCCGGGGAATCCATGGAACAGAACGATGAGTGGAGCGGGACCGGCGAGTGCCGGGGAATAAAGCCGGCAAAATAAAGACTCCTCTCCGCCGCTCGGCAGTTCGAGTAATGATAAGTTGGCTTTTTTAGTAATGGTTTCCATGACATCCACTCCTTCAGAAAAAGTTGCATCTGCCATTTAGTTTGATACAAATCGATGAACAAGGCAATGATTAAGTCTATGAATTAAATGAGAACACAAAAAAAGACGGAACGCGGAACTCGATGTAAAATCGGGTTCCGTCTTCCGTCCAATCGTTTTTGCCTTTAGAATACTTTAGTCGTCCATGATTCACAATTCCATAAATCCGTTGCGACGGCTTCATAAAATTCAGGTTCATGTGAAATCAACAGAACGGTTCCCTTGTATTCCTGTAACGCACGTTTGAGTTCTTCTTTTGCTTCGACGTCCAAGTGGTTAGTCGGCTCATCGAGAACCAGAATGTTGGATTCCGTGTTCATCAATTTACAAAGGCGGACCTTCGCTTTTTCGCCACCACTGAGCACTTCGATTTTCGATTCGATGTGTTTCGTCATCAGACCACATTTCGCGAGCATGGCCCGGACCTGTTGCTGTGTCAGAGACGGGAATGTACCCCAGATCTCTTCGATACACGTATTCGAATTTTTTTCTTTAATTTCCTGTTCGAAGTAGCCGATGTGAAGATTTTCCCCGCGTTCGACTGTACCGGAAACCGAAGGAATCTCTCCGAGCAGACTTTTCAGCAAAGTCGACTTCCCGATACCGTTCGCTCCGTGCAACGCGATTTTTTGACCGCGCTCGATCATCAAATCAAGCGGACGGGAAAGCGGCTCATCGTATCCGATGACAAGTCCTTTTGCTTCGAACATCAACTTACTTGGTGTCCGGGCTGTCTGGAAATGAAACTCAGGTTTTGGACGTTCCTGCGCGAGTTCGATGACGTCCATCTTATCAAGCTTCTTCTGACGCGACATCGCCATGTTACGTGTCGAGACACGGGCCTTATTGCGGGCGACGAAATCTTTCAGCTCGGAAATTTCCTGCTGTTGACGTTTAAAGGCTGACTCATGTTGCTTCTTCTTCGCCTCATGGACAGTCAGGAAGTTGTCGTAATCACCGACGTAACGGTTAAGTCCTTGGTTTTCCATATGGTAGATCAAGTTGATGACACTGTTCAGGAATGGAATGTCGTGTGAAATCAAGATGAACGCATTTTCGTAATCATTAAGGTAACGTTTCAACCATTCGATATGTTGCACATCCAGGTAGTTGGTCGGCTCATCGAGTAAAAGGATATCCGGTTTTTCAAGCAACAGTTTGGCAAGCAGAATTTTTGTCCGCTGTCCGCCGCTGAGTTCCTGGACATCACGATCGAGACCGATCTCATCAAGACCTAGACCGCGTGCAATTTCTTCGACTTTCGCATCGATCGTATAAAAATCATTGTTCGTCAAGATGTCTTGCAAGACACCGACTTCTTCTAACATTTTTTCGAGTTCGTCTGGTTCGACTTCGCCCATTTTTGTATACAGATCATTGATTTCCTGTTCGATGTCGAACAGATATTGGAATGCTCCCTTTAAGGCATCACGAATCGTGAGTCCTTTGGAAAGAACAGCGTGCTGATCCAGATAGCCGACCCGAACGTGTTTTGCCCATTCGACTTTTCCTTCGTCTGGTTCAAGCTGCGAAGTAATGATGTTCATGAACGTCGATTTTCCTTCGCCGTTCGCTCCGACGAGACCGATGTGTTCCCCTTTTAACAGACGGAACGAGACATCTTCGAAAATCGCACGATCGCCAAAACCATGGCTTAAGTTTGATACCGTTAAAATACTCATAGTTACTCCCTTATTTCACGAATTCAATTAGACGCCTGTCCGTTTTTTCTGGTTGTTCGTTTTTTTCGTTTTTTGGCTTGTCATTTGTTTTGTTTCTGTTCCGCGCAAACCGGTCGGACGTTTTGTCTGTGATTGTTTTTTTGCTTTTAATTGTTCAATCATTGCTTCTTGAAGAGACAATTTTTTTGGTTGTTCGCTCATGTGTGTTCACCTCGATTAATTCGTTCTTATCCTCTAGTATGCCAAAAAAAACGTGTCTTGAAAACGAACTATACTTAATTCTCTCATTAAATGATTTCTTCACCTAAATAAATCACGTAACAGTTTCGGTCTAAATCGACTTCACAGCTGTCTCGCTCAAAGACCCCGTGATCCGGTACACTCAGTTTATCTTTGACCAAAAAGCGCATGGCCTGAATATGATTCGGGACTGTCACTGTCTTGATGACGGGATGTGAACCGCCTGCCTGGAAGCGCCGGAACTCGAGATGAATCTGGTGCGGCGGATAGACACGGTCCGCTGGATCACGGGGGGAAGCCTCGACATGATCGACAATCAACTGGTCATATTCCCCGTCCATTTCATTGGACCGCAACTCGTATAAGTGCCCTTCGATGATATGGAATTCGCAGAGTTGATGCGCAATGATTTCTTCCGGATCAATGGCGAAACGGCTGTATTGATAAATGGATTTAAATTCATTTTGATCTTCGACATAATAGGCAAGTGACATTTGAATTCCTCCTCAAGTCTTCTTCGTTATTCTACTGGCATTAACGAAAAAAGTTCCGGAACGACTTAGAAACTTTTTTGCTGGAAAAAGCGTATACTTAGAATAACAAATTGTGATGAAAGGGGTATGCGATGTGAGTTGGATGAAACAGGCGACACTTGCAGCTACATTGTTGGTCGGAACGACGCTCAGCGGGTGTGGATCGGATAATGCAAAAGCGGAGCGTCCGGATGATCCGGATTGTGACGATTATGAATATGATAATGATGAAGGTGTTTGGTATTGCGATGATTCAAGCTCGACACACTCCGGGTTCTTTTACTGGGGAGGAAGTTATTTTGCTTCACGTGCCTTGATGCATAGTGCGATGCGGACGAAAGGGTATACACCCCGGTCAAAAGACGTCAAAAGTTATAACAGCAAGACAAAAGGATTTGGGACGGGATCATCGTCCGGCTTCTTCGGCGGATGAGGACACGGCAGGAACTCTACGGGGATATTGACGCTTTTTGGGATGTGCTCGACGGTGAAACGTATGCCTTGGCAGAAGTGATGCCTGTTCCGAAAGAAACGATCGAAGCCTTACGCACGGCGGCTCGGGAAGCCTATACCATCTTTGAAAAAGTGATTCCGATTCTTTGGACAATGGATGACGACGGATTGATTGAACTCGGTTTTCCGAAAGCTGCCCTGTCCTTTTTACGGTTACAGACGATGCGGCCTTTATCGGTCATCAGCCGTTTTGATTTCATTGTCACAGGCAATCGGATATCGGTCATGGAATGGAATGCGGATACGCCGACGTTCATCAAGGAATGTTTTGAAGTCAACGACCGGATTGCACGGAAAGTGGGATTGGGATCGTACAATGACGGGCAGGCGAAACAGTTGGCGGACAGCGTTGATCGTGCGGTGAAGGCGGCAAGCCACCGGATCCATCACGAAAATCCGCATGTCGTGTTTACTTCACACGGAGACAACATCGAAGACCGGTGGACGACAGAGTATCTGCAACAATTTGTTGCCGGTGCTACATACTGTCCTCTTGACGAACTTGAGATACGGGCAGAAGATGGATTGTATGACCAGCAGGGACGACGAATCGATATTCTTTACAGGCAGACGTTTCCGATCGAGATGGCTTTACTCGACCGTGATGAAGACGGAACAGAGCTCGGACGTTTATTGCTTCAGCTCGTCGAGATGGGACTGCTTGAAATCATCAATCCACCATCGGCTTTCCTGATGCAGGCGAAGTCGGTCCTGGCATTGATTTGGCTCCTGCATGAAACCGATCATCCTTATTTGACCGGACACGATCATGAGGTCATTGCGGCATATTTCCTGCCGACCTATTTGAGTCCGGAGCCGTTTTTACGTCAGCACCAGGCTTTCGTCGAAAAACCGATCTTCGGACGGGAAGGGGATACCGTGACCGTCCGTCAAGGGGACGGGACGGTTCTGTTCAGTAACGAACAACGTTCATTCAGCAATCAGTCGGCCGTGTATCAACGGTATCAGGAATTACCGATGTGGTCATTAGAAGATGGAACAGAAGTCGCATACATGTTTGGCGTGTTTGTGCTTGGCGGGCGACCAAGTGCTGTCGGGGTGCGGGCAGGTGAACGGATCACGGGCAATCGATCCTATTTCTTACCGATCGGGCAACGTGAAAATCAAGAGGAGGATGGATGATGAAAGCAGCTATTTTAGGCGCGACCGGCTTAGTGGGGCAAGAACTGGTCGATCAACTATTGGCGCATGATGCGTATCAGGAAGTACATGTTCTCGTACGTCGTCCGATGAATCGATTTCATCAAAAACTCGAAGAATGGGTAATTGATTTTGATCATGTGACGGAAATCGAATTACCGGAAGTGGATCACGTCTACTGTGCGCTGGGGACGACGATTAAACAGGCCGGATCGCAAGAAGCGTTTCGTCTCGTGGATTACACGTATCCGATTGAAGTAGGGCGGGAATTGCTTGATCTGGGAGCCACTCGATTCGCCCTGATTTCAGCACTTGGTGCGCATCCGAATGCGAAAACATTTTATAACCGTGTCAAAGGCGATGCGGAAAACGGATTACGTGTGCTCGGCTATGATGCCTTGCTGATCTTCCGACCTTCATTGTTATTAGGAGATCGGGACGAATTCCGCTTCGGTGAACAGGCGGCGGCCCGGGTGTCGACCGTATTACGCCCCTTGTTGCGGCGCAGTCCGTATGCACCGATTGAAGCGGCAAAGGTCGCACAGGCAATGATTCATCATACCTTGCATGAACCGCCGGGCGTGACGATTGTGGAATCAAAAGAGATGCAGACCTGAGTGAACGGATTTTTCGTGTCACTCTTTTTTTGTGGGCGGAAATTAATATTTGACTCGTCAAATGATTTACGGTTGAATGATATAGTGCTGTCTCATATATAAAAAGAAGTGAGACAATTCAGTCAAAATGGTGCAAATCTTTTAATCGGTTAAGTGACGCTTATCATTTGGGGAAAGCGGGAAAAAGATTTTAGACCATGCACGAATTCAACGGTAGACGAAAGGAGCCTTCATTATGGCAGATTTTGATCGCGATCAGGTCTACAAGACTGTTCCGCAGAAAGGGTTCTTCGGAAACCCGAAAGGATTGTTCACGCTCTTCTTCACAGAGTTCTGGGAACGGTTCTCCTACTACGGGATGCGCGCCATCCTCATTTATTATATGTACTACTCTGTAAAAGATGGTGGTCTTGGAATCGACGAGAAAATGGCGTCTTCCATAATGGCGATCTACGGATCACTAGTTTACATGTCTGGTGTCATCGGCGGATGGATAGCAGACCGTTTGCTCGGAACATCACGGACCGTATTTTACGGCGGTGTATTGATTATGACCGGACATATTGTTCTGTCTTTACCAGCAGGTGCTACAGCACTGTTCTTCTCAATGGGCTTAATCGTAATTGGGACAGGGTTATTGAAACCAAACGTTTCGAATATTGTAGGTGATCTGTACAGTAAAACGGATAATCGACGTGATGCCGGTTTTAGTATTTTTTATACAGGAATCAATGCAGGTGCATTCTTATCTCCAATTATCGTAGACGGAGTACGTTTGCAGGCAGGTTTCCACGCTGGATTTGCTGTTGCGGCAGTAGGTATGTTTTTGGGATTAGTTGTTTTTGTATTGACGAAGAAAAAAAATCTCGGACAAGCTGGTCAGTATGTATTAAATCCGATGCCTAAAGAAGAAAGAGTACGTTTTTATAAAGTAGCTTCTTTTTCCTTAGTTGGTATTGTAGTTCTTGGCTGGATTGCTTCAACAATTGGTTGGTTGACAATCAATACGTTTTCGTTTGTTGTAACGATTCTTGGAGTCATCATTCCGATCTTTTATTTCTATTTCATGTTGCGTAGTCCTAAAATTACCTCTGACGAAAAATCAAGATTGTATGCATACATTCCATTGTTTTTGGCGGCTGTTATTTTTTGGGCCATTCAAGAACAAGGAACGTATGTGTTATCTAAATTTGCCGATCAACGCACTGAGTTAAGTTTCTTCGGATATGAATTCAGTCCGGCACTTTTCCAATCGGTCAATCCGCTGTTTATTATTGCACTGGCACCAGTCTTTGCAAGTATATGGATTAAGCTTGGGGATCGTCAGCCGACAACGCTTCAAAAGTTTTCGTTTGGTTTAGTATTTGCCGGCTTATCCTTCATCGTCATGATGGTTCCAGGTCTATTGTTCGGAACGGAAGGGTTGGTCAGTCCCCTTTGGTTAGTATTTAGTTTTCTGTTAGTCGTGATTGGTGAACTTCTCCTTTCTCCGGTCGGTTTATCTGCGACGACAAAACTTGCTCCATCTGCATTTTCGGCACAGACCATGAGTTTATGGTTCATGACAAATGCTACTGGACAGGCTGTCAATGCCCAAATCGTTAAGTTTTATGATCGTGATACGGAAGTAATGTATTTTGGTATCACGGGCTTAGTTGCCGTTTTCTTCGGATTATTACTGCTTGTTTTTTCGAAAAAGCTCCAAGTACTTATGAAAGGAATCCGTTGATCCTATACTGATAAGGTATGGAAAACCGTCTGTTTTCATTATGAGAATCAATCGAACAAATAAAAAAAGTAGCGCTGTATAACGCCTACTATGACAGACAGTTGAAACAATCAAACTGTCTGTCATAGTAGGTATTTTTTATTTTTCGTGATGAATAGTTTACTTCCAAAATAGATAAAAAAACAACTCCATATTCATACTGGAGTTGTTTTATAAGTTTTCTGTGTAAACTGTTATTTCGTAATACTGATTTTACCTTCTACATTATATTTTTTCTTGATTTTAATTGTTTTTGTTTTGCCTGTTTTGCTACGATGACCATCTGTGGTAAACCATTGATTGTATTTCTGTGTATAGTTTTTGTACACAACACGCGTCTTAAAAGTACCTTTTTTACCTTTTGGAATGTATTCTTCAGACTTCACCGTTATAGTTTTATCTTTACCGAAGAACCCTTCTAAAGACCCCTTAATAGAACCCCTTGAAATTTCACCTGCTCCAGTAACACTCCAGCTAGTTTTTACTTTCTCGGATATACTCATTTTTTGTGGACCGTGCATTGTCTTGGATTCTGCTTTCCATGCACCATAACTTTTTGATTTATAAACAGGAGATGCTGCAGGAGTATAATAGAAATAAGTACCTTCATTTCCACTTAAGGCCTGGGTATCTTTAGGGCTTATTAGTGAAAGGGAAGTTGATAAAAGTAAAGTTGCACCTAAAATTTTTGTGAATTTCTTCATCATAAACCTCCAAATGTTTATTTCTAACTGTTTCAATATAACATTTAAGGGTTTTTTTGCAATTCAATCATTCGTCCGAATATGGCGTAAAGATTCTGCGAGCAGGGCGACGAGTGTTCCGAGTACGAGACCGTTCGACATCAATGTCGTGACGAGCGGAGGTAAATCGGAAGTGGCGCCTTTCGGAAGGAGCAGGGCACCGATTCCGACGAGAACCGGCAGTCCGACCGTAATCATCGCGGTCTGACGGTTCAACTCCCGCGAAGCTTCCGTCACACCGATGATGGCCATACCGGCAACGATCGGAGCGACCATCGCGTATCCGACAGCGACCGGGATCTTGGCAATCAGTCCGACGAACGGCGTGACCACGCTGAGGAACAGACAAACAACGTTAGCGATCGCAAAGGCTTTCCGGTCCGTATTATCCGTCGAGGCGATGAAACCGGCTGTCCCGGAAATCGCAACAGGACCGACTGTTCCGAACATTCCTGCGAAGATTTGTCCGATTCCGGCAGTCACACCGGCAGTCGCAACTTGTCCTTTGACCTTCTCTCCACGTTTTGCGCTGATGATTCGTTCAATGACTTTGATGTTCGCCAAGACGTTTGTCATCAGTAATAACGAGATGATAAGTGCTGTCGGAAGTAAACTCCAATCGAGCTGAATGCCACCGAACGGCATCAAATCAGGGAAGGTAAAGAATGGACCGTCAAACGCCGGCATCTCGGCACGCCCGATCAAAGCAAACATACTCCAACCGACGAGCAGGGTAATCAATAAAGCATACTGCCGTAACCGGTCGCTGCGTTCCAAGTAGAGTGAGATGATGACAGTTAAGACAGAAATGACGGCAGGAAGCACCTGAATCTTTCCATCTTCAATATTCAGCAGTCCTTTCATGACCGAACCGGATAATTGAGCCGATAACAGTAACATATAAACACCGATGACCTGTGGTGTGAACAAAGGAACGAGGCGGCGAAGTACCCCGGTCAGGGTCAAGATGATACAGATAATCCCGCTTAGGATCAGGAGAAAACCAAGAGACTGTAACGTATTGGAGTAACTGCCGTACAATGTGATCCCGATTGAAGAATAAAGCGCGAATACTCCCCACCAAATACCGGCAGGACCTTCCATGATCGGCAGACGATGACCGAATAAAACCTGAACCAGACTCAAAATCGCAAAAACAAATAAACAACGAGAGAGGAAAGCGAGGGTATCTGCACTTGATAGTTCAAATGAGGCGGCAATCGCGAGTGGCGGGGCAATGTTAGTACAGATAATAAACAAAAACCACTGAATCGTGGAAACAACAGTACGTGGCAAAACAAATGATTCCCCTTTCGAATAACGGATGCTTTTTTCATCTTAAACCAAATATTGAAAAAGAGATAGATATGCTTACATTAACTGAAAATTCTAAACAATGTTTTCATATGTGATTTAGCACATTATAATGGGTATCCTAAAAGAGGAGGGATGAACATGAAAAAATGGTTAAAACGCATCAGCGTCAGTTTGCTGATCATAGTTGGTATCTTAGTAGCGGCATTCATGATTTGGGCTCAGTTTGATTACATACCGACAAAAGAAGCGCAGCAATACCTTGGTGAACCGGTCGGTCAAGGCTATCAATTCGGAGATGACACAAGTGAAACAGGGTTCATTTTTTATCAAGGTGCAAAAGTGGATCCTGCCGCGTACAGTTATCTTGGTCATCAATTAGCGAAAGAAGGATATTACGTAGCGCTTCCGAAATTACCTTTTAATATTGCGCTGCTTGACTCTAAAAAAGGATTATCGATCATCGAAGATCATCCGAAAATCAAACGTTGGTATTTGATCGGACATTCGTTAGGCGGAAGCGCAGCCACAACGATTTTGGAAGACAGTCCGAAAATCAAAGGCATGATTTTTTTGGCTTCTTATCCGATTGATGCCATCAATACCCCATCGCTAACCGTTTACGGTGGACGGGATGGGGTGTTACCGGTCAAGGATATTGAGGACAGCAAACAGGATGTCCGCTCCGATGCGGTCTTTCATCTGATAAAAGAGGGGAACCATGCAAACTTCGGGATGTATGGAAAACAAAAAGGAGACAACAACAGTCCGTTGACGTCAAAAGCACAACAGGATGAAACGTTGAAGGTAATTCAGAAATTTGTATCTGGACAATAACAAAAGCCCGCTCTTCTGTCTGACCGGACAGGGGAGCGGGCTTGATGTTGTGTGAAATATCGTGTTTCCTCTGCTTGTGTCACGGTTATGTTAATCTTCGGGAGACCTCGTCAAGCGTCGGTAAGGCGGCCATCGCGCCTTTCACCGAGGCAGCCAATCCGCCGGAAATCGCGGCAAATCGACCGATATCCTGTAATTCTGTTTCATCCCAGTCAAACGAAAACGAGCGGATCGCGCATTGATGCAGGAGACCGGACATGAAGGCGTCGCCTGCTCCCGTCGTATCGATTGCATCCACCGAAATCGCCTGGATTTCAGCCATCGAGCGGTCGGTATAAAGCAGAGAACCTTCTGCGCCACGTGTTACAGCGAGCAAACGGATCGGATATTCTGCGAGCAGCTCGGCAGCCCCTTCATCCAGATTCGTCTGTCCCGTTAAAAAGGTCAGTTCCTCCTCCGCCAATTTCACGATTTGAGCATCCGGTAAGACGGAACGAATCGTGGAACGGGCGGCGTCCAAGTCCGACCATAACGATTCACGTAAGTTTGGATCGTAAGAGATGGGCACATTATTCGACTTTGCGACTTCAATCGCCCGCCGTGTTGCTTCGACCGCATCTCCGGAAATCAAGGAAATCGATCCGATGTGCAAAAGATCCGCTTCTGCAAGGGAATCTGGAATGTCTTTTTCATGAAAACTCATATCCGCCCGGTAACTGTTGATGAATTCAAACGACCGTTCACCGTCGGCGGCATTCGTGACAAGGACAAGACCGGTTTTATGCTCTGGATCAAAGACGAGATGATCCGTCTTCACCCCGTAATGGTGGAGTGTATCTTTCAAAAAGTGTCCCATCGAATCATCACCGACGGAACCGAGGAAATAACTGTCGGCACCGAGCCGTGCTAATCCGACGGCGACATTGGCCGGAGCACCACCCGGATTTTTTTGGAATGTTACATTATCGGCATCGAGTGGAATTAAATCAATCAGTGCTTCACCAAGACTATAAATTTTCATGTGATTTACTCCTTTCAAAATCTGGCCGGATCCGTTCTACATGAAGGGCCATATAGCCGACTTCGGATTGCGGCACAGTCGTCTGCAGTTCCTGTTCCAACCAAGCAGCCATATTTTCCGCACAGCGGAAAGCGTCCGTATACCGCGTTTTGACGGCAGACAAGATGACATTATCCATATCATGCAACGTTTGCCCTTGTTCGATCCGGGCTAAAACGAGTTTCATATGGGTGAAGAACCGGTAATAGGTCATCGACGTCGTTTCGATCGTCTGACCGAAAAAGGCTTCGATTTGTTCCCGCAACTCGTTTAGTAACGTCGCCGTTTGGAGGGCGGTTGCCATGTTGGGATGCCGTTGCCGCGCATTGTACAGGTGAAGGGCGATATTCGCAGCCTCTTCTTTTGGTAAGGAAACAGCTAACTTTTGTTCGATATGGGCGACGGCCCATTCGCCGATCTGATATTCGGCAGTATACAGCAATCGGATTTCTTCCGCCAACCGGTTGTGGACGACCAGTTGTTCCCGGGCCAGCCGGACGGCGTGGGCGAGGTGATCGGTCAGACTGACATGAATGTAGTCATGAAAAGGTGTTTTCAGTTCGCCTTCGGCATAAGAAATGATCTGTTCCGACAAATCGATGATATCGAGTGGTGTCGTCGTCAGGATTTCCTTGAACTGTTCAGCATTCTCAAAAGACGGGATGAACATTTTTTCGATTTTCGTCGGATCAACGGGATCCTTCTTTTTCTTGCCGAAAGCAATGCCCGGTCCCATGATGATCCGTTCCTGACCTTGTTCTTTTGTGACGATCGCGTTGTTATTGAGTACTTTATGAATGATCAGTCTGACTACCTCCTTTCTACTTCTATTATACGGGTTATCGGCAATCTAGGAAAACTGACAAATGCGACCCGAAGAGGATTCTCAAGGGGTCGCATTTTTTAATTAAGCAGCCAAATCCGTCTGTTTTTGTTTGCGTGCATCGAGACGCATCAAGATGACGGTAGAAACGAAGGCTGTTGCGACAGCAATCGCAAAACCAACGAGGTAGTTGATTAAATTCGAAGCGCCAAGCGGTGCGACGATGGCGATCATCGGGATACCCGTCAATCCGTAAGCATTCGCTGCGACTTGCGTCAAGACGACGTATCCACCGCCGATTGCACCGCCGATTGCGCCACCGATAAACGGTTTACCGAGTCGGAGGTTGACCCCGTAGATGACCGGTTCCGTGATTCCGAGAAACGCCGAAAAAGCGGACGGAAGAGCGAGTGCTTTGAGTTTAACGTTTTTCGTCATGAAGTAAACCGCAAGGCCAGCTCCGCCTTGAGCGACGTTCGCCATCGACCAGATCGGGAGCAGGAAGTTTTTGCCGATACTCTTGTCGGCAAGGAGTCCTGCTTCAATCGCATGGAAACTGTGGTGCATCCCTGTAATGACGATTGTCGAGTACAGACCGCCGAACAGAAGGCCGGCGACGACCGAGAATTGCTCATAGAAGAAGACGAGAACAAACGAGATCCCTTTTCCGAGCAACGTTCCGATCGGGCCGATGACGATCAGGGCGAGGAATCCCGTTACGAGGATCGTTACGAACGGTGTGACGAGAAGATCGAGTGTTTCCGGTGTCCGTTTACGGACCTGCTGTTCGATTTTAGCCATGACCCAAACTGTCAGAAGGACCGGGAAAACTGTTCCTTGATAGCCGATCAATTCAATGTTCATGCCGAGGAAATGCATCACTTCCGGTTCGCTGTTTCCGAGTGTCCACGGATTCAACAACGACGGATGGGTCATGATGCCGCCGATGACGGCACCGAGATACGGATTCGCTCCGAATTCACGGGCCGCCGAGAAACCAATCAGAATCGGTAAGATGATGAAGGCAGAGGACGAGAACATATCGAGCAACTGAACGATGGCCGAGTCACCACTGACCCAACCGAAGGCTTTAATCATGCCGAGCAGTCCCATTAACAGACCGGCAGCGACGATGGCCGGAATCAACGGTACGAAGACGTTGGATAACGAGCGGGCGAGACGGGCAAAAGGATTTAATTTTTGCGAAGCGGCTTTTTTGACATCAAGCGGTTCTTCACCGTCCAGTTTCACACCGGCAAGCGGGGCGAATTCAGCGAAGACTTTGTTGACTGTGCCTGTTCCGAAGATGATTTGGTATTGACCGGAACTTGAAAATGCACCGCTGACACCGTCTAAATCTTCGAGTGCCGCTTGATCGACTTTCGATTCATCGTGTAAGACAAGACGAAGGCGTGTCGCGCAATGGGCGGCGGTAATGATGTTTTCCCGACCTCCGACGAGTTCAAGGACACGGGCTGCAGTTTGTTTGTAATCCATCTTGAGTTCCTCCTTTAGGAAAGGCGTGCGGCAAACAAGGCACAAAAAAAGGCAAGACCGAACAGCATCTCCACGAACGAGATGCTGAATCGGTCTTGCCAGCCGTACTGTCACAATCCGCACTATTGACTTGTTGTTCTCATCATAAAAAGAAAAGAAAGCGTTGTCAACCGTTAAATGGGTTCTTTTTGAATCGAGATATCGACTTCGACTCCGAAGTGGTCCGAAACGACCGGTGCGAAAACACCGTCAAAGACGACTCCGACACGATCGACATCAATTTTTCGATTCGATAAGACCAAGTCGAGACGTAATCCTTTTTGATTTTCTTCCCAACCATCGATTTTTCCTTCGACCGTCTCGATGCCGACGGTTTCCTGCGCCAGCAAAAAGACATCATGAAGGCCGCGTTGCATCATATAGTCATAACCGGTCTCACGTTCCAATGCATCATTGTTGAAGTCTCCCATGAACATCGTCCATTCCAAAGGATCCATGCGGGCAATCAGATTGTTGAACTGTTCGCTGAACGGCTCATCCGCATCTTCCCACCAGCCGAGATGGCAGGAATTAAAGGTGATTGGTGTCCCGTCGAGGTCAATCGTCGCCCGGACGATTTTGCGGGACTTCCAGTCCATCGTATCCTGACTGCGGCTGATGTAATAACTGTCCGACTTTAAAATAGGATGTTTCGTCAAGAGGGCAAGACCTTCTTCATACGCATCATATCCGATATGCGAGAAGTCCCAGACAAACGAATAATCGAAACCTTGTTTAGCCAAGGCTTGTTGAATCAGATAGACAAAATTATCTTCACGGATGTTGTTATACAGAACAGGCGTGTCCATCAGTTGACTGACTTCCTGTAAGGCGATGACATCATAATCCTGTTGAATGATTTGCGTAACGATTTGATCAAGTTTCTCGAGTTGATCAGTTTCTTGCCAAGAGTGGCAGTTTAATGTGAGTAATCGCATGGGTTGATCCTCCTGTTTTTCAATAAAGAAAGGTGAAACTCAACAAGAGCTTCACCTTTTCTTATTTACCCTAAATCATCTGGTTTATGCGCCGATTCGATCTTGGATATCTGATTTTAAGACATCTGCTTTAGGACCGTAAATGGCTTGCACGCCATTATTTTTTAGGATTAATCCGAGTGCACCGTTGGATTTCCAATCCGATTCCGGGGCAACGAGGCTTGGATCTTTGACCGTGACACGTAACCGTGTCATGCAGGCATCGACTTCCTCGATGTTCGATTGACCGCCGAGTAATCCAATAATCCGTGATGCCTGTGATTGATCGGTTGTTGCAGCCGCTTCATTCGAAGCTTGAGCATTGTCCGAAACGACGACATCATCCAAGTAGTTTCCGTTACGGCCTGGTGTCGCATAGTTGAACTTTTTAATGACGAAACGGAATGTAAAGAAGTTCAAGAAGAAGAAGAAGACACAGACACCGATGAAGCGGATTAAATCACCAATCAGTCCTGCTTTGGCAATCAGCGGAATCCGTGTCAGCAATTCAATGGCGCCGAACGCATGAATCCGAAGATGCATGACGTCAGCCAAAGCAAAGGCGACACCTGTTAAGACGGCATAGATGACGTAAAGTACAGGTGCGATGAACATGAACATGAATTCGATCGGCTCTGTGACTCCTGTTAAGAAGACGGCAAGACCAGCAGATAAGAAGACCGGTTTGTACGCTTTCTTTTTGTCTTCGTCAACCGACATGTACATGGCAACCGCGACACCGATTAAAGAAGCAAGAGAAGTGACAACTTGTCCTTCTTTGAAACGTGCCGGGACGACACTGTTGATTAAATCGTTGTATCCTTGGGTATTACCTGCTTGTTTTAAGTTGACGAGATCGGTAATCCAAGCGAGCCATAACGGGTCTTGACCTGCGACGGTCGAACCTTGGGCCGCACCTGTTAAAATCTTATACGTTCCTCCGAGCTCCGTGTAGTTCATCGGAACCGTCAGCATGTGGTGAAGACCAAACGGTAAGAGCAGACGTTCCAGTGTTCCGTAGACAAACGGAGCAAGGATCGGTGCCGTATCGCGTGACGTCGCGATCCAGCGTCCGAAGTCATTGAGTAATCCTTGAACGAACGGCCAAACGAGTGATAAAACGAACGCGGCAACGACGGATCCACCGATGACGACGAATGGCACAAATCGTTTACCGTTGAAGAACGCAAGTGCATCAGGCAGCTTGCTGAAGTTATAAAATTTATTGAAGAGTACGGCTCCGAGGAAACCGGAAATAATTCCGACGAATACGCCCATGTTGAGTGCCGGAGCACCAAGGACAGAAGTGAAATAATCTTTCACGATTAAATCAGAACCAAGTAAAGATGTGACAGTTGCTTTTGGATCTGCCAGCATCGCCGAATTGACACCGAAGATGGCACCTGTAACGCGGTTGACCAAAATAAACGCAAGCAATGCGGCGAATGCGCCGCCGGCCCGTTCTTTTGCCCACGATCCACCGATCGCAACGGCGAACAGGACGTGGAGATTAGTAATGATGGCCCAACCTAAATCTTCAACGATTCTTGCAACCGTTTGCATAAATACGATGTCACCACCGTACATCCCAATCAACTTCCCGATCGAGATCATGATTCCGGCAGCTGGCATGACTGCGATGACTACCATTAACGCTTTTCCTAGCTTTTGCCAGAAATCAAATGAAATCTTGTTTTTCATGTGGTCTCACTCCTCTATGTATCTGTTATCTGTGTAATTAGTGCAAAAAATGTAAGCGATTAATGCAACCGCTTGCACCTAGAATTGTAAGCGATAACTTTTTAAAAAGCTAGTTCTTTTTTATTATTTTTTTGAAATTATATTTTAGATAATGAATATTATGAATAGAAGGGTGTTGAAAAATGAAAATCGGGAATAAGTTAACAGGAATGAAAGCGGAGCGTCAGGTGCTTGGAAAAAGGAGACGAAATCATGAGTGAATCGATCAGTCCTCTGACAAACTATGGGGAACGAATTCGAACGTTACGGAACCGGCAAGGCATGGAGCTGGAACAGCTTGCTGAACTGACGGAAACGACACCGGAAATGATGAATCGGATTGAACGAAGCCTGGCTCATCCTTCCTTTTCGATGGTTGAACGGCTGGCAAAGGTTCTGGGTGTTCCGTACGAACATTTACTGCGTGACATTTGGCCGGCGCAAATGATTTTTCAACAAGAAGAACATCAAAAAATCATTGATTTACCATCCAGTTAACAACGGAAAAATCCTCTTTCACCGACAGGTGGAAGAGGATTTTTGGTATTACCGGTTATCGATTGTTTCTGGATATAAATCATGATTGAAGAGACGGTGTTCGGCCATCTGTTCATATTTCGTTCCCGGTTTACCGTAATTGTAGTACGGGTCGATCGAAATTCCGCCGCGTGGCGTGAATTTTCCCCATACTTCAAGGTAACGGGGTTCCATCAGTTTGACGAGATCTTTCCCGATGACATTGATACAGTTTTCATGGAAGTCACCGTGATTGCGGAAACTGAACAGGTAGAGTTTTAATGATTTGGATTCGACTAATTTTTCATCCGGGATATACGAGATATAGATCGTCGCAAAGTCCGGTTGATTCGTAATCGGGCAAAGACTTGTAAATTCAGGGGCATTGAATTTAACAAAGTAATCATTTTCCGGGTGACGGTTCGGGAAGGCTTCAAGCACTTCCGGCTGATATTCAAAAATATAAGGGACAGACTTTTGACCAAGTAAGGACAAATCGTTTAAATCTTCTGGACGCATAATTAATCTCCTTAAACGCCGCGGTCGTTTGCGAAAACGAGGGCATGTAGTTGTGGAAGGACACGTGCGTGATTAAATCGTTCGTCAGCTGCAATGCGTTCCCATAAAGTTTTTAAATCAGATAACATCCGCGGAGCAATCGTACCTTCTTCCGCAGGATCCGGATTACCGAGTGACAGGTAAAGCGTTTTTAAGGCATACCGGTCAGAGATGGCAGCCGCAAAATCAAGATCGGCCTCATCAAAGATGACGATCTTCACAGCCCGTTGCTGCTCCGGCAACCGTTTGAAAAAGACATCAAGACGGTCGTAATCAACCGTCATACCACTCGACGGTGGTTTCGGACTGATCGTGACGTCTTCAATATCAAGAACCCAGTTCTGCCAGTAAGAACCTTGTGTTTCGACCGACATCGTGATGCCGCGGCTCTTCAGCGCATCGACGAGGGTTCCGATCGAGGCGTGCAACAATGGATTACCACCGGAAATCGTGACATGTCCGTATGAGCCGAGGGCATCGAGTTGTACCAGGATTTCATCTGCTGTCAGTAAATCCGGCTTCTCCGATCCGTCCCAAGTAAATGCCGAGTCACACCAGGCGCAGGAATAATCGCAGCCGCCGGTCCGGACGAACATCGTTTTTTGACCGATGGAACGTCCTTCGCCTTGGAAGGTCGGACCGAAGATTTCAAGTACAGGAATCTTCGGTGTTTTCTTCAGTTGACTCATGACTCAAGCATCCATTCCCGGCGGACTTCTGCAAATGCCGTCGGTGTTTCATACAGTTTGACGAACTCGACACGGAGACCCCGTTCGTCCGGCAGGTGTTTGCCGAGTGTCTCAAAAATCCAGGCCGACATGTTTTCAGCCGTTGTATTCATGTAGGGAAGAGACTCGTTCAAGTACCGGTGGTCAAGCAACGGTTCGAGATGCTCTTTGAAAATTTTCTTCAAATCACCAAAGTCGAGTGTCATGCCGCGATGATCCAGGAATCCGCTGATGCCGAGATCGACGTGATACGTATGCCCGTGCAGAGCACGGCATTTGCCGTCATAGTCATACAGGTGATGCGCTGCGTCAAACGTCAATTTTTTAACGATCATGACACGGGATTTTGTATAAATAAGCGAGTCACCGGTCGGGCGCTCGACAGTTTCGGGTGCTTCATAATTGAATTTCATGTGTGTTGGACCTCCTCGATGTAGGCATCTAAGCCTTTTTTCCGTAATTCACAAGCCGGGCAATCGCCGCAGCCGTCTCCGATGATGCCGTTGTAGCACGTCAATGTCCGCTTGCGGACAAAATCAAACGCGCCGAGCGAATCAGCCAGTGCCCATGTCTCTTTTTTATCGAGCCACATAAGCGGAGTATGAATCACGAATGGATAGTCCATCGCGAGGTTAAGTGTCACATTCAGTGACTTGATGAAGGAATCACGGCAATCGGGATAACCGGAAAAGTCCGTTTCGCATACGCCGGTAATGATATGGCGGATACCGCGTCCTTTCGCGAGGACGGCTGCGAAGGACAGGAACAGATGATTTCGGCCGTCTACAAAGGTAGAAGGAAGTCCGTCTTCGTTTGTCGTGATCGATTGTGAGTGGTCAGTCAGAGAGTTGCTTGTCAATTGACTGAGGAGTGAGAGATCGAGTTCGTGATGCTTCACACCGAGTTCATATGTGATTTCGCGAGCGACATCGAGTTCTGCGGCATGACGTTGTCCGTAGTTGAAGGTAACGACTTCAACTTCTGAATAGTCGGCGAGTGCCTGAAACAGGCAGGTCGTCGAATCTTGACCGCCACTGAAGACGACAAGAGCACGTTCATTTTTCATTGGATACACTTCCATTCCTAGTTTTTGTGACGGAGGAGGTTACGAACTCCGGAGACACAGTCTCAACTATTCACACTAGCAGAAGGCGGCTGAAAAGTCGACTGACAATGAAGGATTTCACGAGACAAAAAAAGCACCCTTGAACGACAGTGCGCTCAAGGGTGAAGGAATCATAACGGATAATGATAATACCGCTCTTTGACGAGCAGATCACGGATGTTCGAGTCTTCTGAGATGACTTTCATTAAGCCGCCGGTTTGGGAAGCATGTGCCTGAAGGGCAGCGATTTTTTGATCGGTATAAGCGCTGACATCATGGACAAACGTTCCTTCACCGAGTTCGTCACGCGTATTGTTAGCGAAGGCGACGGCTAAAAATTCAGGCCGCTCGTTTTCGTCCATCGCGCGAAGTGCCCGGACGACGGCACGGGCTGTTGCTTCGTGATCCGGATGGACGGCGTAACCGGGATAAAACGAAATCACACGTGTCGGTTGTGTTTTCACAATCAATTCGCCGATCCGCTCAGCGAGCATCGCTTCGTCTTCGAACTCGACCGTCTTGTCGCGAAGTCCCCACATTTGTAAATCGGAAATCTTCATCTTTTCCGAAGCGGCAATCAGCTCGCGTTTGCGGATCGTCGCGAGCTCTTCACGATTCGTAAAGACAGGCCGTCCCATATTGCGTCCCATTTCACCGAGTGTCAGGCAGGCATACGTGACAGGTCCGCGATTCTCTGCATGTTCAATAATCGTTCCAGCCGAGCTGAACGCTTCATCATCCGGGTGAGGGAAGATGACGAGAAGATGATCTTGTTCGTTGTACGCCATTATTCTACCTCCTCTGCGCCTTGCGCGAATGGAGTCGGACTGAGTTCGAAGGCAATCGCAAGGCGTCCTTCAACGTCGTGTCCGGCAATCAACAATTGATCGCCTGCAAATTCATAATCGGTTAAACCTTCGCCGTACAACCAACCGTGGGCCAGTTTCAGACCGATCCGGTATGGACCGTTTCCGGTAATCAGACCACGCTCGTACGTAATCTCAGCATTGCGGAAAAACATGCCGGCACTGTGGAATGTCGGATCCTGGTGTGTCGCATACGCACCGTTCGTCGTTTCGACGTGAACGTAAAGTGGTGTATTGGCATGCTTATCAATATAGTCTTGTACAGCTGTTAAATCCAGTGCTTGCATGATAAATCCCCTTTCCTATACAGAAAGAAGTCCGCGAACGTTGCGCGGACTTCCTGAACGATTAAGACGTTACTGTTCGATGAGCAGCGTGGTCAGTCGGGCCGACATATTCATTCAACCGGAATGAATGACGAATCGCAGAAGTGATAAACGATTTCGCTGTACGGACCGCTTGCTCCACGGAAGCTCCTTTTGCGAGTTCAGCCGTGATGGCGGCGGAGTAGGTGCATCCTGCTCCGTGCGTATACGGTGTCTCAATACGTTCGTCCTCAATTAGGATAAACTCTTTTCCGTCATAAAGCACGTCAACTGCTTGCGGGTGGTCAATCTTGCTGCCGCCTTTAACAAGGACGTATTGCGCGCCTTTTTCATGAATCCGGGCAGCTGCGAGCTTCATTTCATCGATTGTCGAAGGGGTTTTTCCAAGCCCCGATAATTGACCTGCTTCAAAGACGTTAGGAGTCACGACTGTTGCGAGCGGTGTCAGGATATCACGTAAAGCGTTCGCCGTATCCGGATTCAGGACCTCATCTTCGCCTTTACAGACCATGACCGGATCGATGACGACATTTTTGACACCAGATGACTTGATTTTTTCAGCAACGACTTCAATGATTTCGACAGTCGGGAGCATACCCGTCTTCATCGCATCTACACCAATTCCTCCAAGGACCGTATGGATTTGTGTCCGGACGAGTTCGGCATCGATTGGATAAACCGCATGGTGCCAAGAATGATCAGGATCTTGAGCAACGATGACCGTCAATGCGTTCATCCCGTAGACTTCAAGTTCCTGGAACGTCTTCAAATCAGCTTGAATACCAGCGCCGCCACTCGTGTCAGAGCCGGCAATCGTTAAAGCTTTACGTTTTGTCATGTGGAATTCCTCCTAAATAAAATAAGCATATCTTCTTGCCATCAATCATAGCGAATTCTAGTCCAAGCGACAACTGCAGGGGCTTAATCAAGACAGAAAATCCCCACCTAGCCGACTAGATGGGGAGGGAATGAATCATTTAATGAATAGGAAATCAAGAATGTAATAGATGAGCGCAGCCATTGCCATCGAAATCGGCAATGTGATGACCCATGTAATCAACATTCGTTGTGCTGTTCCCCATTTAACGCCTTTTTTCCGGTGTGATGTACCTACACCGAGAATGGCAGAAGAGATGACGTGTGTCGTTGAAACCGGTAAGTGGATTGCTGTCGCACCAAAGATGATGGCAGCAGACGTCAAGTCAGCCGCAACACCGTTGACGGGACGGATTTTCATGATTTGTCCACCAACCGTCTTGATGATCCGCCATCCACCGACGGATGTTCCGAGACCCATGGCAATCGCACACGATAATTTAACCCAAAGTGCGACTTCATGATCCGTTTGGAAACCGGAGGAAATGAGGGCAAGCGTGATGATACCCATCGCTTTTTGCGCATCGTTCGTTCCGTGTGTATACGATTGAAGCGCAGCTGTTGCGATTTGCATATGACGGAAACGACGATTCGTCTTCGCCAAATTCCCTTTTTTGAATACAACTTTGAAAATACCGTAAACGATAAAACCAAGAGTAAAGGCAAGAATCGGTGAAATGATCAGAGCCTGAACGATTTTTAAAATCCCTTTAGCTTCAATTCCGCCAAAGCCGACGGATGCAATGGCTGCACCGGCGATTGAACCGATCAACGTATGCGAAGAACTAGACGGAATACCGAAATACCACGTCAAGAGGTTCCAGGCAATAGCAGAGAGTAAAGCAGCAATGACGACATAACTTCCGTGCTGCAGCGTCGACGGATCGACGATATCGCTGGAAATTGTTTTAGCAACGCCAGTAAACGTGATTGCACCTAAAAAATTCATCGTCGCAGCCAGGATGATGGCGTGACGCGGTTTCAAAGCACGAGTCGACACCGAAGTCGCAATCGAGTTCGCTGTATCGTGGAAACCGTTAATGAAGTCGAAGCTAAGTGCGAGAATGACGATTATGGCGGTGATGATAAACAGACTATCCATCTCGTTAGCTCCTCACTTATGCGTTTTTCATGATGATCGTTTCAATGACGTTTGCTGCATCTTGGCAGTAATCGGCGATTGACTCGAGCGACTCATAAATTTCTTTGTATTGAATGATTTTGATTGGATCTGTTTCTGTTGCGAACAATGCTTTGATTGATTTGCGACGCAAGTTGTCACAGATTGTTTCTTGTTCTTTTACTTTGATGACGTGTTCGCGCATCGGCTGAAGTTTGCGTGCGACTAACAAATCCATTGATAAAGCGAGCTCATTAACGGCAATGTGGATCTCATCCACAAAACGGATCATATGCTCGTCTGCTTGGACGATGTTGTAAATTTCAAAAATAGCAGAACATTCTTCAAAACCGTCAAGGACGTCGTCAAGTGAATTAGCAAGTGCTAATAAATCTTCACGGTCGATCGGTGTGATGAACGCGTTGTTCAAATCGATGATCAATTGGTGCATCAGATCGTCACCGGCTGTTTCAAAATCTTTTACTTTATGGGCGAATTCTTTGACATCGGCAATACCATTAATTTTAAAATCAACGAAAAATTGTGACGTTCGTTGCAAGTGTCCTGCAATCTCAGATAATTTAACCGCGAATGGATCTTGTTTTTTACTGAACATTTCTTCTGCCTCCATATTAAGAACAAGAATAGAATAGTGAAGTGACTTCACGAGTTCGATTGTATCAGACGCTATTGTAAAAGAATACAACTATGTCCCGTCTTTACGAAATCTTAATAAATCTTAATACTAATGGGATTGCTGATTTAACAAAGAATTAAAAATTGAAACAATAAGATGGATTCGCTTATTAATCTTGGGGAAACTTGTGTTTTCCGTTGCCCTTTGTAAGGGAATAGAAGAAAAGCAGGAGAAGGAAGAGCGGAAGCGAATAAGAAATTAAGTTAGAGCGCCATGTAAATCAGGTATAATCATGTAAAGGAAAGAGGAGGACGTTTTGTATGCTCGTTCAAAGTTTGTGTATTCCGAAACACCAGTGTGTCAAGATTTCAGAGACGGCTACCCTGCGAGAAGCGTTACAGACGCTGGAAGAGACAGGATACCGCTGTGTCCCGGTTCTTGATCAAACCGGTCAGTTGTTCAAAGGAAACATCTATAAAATGCATATTTACCGTCACGGAATGAACGGCGGAAGTTTAGACGACAACGTTATGACGTTGATCAAAAACACGACGAAGTTCATCTACACAGGCAGTAACTTCTTTGAAGTCTTTTTCTCCATCAAAGAATTGCCTTACATTGCTGTTCTGAACGATGATGGACAATTTTTCGGGATTTTACCCCACGGAAAAATGCTGGGTATGCTCGAAGAAGCGTGGAACCGCGATTCAGGCAGTTATGTCCTGACGGTTGCCCTCAGTGAACAAAAAGGGGCGCTTGAAAAGATCGCGAAAATCATTAACAAATACTCAACGGTTGCGAGTCTAATGACATTGGATGCAAAAAGCAGTGTCATGCGCCGTGTCTTGATCACATTACCAACGGATTGTGATGAGAAGACGAAAAAGAAAATCGTCAAGAAATTAAACGAAAAAGGACTCCGCGTCGTTGCTGTCGAGGACTTGGCAGTTCGTGTATAATGACTAGGAAATCCGAAGGACCAGCAATTGGTCCTTTTTTTGTTGGGAGGCAATCAAATGAATATTTTAATGGTAGGAGCAGGTTCGATGAGTGAGTCGTTAGTCAAAGGCTGGCTGGATTCCGGTATATCTCCTCAAACGATCACGATGACCAATCGAGCGGACCGATCGCGTCTATTTGCTCTGGCGGAGCAGTACGGTGTCCGGACGACGACTGAGGAACAGGTGAATCAATTTGATGTTGTCGTTCTGGCCATGCAGCCGGACGGAGTGCTCGACTACATCAAACGACAAACTTTTACGGATCAACTGGTCGTGTCCGTCGCCGCGCACATTACACCGGCAGAAATCGAAGCACATATTTCATGTGGTGCCGTCTGCGCGATGCCGAATACACCGGTCGCATTTCGGACAGGGATGATCGGACTTTGGTTTGGTGACCTTGTATCGGACGAGAAAAGACAACAGGCGACGGCATTGTTTGAACGCGTGGGTGAGACGGTCGAAACAAATGCGGCGACGATGCCGTATCTGATGGCAGCAGCAGGGTGCAGTCCCGCATTCTTCTATGAAATCGTCGGCGCGATGACACCTGTGTTGACGAAAGCCGGTTTCGATGCGTCTTCTGCCCGGAGAATCATCGCCCAGGCGATGAAAGGATCAGCGGAACTGCTGTTGCATGAAGAACGTCCGACAGAAGAACTGATCAAGGATGTGGCAGCACCGGGTGGCCCGACGGATCGTGGAGTCCGTGTGTTGCGTGAACATGACTTGGCACAAGCGATGTATGAGGCTTTGATGGAGAGCGCTCGCGAAAAAAATTAAAAAATCATCCGAAACGCCCGCCGCTTCTTGATTAAAAGAGAAACGGCGGACGCTTTTAAATAGAGTTGCTTCGAGTGAAATAAAGCGTTTCACGTGAAACATGGATTTAATCTTGCAAAGCGTAACAGAACTTCGTATATTTAAAAAAGAAACCGTCCAGACGGTACAGTAAAATGAAGGGAGAAAGGTTATGGTCAGTACAAAAGCGTTAGAAACACGACGTCGGATTACGGATGCGACCGTTCAAGTCATGCTGACCCAAGGATTTCCGCAACTGACACTTGAAGAAGTGGCGAAACAGGCGAATGTCTCGAAAGGCGGGCTATTGTATCATTTTTCTTCAAAAGAAGAATTGTTGATGGGTGTGATCGAAGAACAGGAACGGCGTCAGTTCCAGCAGTATCAGACGTATCTCGGACAAGGGTTTGGTCCGATGGAAGCTTTCGTCATGCTGCAGGCACAGCGGGATGAAGAGTTTTGTCTCGATATTGACACGGTATTATTTTTATTGTCCCTGTTAAAGGAAAATGCCGCTTTCGTGGAAGAACGAAAAAAGCAGGTCCATCAATTTTTTGATCACTTGATGGAACAGGCAGATCCTGTCGAAGCGATGATGATCCGTTTTACACTGGACGGCTTGAAAATGTCGGAACATTTTCAGTTTGGTCAGCCCGCATCTGACGTACGGCAAGCCTTGATTGAACGTTTATTAAAACAAGCACGTAAGATTGATCAAGCAGCGAAGTAACAAGATGGAATTGAAAAAGAAGAGAGAGAAGGCGGATTTTTACCATGAAGCGTATCATTCAATTTTCAGTCAATAATAAGTTTGCTCTTTGGTTACTGACGATTATCATCACAGTTGCCGGAATTTATGCCGGAACGACGATGAAACTCGAGACGTTGCCGGACATAACGACACCAACTGTGTCTGTGACGACGATTTATCCGGGTGCAACACCAGAACAAGTACTCGATGAGGTCAGTCGTGAACTTGAAAGTAAGGTCGAGAATCTTGGCGGAGTCGAAACCGTCCGCTCGTCCTCTTTCCAGAATGCTTCAAATCTACAAATCGACTACAGCTTCAGTACAGACATGGACGAAGCGGAACAAAAAGTCAAAGAAGCATTAGCTAATGTAGATTTACCGGAAGGCGCACAGGAACCTCAAGTTTCGCGTATTTCATTTGATGCTTTCCCGATCACCGGCTTTGCTGTATCGGACGAAAACCGTTCCTTATCCGATTTGACGAAACTGGTCGAAAACGAACTCCAACCGAAACTTGAAGGAATCGAAGGAGCACAGACGGTTCAAATCGCCGGTCAGGAAATCCGTCGAATTGAGATTCGATTTGATGAGAAGAAACTGCAACAGTACGGATTGACGGAAGAGAACGTCAAACAACTGATTCAAGCAAATGATTCCCGCTTAGCTCTCGGGTTATATGAATTAGGCGATAAAGAACAGGCAGTCGTACTCGATGGAAAGGCCACAACGGTCAACGAGTTAAAAAATCTCCGTTTGCCATACACGCCACAAGCAACACCAGACGCAGGACAAGGACAGACGCCAACACCTGCATCAGGATCAGGTACAGGACAAGGACAGTCACCTGCATCATCTGCACCGACAGCAACGGCAGGACAAACGCCGGCTACTGCAACACCGACGCAAGTTCCGACCGTCAAATTGTCACAACTGGCGACGATTGAAGACAAAGGAATCGAAGAATCGATTTCCCGGTCGAACGGGGAACGTTCAATCGGCGTCCAGGTAACGAAATCACAGGATGCCAATACCGTCGAAGTCGTCAATGCGGTCAAAGAGACGATTAAAGACTTTGAGAAAGAGAACGACGGCGTCAAAGCATCGGTCACGCTTGACCAAGGGAAGCCGATTGAAGAATCTGTCTCGACGATGATCAGCAAAGCATTGATTGGTGCCTTGTTCGCGGTCGTCATCATTCTCTTGTTCTTACGGAACTTCAAATCAACAATCATTGCGGTCATTTCGATTCCATTATCCCTGCTGATGGCGATTTTGGTCTTGAAACAGTTGGACATCTCACTCAACATCATGACGCTTGGGGCGATGACAGTTGCGATTGGTCGAGTCGTGGATGATTCGATTGTCGTCATTGAAAACATTTACCGTCGATTGACGGATCCGACTGAACCATTAAAAGGGAAGGCGCTCATCATTGAGGCAACACGTGAAGTCTTCATTCCGGTCGCTTCATCGACAATCGTCACGATTGCCGTCTTCCTGCCGCTCGGATTCGTTACAGGATTTGTTGGTGAACTGTTCCTTCCGTTCGCCTTGACGGTCGTCTTTGCACTCTTTGCCTCATTGATCGTAGCTGTAACGGTTGTTCCGATGTTTGCTGATTCACTCTTTAAACGCGGGAAGGCACCAAAACCGGAAAAAGAAGACGGTGGCAAACTTGCCAACTGGTACCGTGGTGTACTGAATTGGTCGTTGAACCATAAATTTGTCGTCTTTGGTCTCGCTGTACTGTTGCTGATCGGCAGTTTCGCGCTTGTTCCGACCATCGGTGTCAACTTCTTGAATCAAGAGAGTGAAAAAACATTTTACGTGACGTATAATCCAAAACCGGGTCAAACGTTAGATGATTCATTGAAGGCTGCCGACCTGGCAGAAGGATATTTTGAAAAGCAACGTGATGTGGATAATCTTCAATTTACAGTCGGTGGAGAAAATCCATTGAATCCCGGAAATACAAAGCAAGCTGTTTTCATTGCCCAGTATGATCCGGATACAGCTGATTTTGCAGATGTAAAACAACAGGCAATCAAACAATTGAATAAAGAGATTCCGACCGGCGAATGGAAAGAACAGGACTTCAGCGGAGGAGCGGCCTCTTCCGGTGTCTCGTATTCGGTTTATGCCAATTCGATTGAGGATCTGCAAAAGATTACACCTGAATTCGTGAAAGCGATTGAAGGCGAATCGAAATACGTGCGTAAAGTAACGACTGATTTAAAGGAGTCGTATACACAGTACACATTTGAAGTCGACCAACAAAAAGCCGCTGAATTCGGTATCTCGACAGCGCAATTGGCTCAAGGTATTGCTAATGTGCAAGGTGAAGAAAAACCACTTTCTACTATAAAAGTAGACGGTAAGGAACTCGATGTCATCGTTCCGAACGAACAGACGACATATGATTCCATCAACGATCTACAAAAAACAGATGTGACGACGCCGCTTGGTGTCCGGAAACTGTCGGATTTCGTCTCGGTCAAAAAAGGGACGACACCGGATTCACTCAGTGAGCGGGACGGTAAGCTGGTCGCGACAGTCACAGCAGAATTAAAAACAGACAAAGCAACAGAAGCTTCACAAGCAATCGATAAAACGGTCAAAAAGATTAATCTTCCGACAGGTGTCTCCTATAAAGCAGGCGGTGTGACGGAACAAATTCAGGAATCGTTCACGCAACTCGGACTTGCAATGGCAGCAGCCGTCGCGATTGTCTATCTGGTTCTTGTCGTCACATTCGGAGGCGCGTTGACACCACTTGTCATCTTGTTCTCGCTTCCGTTTGCGATCATCGGCGGGTTACTTGCCCTGTTGATTACAGGCGAAACGATTTCCGTTTCTTCGTTGATCGGTGCATTGATGCTGATCGGAATCGTCGTAACAAACGCGATTGTATTGATCGACCGTGTCATTCATAAGGAAAAAGAAGGACTCGATACGCGGGAAGCCTTGTTGGACGCGGCAGGAACACGACTTCGTCCGATCTTGATGACAGCTCTCGCGACGATTGGTGCCTTGTCACCACTGGCACTCGGTCTTGAAGGCGGCGCCTTGATTTCGAAAGGACTTGGGGTAACGGTCATCGGTGGGCTAACGAGTTCGACACTCTTGACGTTGCTGATTGTTCCGATCGTCTACGAATTCTTTGCACGCTTTCGGAAAAAGAAGTCAATGGATTAAGCAGACTTAACGTTTAATCATTTGAACAGGTTTCTTGAAACGGCTCTAAACTGCCGTTTCAAGACCTGTTTTTTTATTTGTTACAGAAGTGTTACGGGAAACTAACCCTGTTAATAAACTGTAACGCGATGGAAGAAATCAGCATGATAGGATAAAAACAATAATTATCTGATAATTTAGTTTTTTGCATAAACATATTTATAAAGGAGACAGACGGATGAAAAGTTCATTTTTAGTGCGGATCGTTGTATTGGCAACATTACTCATCAGCAGCTTCGCGGCTGTTCCACAACAAACGAAAGCCAGTACATCGAAAAAAGTTGTCGTAGCGGTCGATGTGTTGAATGTCCGGTCCAAAGCGACGACGATGGGACAAAAACTGGGTCAACTGAAACTAGGACAAACGGTAACGGTCCTCGGTAAAACAGCAAACAATTGGTATCAACTCCGGTATGCGGGAAAAAATGCGTACATAGCGGCTACATATACAAAAGCATTTAATGCCAAAGCGACAACAGGATTAACTAAAAATGGAGCAGCCGTCGTATCGGTCGCAGAAGGCTTAAAAGGACGTCCGTACGTATTCGGTGCGACGGGGCCTGTCAGTTTCGACTGTTCCGGCTTCACACGTTATGTTTACAACGCGTTAGGCAAGTCGTTACCGCGGACGGCAGCGGCACAATACGGCGCGACGAAACGAACGGCTCCCGTTGCCGGAGATCTCGTCTTCTTCACGCACGGAAGCGGAATTCAGCATGTCGGGATTGCGGTTGATGGATCGACGATGATCAATGCCAATTCCTATTACGGACAGGTCGTCAAAGAATCATTCCGGAGCGGCTACTGGGGATCGCGTTACGTTGCGGCAGGTTCTCTATAAAACAGCAAATCATTCAAAAAACCCGCTCTTGACGCATTTGCGAGACAAGAGCGGGTTTTCATCTATTCTTTGACTTTAACAGCCGTTAATCCACTCAGCAGAGCAGTCGGGATTTCGATTTGGGGATGGTCGCGCCAATTGTCGCTGATCGCGATGGAAAAGGCTTGGCGGCCGATCGTCTCATAAGGGACGGCAACCGTCGTCAGATTCAGGACGACAGCCAAATCACTGCCGTCGAATCCGATCACGGCTAAATCTTCCGGAATCCGGTAACCTTGTTTGCGAAGCTCGAGAATGATACCCGCGGCCACATGGTCACTGGAGGTTAACAAAGCACTTGGGCGACAGGATTGATTGGACCACTGCCGGGCGATGTCGGCTCCGTCCTCAATCGTCAACGCCTGTTGATAAATCCATGACGTATCTTCCGGTGACACGGTATCCTGATAGGCCTGCTTTCGGGCACGGCTGTTTGTGCTGTCAGGGCGACCAAGACAAATCCCGATCTGAGTATGCCCGAAAGACTGAAGGGTCTTTAACCCGCTTTGAAACGCGGTATAATGATTGATATAGACGGAAGAGACATCTTCATGATGCTCACAAAACACAATCGGACCGTACTGCTCGTATCGTAAAATCTCATCGACCGGCAGACTGTGGGACACGACAATCAGTCCGTCAACTTCACGTTGGGCGAGGGCTTGAAGAACCGTCTGTTCATGTGACGCAATATAGTTCGTCTGCCACGTCAAAAAACGATAGCCTTCCTCAAAAGCGCACTGGGCAATCCCTTGCAGGATGGCAGCGTAGTAGGGATGATCGACGTAAGGCAGCATGACACCGATCGTTTTCGTTTGACCGGTCGACAACTGGACAGCGGTTTGATTACGGATATAACCGAGCTTTGTGATGGCGTCCTGGACGGCCCGGCGTTTATCTTCCGCGACGTACGGATGATCATTGAGGACACGCGAGACTGTCGTCACTGAAACCTCTGCTTCACGTGCTAAGTCACGAATGTTGGTCATCAAAGGTTCCTCCTAGCTGTTGGATAATTGTTGATGGATCTTAATCCAGTCCTGTCTCGTGATCGGGCCTTCCAGCCAAGCCGAACGATCGAGTTGTTCCGAAATTCTTTGAAGCAGTTCGACCTGATGAGCTGGCGGCAAGTCCGGGAATTGATTGACCAACGTATGCTTACACAAATAGTAACCGGTCGATGTGTGCAACTGTTCAATCGCTAATTCGTAAGCAACATTTTTCTGAACGAGACGAGACAAGAATGTTTGAACTGACATGAGAAGACCTCCCTTGTAGTGTATATCAAGACTGTAAACTATGAAACGCGTTTCACGGCAAGCAAAAACTGAGAGGTCCGTCATAAAAGTGGAAAATCCGGACTGGAATTGACCAATGGAAAAAAGAGGTCTATGATTGGTTCGAATCAAGATAAAGAGGGGCGAACGTAAAATGGAATCGACAGACTCGAAGCTGGCATTAAAAATGCTCGTTGTTCTATCTCGCACAATGCATGCAGTAGCGGAACAAGTGAAAGTAGACATCAAGACCCATCAGCTGAATTTATCGGAATTTGGTGTACTGGAATTGTTGTACCACAAAGGCGATACACCACTTCAACAAATCGGCGATAAAATCTTATTAACGAGTGGCAGTGTCACGTACGTCGTGGATAAATTAGAGAACCGGGGTCTCCTGGCCCGACGATCATGCCCGACGGATCGTCGCGTAACGTTCGGAACACTGACGGAGGCGGGAAGAGAATTAATGGAAGAAACGTTCCCGAAGCACGAAGCGTTCCTCACAGACTTGTTCAGTGACCTTTCGATTCCAGAAAAAGAACAGTTGATCGATCAGCTCAAACGGATCGGTCATCGTGCAGACCATTATACACATTCAAAAAAAGCCTAATCATCCTGATTAAGCTTTTTTTGTTGCTTTCTTTGAAATCAAACTAATTGACAAAAGAAAATGGTGTTGGTATATTTACTTACAGAATTTACTTTAAATAAAAGGGAGAAATAAAAATGACTAAATTACTTTATGTAACTGTAAACCCGAAATCAACAGAACATTCATTCAGCCTTCAAGCTGGTGAAGCTTTCCTCGAAAGCTACAAAGCAGCTAACCCGAACGCTGAAGTCCAAGTTCTTGATCTATATAAAGAAGATGTCCAAGAAATCGATACAGACGTACTCAGCGCATGGGGCAAATTCGCTACAGGCGAAGAGCTTTCAGAAGTAGAAATCGCTAAAGTCGGTACAATGACGAAACACCTTGAGCAGTACATGGAAGCGGACGAATACGTATTCGTGACGCCAATGTGGAACTTCTCATTCCCAGCACGTCTTAAAATGTACATCGACAGCGTTCTTCTTGCAGGTAAAACATTTGCTTACACGGCAGAAGGTCCTAAAGGATTGATGGAAGGCAAAAAAGCGCTCCACATCCAGGCAACAGGCGGTGTCTACACTGGTTCTGGCCTCAACTTCGGCGATGACTACCTCCGTCAAGCACTTGCTTTCACTGGTGTAACAGACTACAACTCATTGTTCATCGAAGGTATGGCAATGAACCCAGAAAAAGCAGAAGAAATTAAAGAAGAAGCAATCGCAAAAGCAAAAGAACTTGGCCGTTCATTCTCAACAGTCAACGCATAAGAAACGAAAATACCCGCTGTCCGTTCAACCGGACAGCGGGTATTTTTTGTTTACAGATGCGTTTTTTTCCGTAAGACGAGAGACGCAAACAGGAGTAAATCCTTCAATTTCTCGAGTCCGCGCGGATGACTCGAAATCCGGTACAGCCATTCCAACTTTAACTGCCGGAATAATTTGGGCGCCCGTTTACTGTGACCCGACCAGACATCAAAGGCACCACCGACACCGATGAAAAGTCCGCGGTCGACCTGATCGTAAACAGAGGCAATCCATTCTTCCTGTTTCGGTGCCCCGAGAGCGACCAAAATCAAATCCGCTTCGGCCGACCGGATTGCTTTTGCGGCTTCTTCTTCCTTGCCGAATCCGTGAAAGGTTCCGACGAACTGGATATCAGGAAAACGAATCGATAATTGCTGAATCAGCGACTTCATGACTTCCGGACGACCGCCGAGCAGAAAGACACGTTTTTTTAAAGCATCGGCAGTCCGGAGCAGTTCACGGGCCGTCTCGATGCCGGGTAATGTCGTAGTGAGCGGTTTCCCCATCCGTTTACTGGCTGCCGTCACGCCGATTCCGTCAGGCGTGATGAACGTCGCTTGTTGTAAAATATGCTTGTACGCGGGATCACGCAAAGACCGTAAAACGAGTTCCGGATTAGCGGTGACGAGAAAGGCCTTTTCGTTATTGTGTAAAATCGTTTTAATATGGGTATACCAATGCGACGGTGTTGCATCGACAAAAGGCAACCCGAACAACTGAATTGTTTGAATCATCTTTATTCCACCTCATATACCATCATAGCAGAATCAGGCCGGACGAACAGGGGCTTGAGACTGAAAAAGGAGCGAACGGGATGCATACAGCCTGGCAAGAGATTTTAAAAGAAGAGAAAGAAAAAGACTACTTTATCCGGCTCTGGGATTTCGTCAAGACTGCTTACCGGGAAACGACGGTTTATCCGCCGAAGGATCGGATTTTCCATGCCTTTGACGCGGTGGCACCGCAGGATGTCCGTTGCGTCATCTTGGGGCAGGATCCGTACCACGGACCGAATCAGGCGAATGGACTGAGTTTTTCCGTCAATGACGGGGTTGCAATTCCGCCGTCCTTACGTAACATGTACAAGGAATTAATGTCCGATCTCGGATGTCCGGCACCGACGACGGGTAATCTGGAAGCCTGGTCGAACCAAGGTGTGTTTTTACTGAATACGTCCTTGACAGTCGAAGCAGGAAAAGCGGGTTCTCACGCCAAAAAAGGCTGGGAATCGTTTACGGATCGCGTCATCGAAGTGCTTGGACAACAGGAACAACCGATTGTATTCATTCTTTGGGGAAACCATGCGAAAAGTAAAAAGAGTTTGATTGATACGAATCGGCACCTTGTTCTCGAATCCGTTCATCCGAGTCCGCTTTCGGCGAGCCGCGGGTTTTTCGGCAGCCGGCCGTACTCGCAAACGAACGACTGGTTGCAGCAACAAAATCGAACACCGATCGACTGGTGTATCTCCTGACATCCCAAAAAACCAATCTACTCCGACAACAATGGAGTGGATTGGTTTTTTTGTTCAGTCCATCATGAATTTTTCGATGACGAGGGCAATGCCGTCTTCATCATTAGAGGCAGTCATGTACTGGGCTTTTTCTTTGACGGTATCGGCAGCATTTGCCATGGCAACACCAAGACCGGCCCATTCAATCATCGATAAATCATTGTTGCCGTCTCCGCATGCGATGACATCTGCCTGTTTGATCCCGAGGCGTTCAGCCAGCAACGCGAGACTTGTTCCTTTCGTCACGCCGGCCTCCGTAAATTCGAGGAAAAACGGTTTGGAGCGGGCGACGGCGAGCTCACCGGCTAACTCAAGCTGAAGTTTCAGCTCGACTTCCGCCAAACGATTTTCTTCCGCAAGCATCAAACACTTGACGACCGGTTCTGTAATGGCTGCCTTGAAGTCCGGAACCGTGATGACATCCATTCCTGTCAGTTCGCCTTCAATCGTCGAAAATTCGTTAGCCCGTTCCGTAAAAATCTCGTGCCCGACATATGTGTGGATATCGATATTTTCACGTTTACTTAAATCGTAAAGGCGATGTACGGTTTCCGGAAGAAGGGTACTGGAGAACAGGGACTCGTTTGTTTTACAGTCGATGATCGAAGCCCCGTTGAAACTCAGAATATAACTGCCGTAGCGGGCAAGTTCGAGCTCTTTTGCCAAATCAATCATCGCGTAAGTCGGACGGCCGCTCGCGAGCACGACTTTTTTTCCGCGACGCTGTGCATCGAGTAACGATTGTTTTGTTTTTGGAGAAATCGTGTGGTCGCTCGTCAATAATGTATCGTCAAGATCAAGTACAATCATTTCGTAAGCCATAAATATAAACCCCTTTCGAATATCTGTTACATCTTAACAAGTTGACTCTTCTTCCACAATATACTCTCGCTTGAAAGAGTGTGATAAAGTTTGAGAAGAGCATGTATGGAAAGGATTTAAGTCTGATGAAATATTTTATAATTTTCTTATCGACCCTATATTTGGCCGGATGTGGTCTTACACTGCCTCATCCTGCTTCCTTGCTGGAGCACCCGGCTTTACCGGAATGGGAAAAGTCATTAAAAGCAAGAATTGATACCGATTTGCCGACAGAGGCGGAAATCGTGGCGCCGCGTAATCAATCCATTTCCAGGCTGTATGAATTGATTGATTTAAACCGGGATGGGCGGGACGAAGCCATTACGTTTTACCGGATTGAACATCAGGGAGCATTTCAAATCAGAGTGTTGGTACATGAACGCCTGAAAAAGAAGTGGGTGTTGCGTGTCAGCCAGCCGATTGCGACAGGCCGATCGATTGACCAACTCCATGTCATCCTGGATGAATCCCAAAAGTCGAATCAACTGATGATTGGTGTGACGAGTCTTGAAAAGAATACCGTTTATCTCCTGAAAGATTTGATGAAGCCATCGATTCACGTTACGAAAATCGATACATATGATCGATTGACGATTGCCGATTTGAATCAGGATCGACGTCAGGATATGGTGTTGCTCAAAAAAGAACAGACGACAGAACTCATATATTATGAAGAAGCCTTAAATCCGACCAACCGGCAAGACATCACACTGCCGGTCAAAGACGGTGATTTGTTTGCGGATCATGACCTGTTTGAAATCGATACCGTCAATCCGGCCAAGAAAAAAGGGGTATTCGTCTCCTTTACCCGTGAAGCCAAGATGCATCTGCTGGTCTTTCAGCTTGAAGAAACCCGGCTGACACCCGTCCGTTGGGGTGAGACATCAGAAATCGTCGAGCCGATGTATACGTTCCCGAAAGATGTCGATCAGGACGGTGTCATCGAATTTGCGCATCAATATACGCCTGACGGAAGCATCGGACGCGCGGCCGAAGAAAAACCGCGGATTACGGCATATTACGCTTGGAATGGCGCCGACGTGCAACCATTTCTCGAAAGCGGCTTTGAACTTCGGGAAGAGCAATACATCGATCTCGAATACAATTTCGTGATGCGTTTCCCGGCAAACTGGGCGACGCGTGAAACGATTGAGAAAAAGGACAACCGGGTCCGGTTCATCAACCGGGATACCGGGACGATTGATTTTGAGCTCGAAATCATTCCGAAGACGCAATACATCGCCAGTCATCGCAAGAAAAAAATCAAAGAAGGCATTGATTACGTGTATGTCATCTCGACCAATCAATCCTATGAAGAGTACGCTGCCAACGTAGCACTCGTGGAATAAAGGAAAAAGCAGGAGGAAAATAAGATGACTAAAATATTAGTGGCCGAGGATGAACATGCGATTCGCAGTTTCATCGTCATTAATTTAAAACGTGCAGGATATGAAGTGATTGAAGCGGAGAACGGACGGGAAGCACTGGACTATTTTGAACAGCAGACGTTCGATATCCTGCTGCTCGACATCATGATGCCCGAAGTCGACGGATTCGCGGTCTGCGAACAGGCCCGCTCGAAAGATGAAGTTGTCGGCATCATCATGCTGACTGCGCGAACGCGCGAAGAAGATAAAGTCATGGGACTCAGCGTCGGGGCGGATGATTATATTGCGAAGCCGTTCAGTCCGGCTGAACTGTTGGCACGTATTCAATCCCTGCTCCGCCGGGTCGAGACGCTCCGCCGCCGGAAACAACCGCGTGAACTGGTCTCCGGACCATTTCGGATTGATCTCGGAGCGAAGCGGGTGCAAAAAGCAGGAGTCGATGTCGAAGTCACACCGACGGAATATGATTTGTTGTGCCATTTCATCAAAAATGAAGATCAAGTCATGTCGCGGGATGAGTTGCTCGATGCGGTGTGGGGCGAAAATTATTTCGGAGATCGTAAGACGGTCGACGTCAACATTCGCCGGTTGCGTCAGAAAATCGAAGAAAATCCAGCGGAACCCCAATTCATCGAGACGTTGTGGGGTCATGGCTATAAGTGGCGTAACGAAAAATGAAACGACAGATTTTGATGCGGTTCATGACGATCATCACGGTGACGGTGCTGCTCGTCATCGGAATCTTATCCTTCGTGACGTATAACTATTATTATGTGACGGCGACCGATGTCTTGAAACGACATGCGAATGCCAGTGCCGTCTTATTTGCGAACAGCGGTCTTGCCTATGATTTTCAAGATTCAGAGGCGACGATTCATGACGTACTCGATTCCTATGCCTACACGGATGCAGAAATCGAAGTCCTAGATGCGAAGGGGATTCCCCGCTATTCGTCGACGGGATTCGTCTCAAAACGAAACATGACGAAACAGGAAGTGACCCGTCTGTTGAGCGGGGGAACAATCACGAAACGTTATGATGATCCGACGACAGGGGAACATCTGCTTGAAGTGACGGAACCGATTGTTTCTTTCGGACAGACGACGGGAGCACTGCGTTATACGACGTCGCTTGCGAAAATCGATCAGCGGGTCATTGAAATTTGTTTGGCGATTCTCCTGTTAGGTGTCGTCATTTGGGGACTGGCCTACATTTATTCGTCCCGTCTCGTATCGTCGATCGTTCGTCCGATTCAGGAAGTCATCGGTGCGTCCGATCAAATTGCCAAACAGCATTATGATGTCAAAGTCAATGAAGAGTATACGTTTGAACTGGGGGAGCTGGCCCGGACGATCAACTATATGGGACAACAGATCAAACAACAGGAAACGTTAAAAGATGAGTTCATTTCCGGTATTTCGCATGAGTTGCGAACACCTTTGACCTCGATCAAAGGGTGGAGTGAAACGTTGCTCGCAGAGCCGGAACGATTGCCGGAAGAAGCCTCGCTCGGAATGGGGATCATCCATTCCGAAACCGAACGCCTGATTTCCCTCGTCGAACAGTTACTGGATTTTTCAAAGCTCGAAACGAGTCGTTTAGTTCTGTACCGGCAGGAAGTGAATCTGACGGAAGTCATCGAGACGGTGACGGCGCAACTCCGGCAAAAGCTGGAGGAGAAAAACATCCGGATCATCCGGAAATTACCGGCACAGGTCGTCGGTTTATATGATGAGAACCGTTTGAAACAGGTCTTTTTGAATTTGCTCGACAATGCAATCCGCTTTTCGCCGGTTGACGGTGAAATTACGATCCGTCTTGTCCGTTCGGAACGTGTCCTCTTTTTATCCTTCAGCGATGAAGGTCCCGGGATTCCGAAAAATCATCTCCGCCACGTGACGGAGAAGTTTTATCAGGTCCAAAAAGGGAAAGGTGGAACAGGACTCGGACTGGCGATTTGCCGGGAACTGGTGGAAGCCCATGAAGGGAAATTGTTCATCGATAACCAACCGGAAGGCGGAGCCATTGCGACCATCCTGTTGCCGGTCACGAAAGCATAACGGGAAAGTCAAATGAGAAGCGCTTTCGAAACTGAACTGGTAAAGTAAAATCAGAATCATGATTCACAGCAAGACAAAACGAATGGAGGAATCAGTCATGGCACTTGGCGTATCGAACGGCAAATTAAGTCCGCTCACAGGGAAACCGAACGCGGTATCGACACAGACGGATAAAGAAGCGTTGAAGATGACACCTTTACCTTTTCACGGAAATCTAGCAGAATCAAAATTTCAAATCATGCGGATTCTTCAAAGTCTTGAGCGGGTGAAAGTAGTCAAAGAAGATTCGACGTACATTCATGCCATCTTCTTGAGTAAAGTGTTTCGTTTTAAAGATGATGTTGAATTTTACTTCGACGAGTCTTCTCAACAAATCCATTTCCGTTCAGCTTCCCGCGTCGGCTATTCCGACTGGGGCGTCAACCGCAAACGAATGGAAGACATCTCGGCACGCTATAAGGAGGCTTCCCGATGAAAAGTTATCAGTTGGTCGTAATCGGCGGCGGAGCAGCTGGAATGACGATTGCAGCAGGGGCTGCCAGTCTCGGCGCACACGTCGCATTAATTGAAAAACATACGCATCTCGGCGGTGATTGCCTGCATTACGGTTGTGTCCCGTCAAAAGCATTGATTGAAGCGGCACACGATGTTCATGTCATGAAGCAGACAGCCGCCAAATACAATGTGACGTTGAACGGGGAAGCGGTCTACAGCAAGACGAAAGCAAGCGTTGACCGTGCCCGGAACATCATCCAGTCGCATGACGGAACAAAACGGTTTAAGGATTTAGGCGTGGATGTCTATATCGGTGAAGCCAGTTTCTTGAGTGCCAATGAAGTGGAAGTGGCGGGGCAGTTGGTCGTCGGAGAGAAATTCGCGATTTCGACCGGATCACAGCCGATTATTCCACCGATTGAGGGTCTCGATACGATTCCGTACTTAACGAATGAGACGATTTTTGAACAAACGGAACGTCCGGAACGATTACTCGTTATCGGCGGCGGTGCGATTGGCCTTGAATTATCGCAAGCTTATGCGCATCTCGGAACGGAAGTAACCGTGATTGAAGGTGCCAAATCACTGATGCCGAAAGAAGACCGCAGTATGGTCGAAGTGTTACAACGGCAAATTGAACAGGAATTGACGCTCCATTTGGATACGACGGTGACAAGTGTCCGTAAAGCGGCAAAAGGAATCGAAGTTACGGTCAAAACCGGTGAAGAGTCCCGTGTCATTGAAACGGATGCCGTCCTCGTTGCGGTCGGTCGCAAGCCGCGGATTGATGCGTTACGTCTCGACCGTGCCGGCGTCCATGTTGAAAAAGGTTATGTTCAAGTTGACGGTTCACTTCGGACGAATCAACGTCATATCTTTGCGGTCGGTGATACGATTCAATCGTTACCGTTTACGCATGTCGCAGGTCTTGAAGGAAAAACCGTCGTCACAAACGCTCTGTTCGGTTTACGGACCAAACCGGATTACCGTGCCGTTCCGTGGGTGACGTTTACGACACCGGAACTGTTCCACCTCGGACTGACGGAAGAAGAAGCCCGTCAAAAGTACAGCGACATCAAAGTCTACGAAACCGGACTGGATGAAGTCGACCGGTTTGTCATCAACGGCCGGACAGAAGGGCGTGTCAAACTGATTGCCGATAAACGCGGGAAATTGATTGGTGCCCATGCCATCGGCGAACAGGCCGGTGAATGGATGCAGGAAGTCGTGTATGCGATGGCTCGCAAAGATAAAGTCGGTCAGCTGTCACGTGTCGTGCATCCGTACCCGATCCGGGGAGCAGCCGTCCAGCGTGCCGCCGATCTTTACTGGCGTGAACGTCTGTTTGACGGTCCATTGCCAAAATGGTTAAAACGATACTTTGATTGGAAACAAGGAGAATAATACATGCAACAATCTGCTAAAAAACGTAATTTCGTTCCGGTCGTCATCCTCTTGACGCTCGTCATCAATCTGTTGGTCGCACTGTTGTTTTTTGCACCGCCTGTTCAGGTCGGTGACGGGTTTGACTGGACGCTGCTTCCTTTTTTAAACGCGATCTTTAACAGCTTTACCTTTATGCTGTTGCTCGGTGCCTGGATTTCGATTCGCCGGGGCAACCGGATCAATCACCGTCGTTTCATCGGCGGTGCCATCACGACGACGACGTTATTCTTGATTTCGTACGTGACGTATCATGCGGTCAGTGAATCAACGAAATTCGGCGGCGAAGGATTTGTCCGTCCCGTCTACTTCTTTATTCTCATTTCGCATATCATTTTGGCGGCGATTATCGTCCCGCTCGTCTTGATGTCACTCGCTCATGCCTTGAATCAAAACTTTGAGAAACATAAAAAGTGGACCCGTTTTACAATGCCGCTTTGGTTATATGTCAGTCTGACGGGTGTCATCGTGTATGTGATGATTCGTCCATATTATTAAACAGCACGTTAAAACAGGCCCATTCCGATTTTTTTCGGAGTGGGCCTGTTTTGATTAGTGAGTGGATATTATGGTTTGACCTTTGTCTCATCGAGGACATTTTGTGCCTTGATATCAATCAGCGGACGGATCAAGACTTCGACCCGGCGATTTTGACTGCGGCCGCTTTCCGTATCATTCGAAGCAATCGGTTGATACTCGCCGTAGCCGCTGACTGTAAATCGTTTAGGGGCCAGTTTTGGATTCCGCTGAAGAGCACGCATGAAACTGATGGCGCGTTCTGCACTGAGTTCCCAGTTCGATGGATATTGAACGGTATTGATCGGAATATTATCGGTATGACCCGACACCTGAATTTGACGCTGTCCCGCTTTGACGAGCAGATTACTCATGCCTTGGGCAATTTGAATCGCGTCACCTTTGACATCTGCTTGGGCAGGGGAGAAGAGAGCCCGGTCGCGAATGGTGAAGACAAGCCCTTCATTCGTAACCTCGACTTTGATGTCCTTCTCAAGCTTCTGTTGTTTGATGTAGTCATTGGCTTCTTCCTTGATTTTTTCAAGTTCAGCAATTTCATAGCTTTGTGCTTTCGTCCGGGCATCCGTCTTTTTCGAGTCCTCTTCTTCTTGTGAGGTCGATAAGGAACTGTTCGTAATCATGCCGGAGCCGCCGTTAAAGACGGAGCTGAACGATTGGGACATCGCTTTCAGCTTGACGGCATCGACGTTACTCGAAGCGAACAGGACAATGAATAAGGCCAGTAACAGCGTCAGGAGATCGGCGTAAGGAATCAGCCAGCCTTCGGAAATGTGTTCGTCATGCGGCTTCTTTTTCCGTTTCATACGTCGCACGCTCCTTCGGTGTCAGATAGACAAGTAACTTATCCTCCAGGTTTTTAGGCGATTCTCCGTTCTGGATCGATAAAATCCCTTCAATCATCATTTCATACAGTTGAATTTCAGTCGCTGATTTTTGCTTTAATTTTGTTGCGAACGGGAACCAGAGGACGTATCCTGTAAAAATCCCGAACAGCGTTGCGATGAAGGCACCGGAAATCGCATGTCCGAGCTTTTCGATATCGGATAAATCAGACAGCGCGGCGACAAGTCCGACGACGGCTCCGAGTACCCCGAGCGTTGGGGCATATGTACCGGCCTGCGTGAAGATATTGGCATTTGCATGATGTCGTTCGGTCATGTTTTCAAGGTCACGCGTCATGACATCTTCGACATATTCCGACGGCTGACCGTCGATGACCATCATGACACCACGGCGCATGAACGCATTATCGACTTCTTCGAGTGCCGTCTCAAGCGACAGCAAACCTTCTTTTCGGGCTTGTGTCGAAAGGGTCAGGAATTGTTGGAGCAATGTTTGTTTCGTCATCAGTTGTTGCTCAAAGAAAATGACTTTAAACAAAGCCGGGATGATCTTTAAACGTTCTTTTGGAAATGAGATCATGATTGCTGCCGCTGTACCGACAAAAATGATGACAAGTGCTGCAGGGTTCAGCAATGCAATCGGGGAGGCCCCTTTTAAAATCATTCCTCCGACTAAGGTGATGAGCCCCAGTATAATACCAATAATCGACACGATATCCATTTCAGTTGTGCCACCTTTCCTCATGTTGTCCAATCGTGAACGAAAAATAAAAAGAGCAGAAGAGGGCGTCTTCTGCTCGGAAATCCAAAAACCGAGAATCACGCGCCGTTTTCGTCGATCAGCAATTGAATGCTTTCGTTTCGTTCGTCACGCTCTATATCGGTTAATACATCGTATTTTTTTAATGCAATATACAATTCGTTTAGAATTGATTGATCCACATGCAGCGATAATAACTCCTCGAATTGATAATATAACTGTGCGGGCATCCATTGCGATTGGCGTTCAAGCCTTCGCGAGACATCTTCAATCGAATGGTCAGCCGTCCTAGGGTCCACTGTTTCCCTCAACCTCCTTTTATGATTAAACGTCGACTTTTATCTATTTTACCAAAAAAAAACGAAAACGTTTAGCAGATTCAAAATTTAAATAGAACAAATGTTTTTGAGGGAGTATGATAGATGCAATTGGGTCATTTCATCTAGGAGGAGTACGAATATGTTTTCTCATAAAAGACGTTCGCGGCTCGCGAAGTTCGGACGGTTCGGGGAACTGATTTATCATCAGTTATTCGATAAACCGGCCCGTTTTATCGCGACCGGTTTTACGTTGACCATCTTATTGGGTGGATTTTTACTGTGGTTACCGATTGCTCAACAGGACGGTCAGGACATACCGTTCATCGACTGTTTGTTTGTCGCGACTTCGGCCGGGACGGTCACCGGTCTTTCGACGGTCAATATTGCCGAATCCTTTAATCTGTTGGGACAAATCATTATGGTGCTGCTGATTCAGGTCGGGGGACTCGGGTTCATGACGATTGCGCTTGTCCTGTTGAGCGTAACAGGACGGAAGATCGGAATCCGGCAACGCATCATCATTCAAGAGATGTTTAATCTCGACAGTCCGGGCGGTACGATCCGTCTGGCCCGGAACATTATTCTGACGACTGTCGTCGTCGAATTGATCGGGATGCTGTTGATTGCGCTTGATCTGTTCATTCAATATAAGTACACGTTCGGTAAGTCCTTGTATTACGGATTGTTCCATGCTGTATCGGCCTTCAATAATGCGGGCTTTGCGTTATGGGGCGATAATCTGGTCGGTTTTCAACAGGATACGACGTTCATCCTGACGATTTCAGCATTACTGATGATCGGTGGACTCGGTTTTACCGTCATCGCGGATATATCGGCTAAACGGAATTTCAAGAAGATCTCCTTACATTCGAAATTGATGCTCTTATCACTTGTCGTCATCAACGGTCTTGGGGTTCTTGCGATGATGATTTATGAGTGGGTATCACATCTCGGATCGCTTCACGATAAATCTTTTTTTGCAGCATTGCACATCGTCTTCTTCCAAGTCGTTACGACGCGGACGGCAGGGTTCCAAACGATCGATTTAACGACGATGGTCCCGTTATCAATCGGCTTGATGATGGTCTTGATGTATATCGGGGCAGGTTCTGCTTCGACAGGATCCGGAATCAAGGTCACGACGGCAGCGGTCATCTTGAAAAACGTCTGGACGTACCTGCGCGGACAACGGGAAACCGTCTTGATGCGGCGAACTGTCCGGCCGCAGGCAATTCAAAAAGCTTACGCCATCGCCGTGTTCAGTCTGTTGTTCATCGCTCTCGTGACGACGTTGCTTGCTTTGTCCCAACCGAATCTCTCCTTTGTCGGTCTGTTTTTCGAGACGGTGTCCGCATTCGGGACAGTTGGTCTGTCGTTGAATGTCACGGCGGAATTAAACGACTTCGGGAAAGCCTTGATCATGTTTATGATGTTACTCGGACGTGTCGGATCGTTAACGATTCTGTTTACGTTTGCCGCTCAACACGATCGTTTGATTCGTTATCCGAAAGAAAATATGCTGATTGGCTGATTTTCCGGGAATGGTTAAAAAAGTGTCGTCTCTCCCATTTTTTATGGGACGGACGACACTTTTTTAATGAACGAAGGACAGGTGTTCTGAAATTGGTCGGATGACAACCCGTGAGTCGGTCATCCGATCGTCGCGCGTCATACTGTTATCTTCAGTAATGTGCCACTTCGACCCATGCAGGATGTTCAAAGCGGTCACGATGTCAAAAAAGGAATGACTTGCATTTCCGTTTGCCAAATAGAGACCGGGAGTATACGTCGTGACGATCGTATAAAGCGTCTGGGCCGTATCCTCTAGAAAAGCACAGGAAGGATACCACTGTGTGCTGGCGGGAATTGGACCTGCGATAGCATGGCGTTCCAAATAATCAATCATATTATTGGAGCCGGCTGCCTGCCCAATCTGCCAACCAATCCGGACGATGTAGGCATCGGGATTGACCGCTTGAATCAGCCGTTCGCACGTTCGTTTGTAAGCTCCGTACTCATCCGTTGCTGCAGGGACGATTGCAGGATCATGAGGTCCTTTTTGTTCGTCGGAATAGACGGAAGCCGTGCTTGTAAAAAGAAACGGAATGTTTCGTTCGAACGACAGTCGTGCAAGTGTTTCGGCGAATTCAGCCGGACCCATCCCGATATGCAGCAAGAGGTCGGGTTGAACACGATCGATGAACGCTTCCATGACGGCAGAATCAGTCGTAGAGACGACGGACCGGTCCCAGGCGGTGATATCGTAGTGATGGGAACGGAAGACGTCTGCGAGAACGGGCGCGACCGTTCCGTTCATACCTGTTATTAAAACATTCATACGGGTTCTCCTGTCTGCGGATGTTTTGTTTTGTAATAGGTGACAAGGCGGGGAATCAGTTCCGCTAAATCCGGACAGATGATACCCGTTCCGTCCAAATCACGTAAGGCGTTACTCGTATCATATCGGGCCGGATGGGCGAAGTAATCGAGTGTCTGCCGTTGCATCTGCAGGCGTTTCGCGATCCGCGGTGTGAGAAGAGACGTGACCAGTCGAAACGGAACAGTACCTCTCGGATATGAACCGTGATAGACGACGTGCAGCATCTCGTAAATCGCGCGGGCACCATGCGGGAACGGATCGGTCAGGTGATACGTCGTCCGGATGCCGGCTGGCGCATGACTGAGATACGTCGTCGCATTGACGACGTAATCATACGGAACAAGATTGACGAGTGCGTTTGCTCGTCCGGCATACGGTAACGGGGCAAAAGGACGGAGCAGCCGTAGCGCATTCAGAACAAAATACACACCATCCCACTTCGGGGTTTCACCGGTCTGGGAATGTCCGACGACGATTCCGGGCCGGATGATCGTATAGGGTAACGTTCCGACTTCTTCACGGAATCGTACTTCTGCCAAATATTTCGTTTCTTCATAGGCATTTTTAAAGTCGACCTGATGTGTTAACTCGTTTTCAGAAATCGTTCCGATCCGGAGACCGGAAACATAAGCCGTACTGAAATAGACATAACGTTCCAGGTGGACGAATGTATGGGCAAGGCGCGTCACATTCGAGGTGCCGGTGACGTTAATCCGAAAGGCAGTAGCGTAAGCAGTCGCCAAGTCATAAAGAGCAGCCAGATGGAAGAGATGAGTGACGCGACTTACCAGCTCCTTCCGGATGGACTCGGGCAAACCCAACCCCTCTTTCGTAATGTCGCCTTCAATTAAAATCAGCTGTTCTTCCTTGAGCGACGTCGTCCGTAAAAACTGTTCCTTCTGCGAGACGGCGCTCGCGTATTCATGTTTAAGATGCAACAGATAAAAGCAGTCGATTTGTTCAGGAACCAAAGCTAAACGTTCGATCAGCTTCGTTGCCAAAAATCCGGGGAATCCTGTCATCAGATAAGTTCGCGTCATTTTTTCTCAAAATCCTTTCGTGGATCCAGCTCCAATACAATCGTGAACGTCGATCCTTGATTTAACTCCGATTCGACGGAGATGGCGCCTCCGTGAGATTCGATGATTTCTTTACAAATAGCTAGTCCTAAGCCGGTTCCGCCGATTTTTCGGACGGCGGAGTTATCGACGCGATAAAATTTCGTGAATAATTTATCAAAAGCGGTGGGCGGAATGCCGATGCCGTAATCTGTCACGCTTAAGATGGCCTGATCTGCTGTTTTTTCCAAACGGACATCAATATGATCAGCGGCAGGGGAATACTTAATGGCATTGGACAACAGATTGATGATGACTTGTTTGACCTTGTCTTCATCGGCAAAAATAAGGATCGGGTCATCGTCCGTCACAGCATGGATCGTATGAATCTCTGCTGTCTCCCCGAAGGTTTCGATCGTTTCTTCCAACAATTGGCGTAACGAAAATGGTTTAAAGGCATAATCCTGTTTGCCGCCTTCCATGCGTTGGATGTCTAAGAAATCATTGAGAAGATTCGTCAGGCGCTTCGCTTCTTCATGGACGATTTCCACATACCGCGTCGTTTTTTCAGGTGTCGGTTGCCGGTAACGCAACAGTTCCATGAAACCAAGGATAGATGAGAGCGGTGTCCGTAATTCATGGGAGACGGTGCTGATCAGTTCATCTTTGACGTGATCCATTTTCTGTTCTTCCGTCCGGTCACGGAAGACGAACAGGAAGCCGTGTCGTGAAAAGCGGCTCCGTTCTTTTTTGATCGAGGTCGCATAAAATTCAAAGTAATGATGACCGGATTCATCCGGTTGCTGCAAGGTGAAGCGGAAGGAGATTTCGGAATGTTTCCCTGCCAACAATTCCTCGACCTGCTGCAGCATGGCGTACCGTGTCGCTAAATCGAGATTCGGAATCATGCTGATCCGTTCCTGGATTTTACTTGGCGCGATACCCGGTACATCCAGCAGCTTGCGTGCTTTGACGTTCATATAGGTAAAACTGCCGTCTTCCCCGGTCAGTAAAAAACCTTCATTGGAAGCTTGGAGAATCGACTGTGTAATATCGCGTTGGCGCATGATGGCATTTTTTTCACGTTCTAACATCTTTTCGATTTTCTTTTGTTCGGTCATGTCGCGAACGACGGCGACGCGCATCCGGGTCTTTTCGTAGGTTATTTCACGGGGAAAGACTTCAATTTCGACAGAAGTGCCGTCCGCCCGCCGCCCGATGACTTCATACGGTTCTTCATGATGCTTCATGATTCGCTGAGTGACGGAGTTCTGAAACTCGGGTTGGATAAAGTCGAGAATCTGATGACCTTTCATCAGTTCGAGTCGGGTCCGGAAAATAATTTCCGCCGCCCGGTTCGCATCGAGAATGAAGCCGTTATCATGAAAGATGACGGCTTCAAGAACCGATTCGGCAATCAGACGGAAACGCCGTTCACTTTTCGCGAGATGCAGCTCGACTTGCTTTTGAGAACTGATATCCGTGATGAATAAAAAGAAACCGCCATTTTGGAGACGCGTCATATACAGGCGGCCGTAGAAATAAGAACCGTCTGTCCGGTGATACGTCCAGTCATTTTCTGTATCCCGTCCGTGTAACAAGAGAATATCTTCATCGGACAAGTTTTTTAGATTTAACTGTTCAAGATGTTGTTTCCGGAGTTGGAATTCTTCCGGATCATGAATCGAGATCGGTGTCATCTCCTGAGGCAGCGCAGCGGGATCGACGCCGAACATCGTGCCGGCTGTCTCGTTGATGGCGGTGATGCGGAAATCCGGATCTGTCACGAGAATCGCGGCATCAATCGTTGAATTCAATAGTTGGTGGAGATCAAGTGACTTGATCGTGACTAAAAAGAAATCCGTCTGCTCGACCGGAGAAATCGTCAACGTGTATGGAAGCGAGACGACTTGAATCCGGCTTGAAATCGGGAAAAGTGTATCCTCCAGTAAGAAGAATGAAGAAAGCGATGTATCAGCTGATGACAGCTGGAACTGATTATGAAATGCAGGGTTCGCAAAGTCGATGATACCAAGTCGATCCACTAACACGACAGGCTCTTCGAGAGCGCGCAACGTTGCATGGATGACTCTGCTGGAAGAAGGAGATGAATGTTCTGCCATGAGCTGCCTCCTTAAAAGAAATGAGCGGTAGACGAATGTGTACAAAAAAGTCAGTAAGGTGACGTATTCTCTATATATTCTCCATCCCATGACGTCGTTCCTATCACTTACGCAAGACAGGCACGAATTTAGTATGATGAATATAGAGAACGAATCCGACTACGGACGGGTGTGACACGTAAACCGACGAGCGGACTCGGAAGGGCGGAACAAAACGATGCAAACACATACGAAACGAAGAATGATTGCCTTCTTATTTGCAGGAGGCGGGGGAGCCGCTGCTTATTTTTTTTCGAGTTCTTGGGAACCTTTAATCTTGATTGTCAGTATAGTAGGGTGTACACTCTTTTTAATCCTTTCCTTCCTGACACCGTCACTCGCCAATCGGCTGGACCGGATGGAAGGACGAGAGTTTGAGGAATGGTTGGTCGAGCTTTTTGAAAAAGCCGGGTATCGTGTCGAGTTGACACCGGCCTCACGTGATTTCGGAGCAGATTTATTGATTGAAGACGCACAAGGGTATAGGATTGCGATTCAAGCGAAACGATATGGTTCGGTCGTAGGACTCGAAGCCGTTCAACAAGTGGCGGCGGCCGTCCCGTTTTACGGTATGGATGAAGGATGGGTCGTGACGAACTCGACCTATACGGAAGCCGCGTATCGTCTGGCAGAACCGAATCAGGTTCGGTTGATTGATCGGAACGAATTACTGGAATTTGCTCATGAAATTGGCTTTCGCTAATGTTGTCGAATGATTGTCGACAAAAGGGGGTTGTCAATTTGTTCAAACGGTGCAATAATCATTTTCGTTAACGAAATATCAGTCAGATAAAGAAAATCAAAATTATACGGAATGTCTAAATATACTGGGGACGAAATACCAGCACTTTTTAGCAGTGAGAGGAGAATTTCTGTTGCGCAAAGTTGTCTATGTGCAGGGTTGCGTTTTTTCGCAAGGTCATGCCGCGATTTATGATGAATCCCACCAAATGATTGGGGCGGTTCAACACGACGATACAGGTCGTGTTCAAGTAATGAATGGTGAAGGTAGAGGGGTAGCGTTTGGTAAGTTCATCCCGACATGCAAGAAATGGGTCGTGATGAACCACGATGGTCAAGAAGTAGGTCAAATGCGTGAGAAATTTTCACTCTTCTCGAAGAAATGTGAGTACAACGTTTACGAACGAGGTACGTACACCATTTCCTTCGACCTGACAAAAGGAAAATTCTCAGTACGGAGTTCAGCGGGAGAAGTCGTCGCAGAATTGCTGCAAGACGGCGATGAATACCGTCTCGTCAAAGATGCGGATAAGCTTTCGATGTACGAATTACTCTCGGTTCTAAAGAGCCTGACGAATAACGTCAACTACAAGTCACTTACAGCAGTCTAAAATAAAAAAGATGTCCGGCCATCGATGATGACCGGACATCTTTTTTTATTAAGTTTGTAAGACATGTTGAAGACGTTGCTTCGCTTCGTGCGTCAGATGCGATATACGGCGCGCATAGAGGCACAGTTGGAGAACGTGGACAGTTTCAGGGCGGTAGGCGTTGATGCGCTCTAAGGACCGTCTCAAGCGTTTTTCCGTCAACTCGATCGGACCGCTTGTTTCCGCATGTTGTGTATACACAAGATAGAAGTCAAGCGGACTGATTAAATCATCTTCATCAATGTTTGGATTTTTGAAGACAATCGTCAATAATTCACGTGTTTCCTCCAGTGAAAACAAATGCTTTAAATCATCCAGTAAGTAAATGATGGCAGCCTGGTTAATGGAATACTTCTTACCCCGGTGCGGAACGCCGATGATGTCACGGACTTCGCGCTTCGTCCAATTTTGAATCGTCGTTGCCGACATATGTTCCCCGATCAATGCATTGGCAAGGTGAACGATTTCATTAATGGATAAACCGTTTTTGGAAGGATCGAACTGTTTGAGACGGGTCATTACTTTCGGCAGATCGGCTTCATCTTCTGACACAAGTGTCCCGATTCCTTTGCCTTCTTTCAAACGAAGCAGGCAACTGGATAACGTTTGTACTGCTTGAGCATCATACATGCAGAATACTTCCTCTCTAGAACGTCATTTGACCTTATGTTAACAAATGAAGGTTCGAAAGAGCAAACGCCAATTGAACGAAGTACAATGAAACTATCAAAAAAGGGGGATTCGTATGGAGTGGATTGCTGCAGTCGGAACAATCGTCATCGTTGGAATCGTCTTAGCCCTTCTCGAATGGACGGGAAAAAAATTGCAGATGCAACCCGAGACGATACGGAAGTGGATTCATATCGCGGTCGGGCACTGGGTGTTTTTAGCCCTCGCTTGGATGGAGCATTGGTATGTCGCCATCACACCGCTGCTTTTTTTCACACTGATCAATTGGATTACATTGAAACGAGGGACCGGGCGGATGAATCAGGTGGAACGGGTTTCGTATGGAACAGTGTATTACCCGATGGCCTTGGCCCTGCTGGTTCTGTTCTTTTTCGAACAGGAACCGATGGCGCTTGTCGCAGGAAGTATGGTCCTTGCCTGGGGAGACGGATTAGCCGCCCTCGTCGGAAAACGCTTTGGGAAAACATTCTACACCCGCGGAAAAATCCGTCGTTCGTTCGAAGGTAGCATCGCGATGTTTCTCGCCTCGTTTCTCGTGTTGACAGTGACCTTCCTATTGTATGAAGAACCGGCTTGGCTTGCCGTCAGTTACGGTTTTTTACTGGCCAACATTGCGGCCTTGATTGAAGCGGTCTCTTACCGGGATACCGATAACCTGTTGATTCCGCTGACGATCGGAGCTCTTGTCGCATTCGCCCTGTGAATTACGAACGGTGCAACAGACAACGCATGAAATACCGGGACCGGATCGTCAGGTAGAGCGGAATGGACCGGATTCCGGCATGGCGATACGTCAAGTCACGGCAAAGCGTATCAAAAACGGTCCGACACATCCGGTCTTTCGTCTGATCGTAGACGGCTGCCCACATGCTGTGTTCGACCATCAGGGAAAGCATGGAATCGAGCCGAAAGACGGTTGCTTCATCCGGTTCGCCGTCCAGTGCCTGATGGAATAACTCATAACGCATTTCCGCATTGTTGGCGGCGATCGAATGGAACACCATATCGTGGTGGTGTTCCGGAATTTCGAACAGCAATGAGTAAAGAGACTCCAGCACATGTTCATCATGCCCCGGCATCGACTGCATCATATCGATGGTCATCAAGGTCCCTTCTCCACCGGGACCGATTTTTTTCAGGTATTGGAGTGCATGAGACGCGGCCTCGCCGAAAAATTCCCGTTCGTGATAATGAACGGCTAAATGACGATGCACACTCGGCTCCTCCGGAAAAAGCGACAACGCATCCAGGAAATGCCGTTCGGCCTCATGTTGAAAATTTTCGACTTCACTCATCAAACCGAGCAGCAGGTGCGCCCGGACATGATCACCGGTTTCGGAACGTGCCTGTTCAAGTTGTCGACGTGCGGCTGAAAAGTTTTGTTCGTGAAAGAAAGCATAGGCTTTGGCAATCCCGGGAAGCGGATGCCCAGGGTCCAACTGGTGCAGGCGTTCAATTTTTTGCTGAAACAGCTTGGGTTCAAATTCAGACGTCAAATGCGACAACAGATCAAGCTCTGCGAAAGGGATTGTAATCTCATTTGATTGTGCTTGTAACGTATGGATCATGTGAAGACCACCTTATGTCATGTGATATCTTCATGATAATGGAAAGAGAAGACAAGAAACAGCCCATTGCTTCAGCAACGGGCTGTTTCTTGTCTTTATCAGATAGGCTTAAGCGTGTAGATGAAGCACATCTTCCACCGATTTGTACGTGTATCCAAGATCGCGTGCAACTGCTTCGTACGTGACGAATCCTTGGGCAACGTTCAGACCTTTTTCAAGAGCGGCGTTTTCAGCCAGCGCGCGATGAGTGCCTTTGTTCGCAAGCTCTAATACATAAGGAAGTGTCGCGTTCGTCAAAGCGAGTGTCGATGTGCGTGGAACCGCACCTGGCATGTTGGCGACCGCATAGTGAACGACACCGAACTTCTCATATGTCGGATCATCGTGTGTCGAAATACGATCGACTGTTTCGAAGATTCCACCTTGGTCGATCGCTACGTCAACGATGACAGAACCCGGTTTCATCCGCTCGACCATTTCAGCCGTGACAAGTTTCGGAGCTTTTGCTCCAGGAATCAAGACGGCACCGACAACGAGATCACTTTCAGCGACAGCTTCTGCGATCGTATACGGGTTTGAAATCAATGTGTTGATGGAATTACCGAAAATATCATCGAGTTGACGAAGGCGTTCCGGACTGACATCGATGATTGTTACGTCTGCACCGAGACCAACCGCAAGTTTCGCTGCGTTTGTTCCAACGACACCACCGCCGATGACCGTTACTTTACCGCGACGCACACCCGGAACACCTGCGAGCAGGATTCCCATGCCGCCGTGTGGTTTTTCGAGGAACTGCGCTCCGATTTGTGATGCCATCCGACCAGCGACTTCGCTCATTGGTGTCAAGAGTGGTAATGTCCGGTTTTTTTCGACCGTTTCGTATGCGATAGCTGTAATTTTTGAATCGACGAGTGCGCGTGTCAATTCAGGTTCTGCAGCCAGGTGAAGATATGTGAACAGTGTCAGTTCCGGACGGAAGTATTGATATTCTGAAGCAACCGGTTCTTTCACTTTCAGTGCGAGTTCTGCAGTCGCCCAAACTTCAGCCGCTGTCTCGATGATTTGTGCCCCTGCTTGCGTGTACTCTTCGTTTGTAAAGCCGCTCCCCATACCAGCAGTTGTTTCGACGATGACCGTATGTCCTTGACCCGTTAATGCTGCTACCCCAGCAGGCGTTAACGCGACACGGTTTTCATTGTTTTTGATTTCCTTTAATACTCCGATGATCATAAATGCGATCCCCTTTCGCGAATAAACAAACAGTGTGTCACTTCTTCTTCAGTATACGAGAAATGAAAGCGTTCTACTTTATCGGCGATTTCAAAAATACAAGCAATCCTTTGTGAAAAATCACAAAGGATAACGGTCTGCTTTTAGGTATAGGTAGAGAAGGGCCCGTTCCGGAAGCGACTCCATCCGAATACCGGCTTCTTCTTCGATTCTTCGCATCCGGTACAAAATCGTATTCGGGTGAACATGGAGATGAGAAGCGACCTGTTTGACGTTTCCGTCATAATGAAGGAACCATTCCAACGTCTCGCAAAGGGAAGCGGCATGCTTCTCGTCATAGGAACGCAAGCGTTCTATTTCTTCCAAGCGGACAGTTCTTCTGCGCAACCGTTCAGAAAAAATCGGCAAGAGTTGAAACAGACCAAGACGTTCATATCGTGTAACCGTACTAAGTTCAAACGGAAAAGCATCTTTTAACCGCAGAACGATGCCGGTTTCCTCGTACCGTTCCGGAATCGACTGGACGCCGGTAAACACTTCGCTGCTGGCAGAGATGAAGTTCGTATAATTAAACCGTTCCGCGAGCATCTGTCGGAATGACTGGATGAACGCATCGAACTGGAGTCGTTCATGATGGGCATCTTGATCGTTTGTGCTGATCCACAAAATAAAATCAGTTTCATCATATGCGTACAAAAGCGGTCGGACGGTTTGCTGGATAGTCAGCAAATAGCGTAAACGATCCGCGAGTCGCGGCGTGATGGCTTCTGAAAACCGGATCACCATCAGACGGCTGATTCCGGGTGGCGCAACATGTAACTTAGAGAAGGTCTTTAAAATTTCCGATTCGGGCATGTCTTCATGCAGTAGTTCAAAAAAGAATTGTTCCGTTTTTTCTTCCTGGCGTTTCTTTTGCATGTCGATCGCGAGCAACTGGCGCTGGGCAAGCAACGCTCCTTTTTTTAAATCGGATAACTCCGTTTCCGAAAAGGGAGTGCTGCGGGCAATCGACCAAATATACCCTAAAATTTCTGTGTCCTGTTTGATTGCAATCGCGACGCGGTCATTCAATCCGACACCCGTCCGGGCTGAAATGATTAAAGGTTCGTCTTGCGCAGCAAGATTCTGGATGACTTCGTCTTTCCACAGTTGATCGATGACCGATTCGGGGACGCGCCGCCCAATAATTGTTGCAATCCGGGCCGGATCCGTATCAGCTGTGTGTGTGCTGTAGGCAAGTAACCGGTGATTCCGGTCCTCGATCGTAATGGGAGCACTCAGTGCGACACCAATCGCTTCGGCTAAATCCTCAAGGGAATGATACGTCGCTTCCAACATAAAAATCAGACCTTCTTTCTCTATTTAAAAAATCCTATTGAAGTAAGTATATCTTTGGTTGTGTACAAGCACAAAGAAATTCCTGTAAGTTGTAAATTTTAACAAAATATAAAACGACTCCACGTCAAAATCAGACACAAAAAACCTCCCGACAGTTAACCGGATTTACCGGGGAACTGTCGGGAGGCGAGATTATACAAAGAATCAGCGGCGGACAGAGCGTTTACGACTGTAGACGACAAGTGTCAGCAAGAAGACAAGACTGAGGGCAATCAAGACAATCAGTGAAGCCGTATTGAAATGAAGGACCTCAAGAAGAACGCTTGTTGCAACGGTCAGATAAAAAATACCGAGATATTTTTTGACGAACGGGCTGTCGAAATGCGCCAATTGTTTGGCCCCGATCGGTGCACCGAGTAACGCTCCGATGATCAACATGACTCCGACGAGCAGATCGACATCGGTACTTGCGACCGTATAGTTGACGAGCCCGGACAAGACGATCAATAAGGCAGAAGCAATACTTGTTCCGACTGCGCGCTTCAACTCATATCCGGCAATACCGACCAGGAGCGGCGTGATGATAAAACCACCGCTGACACCGAGCAACGACGAGATGAATCCGGCAAACAGTCCGATGAATCCAAGCGCCAGGTAACGGTTTTTCCAACCGGTCTGTGATCCGGTCGTTGTTTTGGGACGTAAAAATTTATTGGCGAAATACAGCAGCAAACCAATATAGACGATCGAGATGACGAGATGGGCACCGTTCACTTCTTCCAAGCGGAGAACGATCGGCGTTGCGATGGTAGAACCGATGATCCCGACGAGACCGACGACCAGACTGTCACGCCAGACCACGTTTTTAAGGCGCAAGTGTGAGAGCGTACCAGATACGGTCGAGCCGAGCGTCAACATTAAGCTGGTCGCGATGGCGACGCTCGGGGCAAAACCGAGAATCAGCAAAAGCGGTGTTAAGATGATGCCGCCGCCGATTCCGAAGAAACCGGAGATGATACCAATGAAAAAGCCGAGCGGTAAAAAATAATAAAATTCCATTTGAGACATTCCTTTCACGTTCTTTCATACGGTTAGTATGGCAATCCCTTCGCAAAATGTAAAAGGGAACGGCTCCTTCAAGGGGGTTGAAGGAGCCGTTAAGGGGATTATTCTTTTGATGCCGCAACTTCAGTTGCTGTATCAATACCGGTATTGGCTTTGACAAGAATACGTTCGAAGTTACCGGCCACTTCGTCCGATTTCGTAACAAGTGTTCCGATGATCGCACCTAGAAAACCAAGTGGAATCGAAACAATTCCCGGATTCGACAGTGGGAATAACGCTTCCCCGACGAATAAGGCTGAACCGTCGACTGCCCAGATGTTAGGACTGAGCGCGACGAGAAGCAGTGAAGAGAAAAGACCGACGACCATACCTGTGACAGCTCCGCCAGTATTGAAACGGCGCCAGAAAATCGTCAGCAAAATGACGGGCAGGTTAGCACTGGCTGCAACTGCAAAGGCCAGTGAAACGAGGAAAGCGACATTCATCGATTGCGCGAATAACGCCAGTACCATCGAAACGAGTGCGACGGCAATGGAAGCGAGACGGGCAGCCGTCATTTGTTCTTTTTCCGTCGCTTGTCCTTTGCGCAGGATGTGACTGTAGAAATCATGGGCAAAGGCGGAAGCAGCCGATAAAACGAGTCCGGCGACGACGGCAAGGATGGTCGCAAAAGCAACAGCCGCAACAAAGGCGAACAGTAAGTCTCCGCCAAGCGCCTGCGCAAGGAGAGGGGCCGCCATGTTACCGGCAGCATTCGCAGCAATGATGTCATCTGCTCCGACGAAAGCCGCGGCTCCAAAGCCGAGGAAAATCGTTAAGATATAAAACGCACCGATGATCCAGGTCGCATACACTACTGATTTCCGGGCAGTCGGTGCATCTTTAACCGTAAAGAAGCGGATTAAGATATGCGGCAAGCCGGCTGTTCCGAGAACAAGTGCCAAGTTTAAGGAAATCGTATCGAGCGGCAACTTAAACTTATTACCGGGGTTCAGGAATGAATCACCGAGCGGCGTTGCTTGTTTCACTTCCGAAAACATCTTCATGACTGAGAAGTCGAATTTAGCAAATACCATAAAGGAAATAACAGCTGTTCCGGCCATCAACAGAATGGCTTTAATGATTTGCACCCAGGAAGTGGCCGTCATCCCGCCGAACACAACGTACACCGTCATCAAAATACCGACGATGATGACACTTGTCGTATAAGGAATCCCGAGTAATAACTCAATCAGGGCACCGGCTCCTACCAACTGGGCAATCATATAGAAAATGGAGATGACGATGGAGTTCATCGCTGCGACACCCCGAACTTTCGAGGCATTAAAGCGGGCGGCAATCATATCTGCCATCGTATATTTTCCTAAATTACGCAACGGTTCGGCGACAAGGTAAAGAACGACGAGGTAGGCGACCAGGAAACCGATCGAATAAAAGAATCCGTCAAATCCGGCCAAGGCAATCATTCCGGCAATTCCAAGGAAAGAAGCAGCTGACATATAGTCGCCGGCAATGGCAATTCCGTTTTGGGCACCGGTCAAACCACCGTCCGCGGTATAAAAATCGTTTGCCGTCTTCGTTTTACGGGCGGCGAAGTATGTAATGACGAGTGTCAACCCGACAATCGCGGCGAATAGGGCGACAGCTGTATAGTTCATTTCGATTCCTCCTTGATTTGTTCGACCAACCGATCAAACGAACGCGCTTTTTTGCTGTAAAGGGTACAGAACGTCCACGTCATGATGAACTGCAGGAAAGCGAATAGCCAAGCTCCTGTAATATCACCAAGCAACGGCCGATTCAAGAAGGTAAAATAGCTGGTCATGATAGGCAACGTAAAATAAAAAATGAGACAAAATAGAATAGCAGGTAAGATGAATGCCTTTTTTTCTCGCATCAATTGTTTAAATGATGGACTTTCGACAATCGCTTCAGCAGAGCGTGTTGTTTCCGTCTTAGCTGTTTCGGATACCTGATGCATGGGACGCCTCCTTTGAAAATGAATTTAAATTCATTATAGAGACACTTACTTTGGAAAATCTATCCTAATTTAGAAGGGGGAAACAGAGATATTATACTAGTATTGGTCTTACCAATTAATTGTAAGCGTTTTCAATGGTGAACAAAATGTGAACGTTATTTTAATAACATATTGATTTCAAAAAATGATTCAAAAGTCCTGCTTTGGAAAATGGATTCAAACCTTAGAAAAGCGTGATGAAACAGCATAATTAAAAGACACACCCTTCATCAGGATGTATCTTTAGAGGTAAATCATTTGTTATTGTGCTCGATTTCTTGTTCAAGCTCACGTAATGACTTCGAACGTCGTGCCAAGGCACGGCGCTTGATGATTTCTTCGACGCCGCGACTGACTCCCCAGATGGCGAGTAAAATCAGGAACAGAAAAACAAGCCGGATCGGCCGTTCCAAAAATGTCGACCATTCTTTACCGATTAAGGAGAAGATGATGACGACGATCAGTCGTCCTGCTCCGGCAGCAATCAAATACGTCCGAAGCGACAGTTGAATCATGGCGGAGATGGCTGTAATGATGAACGCCGGCATGAACGGAAGGGAAAAGAAAAAACCGAGCGAAATCGGACTCATATGGCGAACCCGTTCAATCCACTGTTGAGCGGCTTTATGTTGTTCAAGCCACCTCGTGACAGGGCGACGGAATAAATAACGGATACAGGCAAAGACAACAAGTGAGCCGAGCATGCTTCCGACCCAAGAGACGAGCACACCCATCCAAAATCCATAAGTGGCGGCATTGGCGGAAATGATCAGAACAAGTGGGAGGAACGGAAAAAGTGATTCCAAAAAGGGTGCGATCAATCCGGTCGCAGCACCACCCGGAAGATCCTGGAGAAACGTAATCATCTGTTCAATCCACTGACGGACGGTTTGGAGCATTCGGAATCCTCCTTACAATATAAACTGCTAATTTCTATTTTAACTCTTTCCCCGCCAGAAAGGGAGAAAGTTTGTCCGGAGCTTCTTCTGAAACTAGTAATTGTGCATTTCAAATGAAGTTGGTATTATACTTAAATGGGTGCGTTTTGCAGGCGTTCCCAGCTAGCTTATAGCTATGACGCTTCGTTCGCCAACGTTCGTTTTACTGCAAAAAACTGACATGGGGGCCAATGAGGATTATGAAACCTTATCGCGTACTATTATTTTATAAGTATGTTCCGATCGACAATGCGGAACAATTAACAAAAGAGCACCTTGCTTATTGCAAAGAGCTCGGCATCAAAGGAAGAATCTTGATTGCTCCGGAAGGAATCAACGGTACTTTATCCGGAACAGTCGAACAAACCGATCAATACATGCAAGACCTGCTTGCCGACCCACGGTTTAATGATATCGAATTTAAAATCGATGAGGTCGACGAACATGCCTTCAAAAAAATCTTCGTTCGTTATAAAAGCGAACTGGTCACATGGCGTTTTGAAGACGAGTTCAACGTCCCGGAAGAACATGCCGCGTATCTTGAACCGGCCGAATGGAAAAACATGATGCAAAATGAAGATGTCGTCATTCTGGATGTTCGGAACAACTACGAATACGATCTCGGTCATTTTAAAAATGCCGTCAAGGTCGATGTCGATGCGTCACGTGAGTTTCCGCAATGGCTCGATGAAAATGAACACTTGTTTGAAGGAAAAAAAGTCCTGACGTACTGCACGGGTGGTGTTCGTTGTGAAAAATTCACAGCGTATTTCCGTAAACGTCAAAACAGTGATGACATCTTCCACCTTAAAGGCGGCGTCGTCATGTACGGGAAAGATGAAGCGACACGCGGAGAAGACTGGGAAGGGGAATTGTATGTGTTCGACGAACGCATCCAAGTACCGGTCAACGAAGTGAATCCAACCGTCGTCTCAACATGCTATTACTGTGGGAAAGACGAAACACGTTACGTGAATTGTGCAAATCCGGAATGTAATCGTCAACACTTCTGCTGTGAAGAGTGTGAACCGAAAGTCATGCGATCTTGTTCAGACGAATGCCGGGAACACCCGCGCAACCGTTATGTGAAAGAGCAGATGGAAGAATTGGTAAAGTGACGGCGTATAAATAAAACAGGCTGACAAAATCCGGTTTCTGGATTTTGTCAGTCTGTTTTTTTTAGGATGAAAATAAGAAGCGGAGAATATCCGGCATCCGTTTTGCCCATTCGGTTTCATGATGGACGGCACCCGGAATGATTTCATAAGCCGCTTGTTGAACTTTTTTCTGCACCGCTTTCGCCAAAACCTCGTTCGTATGCAGATAGTCATTTTCTGTCATCGGTCCGCTGACTTCCTTCGTACCGACGTCCATGTAACAACGATGGTCCTCTGATAAACCCGGACTGCGCTCGATGAATTCCAGTAAAGAAGAAAAATTCGCCCAACCGGCCGTCGATAAAGCAGCCACACGTGTGAAGACTTCCGGATAAGCAAATAGGCCGTACAGTGAAATGACACCTCCCATGGAACTGCCGATCATGGTCGTATCCGTCGGAATCGTCGCATACTGCGCATCGATATACGGTTTTAATTCATGAACAATCCAGTGCATGTATTGTTTTCCGTTACCGCCGATCGTCTTGCGATGAGACGGATATGCAGTGCGCATCAAAAGGGCTTCATCTGTCCAGGGGGCATATTCATCGTAACGGTCCATCCCGTCATCCGGACTGTCGATGGCGACGATCATCGCGTGTAACTGAACGGTGTGTAAAGCATGATGGACTTCCCAGCCTTTTCCGAAAGAGGCGGTTTCACCGCTGAATACATTTTGTCCATCGTGCATATAGATGACCGGGAGTGCTTCATCGGCCGGGAGTTCAGTCGGACGATAAATTCGGATCGTTCGGGGCATTTCAAGTGTAGGAACCAATCGTTCAATTTCAGTAATCGACAAGATAGTCACGACCTTTCAAAGATTAGCGTAATGAGCAGTACAATTGCGACCGTTGTGTTTGCCTCCGACATAAAGGGCATGATCCGCTTGACGAAGCGATTCTTCAAACGATCGTTCCGACTGATATTCGACGGTATCGACGCCGAGGCTGATGGTGATGGATAAACGATGTCCGTCGACGACGAACGGTCGATCGAGTACAGCATGCCGGACCTCTTCTGCGACATCGATGGCCTGATTCTGTGGAGACTGATGAAGTAACAGGACAAATTCCTCCCCGCCGTACCGTGCTGCGAAGACATTGTGCTTTTTCTGCTGGATGGACCGGATTCTGCGACCGAGTTCACGCAGGACGAGGTCACCGACCTTATGCCCGTATGTATCGTTGACATACTTAAAGTGGTCGATATCAAATAAAACAATCGACAACGGATAACGGTCGGAAGCAAACTGTTGGGCCCCTTCCTCGTAAAAAGCACGGCTGTTGGCGAGTTCCGTCAAGGCATCCGTCCGGCTTTCGGCGTACAGTTGATACGTTTCCCGTGAACGGTGCACCACCCGGCAAAAAATGCGTAACAAACGCGAAAGCTCGTCTGCACTTGTCGCATCATAGGCATCGGCAATTTGATGGAACAGAACGATCGATACATCGACATCTTCGTTCGTAATCGACGGAATGGCAATCATCGAATGACGGTCAACGGGTAAATCGATTTGAATATCCGAGCCCCAATCGCATCGGAGACCGTGGATGATTGGGGTGTGTAACTGTTCGGCCGACAGGGAATGGAATAGAGGCAACACGTCAATGATTGTCTTCGTTCGTATGTTGTAGATCGTTTGCTTACGCTGTTGCTGAATCGATATCCATCCTTCTGAGAAATCAATCAGGTGTGGCAAGTCGCATAATAAGGAATCAATCGTTTCTTGTTCAAACCGGGAAATCAGCAGGTGTTCTTTTGCGTCATCAAACCGTTTGGCTTTCTCATTCGCTTCAATCGTCTCCACGCGTTGTTGGAGCAAACGTTTGAATAAAAATAAAATCAGTGTCGAGACAGATGCGGCGATGAGCGGATTCTCATCGTAAAACCAGATTCCGAGCAGGGCACATAAGATGCTGATACCGTAGACCAGCGTCTGCAGGCGGACAAGGCGGACCCAATCATATTTTAAGTAGAGGATCCGGTTGACGAACCGGCACTGGAGATAGGAAACGAGCATCACGGTCGTTAAATATCCGAGAAGCGGAAGGAGCGCTTTCGAGTAAGTAAAACCGGTCCCAATCGGTCCACCGAGTGCTAAATAGACAAGGGATGGACAGGCGAGATAAACCAAATCAAACAGAACGTTGATTGGATACAAGTATAAAAAGCGTTGACGGCGAATTTCTTTTTTGTGAGAAAAATATTGAAAAATGATGATACCAATCTGACTGAGAAGGATGGACGGCCCTAATCCGTAGTTAAGGAAGATGAATAAGATGATTCCTTCCTGAAACGTATAATAAATGCCTCCCCGCCGGATGTTGTCGAACTGAAACAGGATGATGAGTGCAAGAAGGTAGGCGGCATTGCCGAGTGAGAGTGGGAAGTCAATGAGTGTCGGATGTGTAAGTAAAGTGAAGGTAAGCAGGCTGGCGACGAGACACAAGACGAGCCAACTGTTTCGTGCCACTTTTTGATAGTAGACCATGGTGCGTCCCCCTCCTTTAACAGTCCTTCCCTACTTATACCCGTTTTGTGGAAATTATGATAAGGGATTTACAAAAAAATAAGGTTGAGAGAATGGGGTGAATTGCGTATAATGTGAAAGATATCAGACAATCGATGACGAAGAAAGTAACGATAGGATGTAATCGACCAGCGAATCAGGGAATGGTGGAAGCCTGAACAGATTAGACCATCGTGAAACGCACTTCCGAGATGCTATCCGAATCCATGTGATCAGGCCTAGCCGGGGGAACCCCGTTATCCCCGTTAAAGTGGGTGTCGTACCGTCGACACCAAGAAGAGTGGTACCGCGGTCTTTCCGTCTCTTTGCGTGTTGCGCAAAGGGCGTTTTTTATTGGAAAAAATAATTGTTTGGAGGAAATAAAATGAGTTACAAGCAACAGTATGCCCAAGTATTACACGATGTGATCGGTGACGCCCTGTCACAAGAAGAGATTGAACAACTGATCGAACAGCCGAAGCACGAGGATCACGGAGACCTGGCTTTCCCATGTTTCCAACTCGCAAAAGCCTTCCGCAAAGCTCCAATGATGATTGCGACGGAACTGGCTGAAAAAATCGATAACCCGCTGTTTTCAAACGTCCAGGCAGCCGGACCGTATGTAAACGTCTTTCTGAACCGGGAAGTGGTTTCGCGTGAAATCATTAAACGTGTCTTAGAAGAACAACAGGCATACGGATCAAGCGAACCGAACGGAAAAACGATCGTCACGGATTTCTCATCTCCGAACATCGCAAAACCATTCTCGATGGGACATTTGCGTTCGACGGTCATCGGAAATGCATTGAACCAGATTTCACGGAAAAAAGGATATGAGGTCGTCGGCATCAACCATTTAGGAGACTGGGGAACTCAGTTCGGTAAATTGATGGTTGCCTACAATATGTGGGGGAAAGAAGAAGATGTCCGCTCTGAGCCGATCAAAGAATTGCTGAAACTGTACGTTCGTTTCCACGAAGAAGCGGAAGAAAACCCAGGCTTAGAAGACGAAGGTCGGGCTTGGTTTAAAAAACTCGAGCAGGGGGACGAACAGGCGACAGCACTTTGGACATGGTTCCGTGAAGTCTCACTCGTCGAGTTCAGCCGTGTATATGAAATGCTTGGTGTCAGCTTTGACAGCTTAAACGGAGAAGCCTTCTATAATGATAAAATGCAACACGTCATCGACTTATTGGAAGAAAAAGATTTGCTCGTCGAGTCGGAAGGCGCAATGGTCGTCGACCTTGAAGCAGAAGGCATGCCTCCTGCCTTGATCAAGAAAAAAGACGGTGCGACACTGTATGCGACACGTGATTTGGCGGCTGCCGTGTATCGTCTTGAGACTTACGGCTTCGAACAGGCGTTTTATGTTGTCGGCGGCGAACAAGCCCTTCACTTCAAACAACTGTTTGCTGTCCTGAAGAAACTCGGATTTGAAAATGTTGACGGCATGCACCATGTTCCGTTTGGTTTAATCATGAAAGACGGGAAAAAGATGTCGACACGTAAAGGACGGATTGTTCTGCTTGAAGAAGTGCTTCAAGATGCAATTAACGTTGCCAAACAAAACATCGCTGAAAAAAATCCGAACCTTGCCAATGCAGAACAGACAGCACGCGAAGTCGGTGTCGGCGCCGTCATTTTCCATGATTTAAAAAATGAACGCATGAACAACATTGAGTTTGATCTCGAGCAGATGTTGAAATTTGAAGGAGAAACCGGTCCATACGTCCAATATACGAATGCACGGGCAAATTCACTGCTTCGTAAAGGTGCTTATGACGGATCAGCGTTCAACGGAAGTGTGGATGATTATTCATGGGGTGTCGTATCGATGCTGAACCAGTTCTCGGCTGTCATCGACCGGGCGTTTACACGCCGCGAACCGTCGATCATCAGCCGTTATGTCCTTGATTTGGCTCAAAGCTTCAATAAATACTACGGACAAGTTCGTGTCCTCGAAGACGATGCGGAAAAACAATCTCGCCTCGCACTCGTAAAATCGGTTACGATTGTATTGACGGAAGGATTACGCCTGCTTGGCGTCGGCGCTCCGGAAGAAATGTAAAATAAATCAGATTAAAGATGGGGTTATCATATGAACAAAGAGACAATGGAACGGTTACAGCACGCATCTACACAAATGAACCAGGAAGACTTAGCTGCATCGATCGCTTTTATTGCTGACTTTCACGGAAAAGTCGCTGCATGGCTTCCGGGCGAATCAGTTGATTTCGTATTCGATTTCGTGACAGCACCAGGAGCTGATCAAATTGCTCCAATCAGCGGTGACGCACTCGATACGAAAACCAACTTTGAGTTCTTCATGACGAAAAAGCAGACACGCAAAAAACTCGGTGAGTTGCTGGCGTTATGGAAAGCACCCCGTACAAAAGAGACGTTGAACCAGATTGATGCGATCGGTTTGAAGAAATGGTTGGCCCGCAATGAATTTCGTTCGGAAGACAAGCCGTGGGACTATTTGAACCGTCTCCATGTCCTGTTATTCCTTGATCAGATGACGACGGTCATCGATGATCATCAGTTGACGACGTTATACGAACAATTGGTCCGGAAAACACCGGTTCCGACAAGCTTCGTTCGTCGTCAAGGTGAAGTCCGTCACGTCGTCAACCAGTTTGCCGATAAGACAGAGTTCACACAAGTGGATTTAGTTCGTGCTTCTCTTGTCCGTTATCTGTAACAGCGGATAACTCAAAATCCCCCGTTCCTTCACGAATTGTGAAGGAACGGGGGATTTTTCATGTCAGGCAGTCATTTGGCTCGATAAAACGTGATGGTTTCGGTCGTCGTATCGTACAGCAACCATTCCCGTTCGACCAGAACCGGTCCGACGTTGATGGCGTAACGGCCGCGTTTGATCGAAATCGGAATATCATGATGAACGGTTAATCGTTTGCCCTCTTTAAACAATCCGCGTACATGACTGTGACCGAAAAATAAGAGCCGGTCCGGATAAGAAGAGGTGTCGGGCGTCAAATCATAACTCCATTTCAATTGATCACCATGAATGAACAAAGCAGAATCCGTTTGTTTTGTCCGATCCGATGAGCGCAGCTGATCGAGATAATGGGATACGCCTGTCGGAATCAATGAAAACAACCGTTCTTCCTGATTTCCGAGCAACGTTTCAAAAAACAGCAACTTCAAAAAATCCGGATCAAGCGTCACGACTTGTTCGATTTCTTCAAACGTATACCGCTTGGCCCGTTTTTTTCCGATATGACATTCGTGGACGTCTCCGAGCGAAAAAACAATTGCTTGCGGAGCCGTCCGTTGAATAGCTGTCAACACAGCACGTGTATCGGATAATGAACTGTGCAGATCGGTGATGAGTGCATACTGCATGTGGCATCGCTCCCTTGTACTAAGAGTATACCCCGCGTTTCATGCGGCTCATCCTGTTTTTAATTAAGCCGGGTCGACGGTCACGCCGCGTTCAGAGAAAACAACTTTTGCGACTTCGAGTGCGTTAAGGACACGCGGGAAGCCGGTATAAGGAACAAGGTGCATGATGGCTTCGACGATTTCGTTTCCTGTTAATCCGGCCGTTAATCCGGTATTAATATGAAGCGCGAGTTGTGGTTCAGTTCCTTGGGTGACAAGTGTTGCGATCGTGACGATCGCGCGGTCGCGATTGACGAGCCCGTTGCGGCTGTAAACTTCCCCGTAAGCAAAATCGGTGATCCATTCACCAACTGCCGGAGCGATATCTTTTAACGATTCGGCGATTTTTTCGTGTGTTGATTGCGCAGAATTCGTATCGGTAAATTCGTTTAATTTTTTAAGTCCTACTTCGTGTCGGTTGTTTAAGTGTGTAGCCATGATGAATAACTTCCTTTCTGTTATGAACGATACGGTTTATCTTAAAGGAAGAATACTCATGCTACAAATACATGGTTTTTATATGTGTCATTCATTTTAAGAATGATTTTCTTGAATGAAGCGAATCCATTCACGTGTCACATAAGACTGATAGCGTCCGGTCGGGACAGCGACACCGATCTGCCACGGTACATGGACATCGAGCGGAATGGTTTTCACACCTTTGATCGTCATTTGCTGTGCCAAAGACCGCGGAAGAACAGTCACGGCATTTCCTTCCGCAACGAGCAGGCACAAGAAGTCCCACTGCGAACTGACATGGGCGACGGCCGGGCGGAACCCTGCTGTCTCACAGGCCTGTAAAACGACGTCGTGAAGTGAAAAGGTTTCATTAAACAGAACGAACGGCATCTCGGCGACATTTTCCAAGGCAATGGACGGCTGATCCGCGAGAGGATGTTGCTCCGGTAAAAACAGATGCAGCTCCTCTTCAATGAAGGGATAGACCGTCAAATGTTCATCGGCCGGAAAGACAGTCGCGATTAAATCGACTTCTCCGGCAACGACAGCCTTCTCAAGCGCGTGTCCGCCGGCTTCCGTAATCTCGATTGTCACCATCGGATACCGTTCACGGAACAAACGGAGCAGACGCGGGAAAAACAATGAACCGATCAAAGGCGGAACACCAATCCGGATTGTCCCTTTCGTCAAGTGCATGACGTCATAGAGATGAGACGGCAGATCGGCAAGCTGATTCAGAATTTTTTCGCCTTCGACAAGTAAAGTTTCCCCGGCATCCGTTAAGACGATTTGCCGTTTACTCCGATCAAACAGTTCGATATCCAATTCTTCTTCTAAATGGCGGACCATCTTACTGAGGGTCGGCTGAGTGACATGCAGGTGATCCGCCGCCTTTGTAAAGCTTTTGAAGCGGGCGACTTCCGTGAAATATTCCAACTGGCGAAAATCCATCTGATTCACTCCTATTCGTTTTTGTTATATCTATCATAACAAGTATTCATTTTTATTATTCATTGCCTAAGCGTACAGTAAAAGAAACAAACGAGTAAAGAGGAGTAGATGAAGATGAAACAACTTGAAGGAAAAGTCGCATTGATTACCGGAGCAGCAAGCGGAATCGGTCTCGAAATTGCGGAAGAATTTGCACAGGAAGGTGCAAAAGTCGTCATCGTTGATTTACAGGAGAATGCAGCCAAACAGGCGGCGGAAACACTTCAAAGTAAAGGATTCGAAGCCTTTGCTGTCGCAGGGGACGTCACAAGTGAAACGGCGATTCAGTCAAGCATTGAACAAACGATGAATCACTACGGACGGATCGATATCGTCATCAACAATGCCGGCATGCAACATGTTTCACCAATCGAAGAGTTCTCGACTGAAAAATTTGATTTACTTCAAAGCATCATGTTACGGGCACCGTTCCTCTATACGAAATACGTGTTCCCGATCATGAAAAAACAAGGATTCGGTCGTATCCTGAACATGTCATCCATTAACGGTTTGATCGGATTTGCCGGTAAAGCCGCTTACAACAGTGCGAAACACGGTGTCATCGGTTTGACGAAAGTTGCCGCACTAGAAGGGGCAACGTCCGGTATTACCGTCAATGCGATTTGTCCGGGTTATGTTGATACACCGCTCGTCCAAAAACAATTGTCTTCGCTTGCCGAAACACGGAATGTGCCGCTCGACCGGGTACTTGAAGAAGTCATCTACCCGCTCGTTCCGCAACATCGCTTACTGCAAGTCAAAGAGATTGCCGACTACGCGATCTTCCTCGCAAGTGACAAAGCAGCCGGTGTCACCGGTCAAGCTGTCGTTCTTGACGGCGGATATACCGCTCAATAAGCATAAAAAATCCCTTGCTCCAACCGGAGCAAGGGATTTTTTATGCTTAACGGAAATTAATGAACTGGACGTCGACCGATAACGGCAACTCACGGACGATTTGCATAACTTGCTGTAAGTCATCGCGTGATTTTCCCGTAACACGGATTTGATCGTCTTGAATCTGAGTTTTCACCTTGAGTTTTGATTCCTTGACGGCGTTATTGATTTTTTTAGCATCATCACGATCGATTCCGCTTTTGAGAATAACGCGTTGACGGACAGTATTTCCGGCTGCCTGCTCGACTTTTTCGTATTGCAGGTTTTTCGTCGGGACTTCCCGTTTGATGAGTTTAGCTGTCAGGACATCTTTGACTTGATCGAGTTTGAAGTCGTCATCTGAGATCAGAATCAAATCTTCTTTCTCGAGTTTCATGTCGCTTTTTGATCCTTTGAAATCAAAGCGGTTCGTAATTTCCTTTAGTGCAACCTGCATCGCGTTTTTAACTTCTTCGATGTTGATTTGTGACACGATATCAAATGAATTGTCTTTTGCTGCCATAAGAATCTCCCCTTTCGTTCCACAACCATTTTAGCATATTTGCCCGGAAATGCTTTGACTTCAGGTTGAATTTTCGGCAAAGAAAAAGCAAGGAAGAGAGTCGAATCGTTCATCCGGATGAAATTTTGTTATAATGAAAACCATGAAATGAAAGGGGTGCATGGCTTTGAAACAAACAGCAGATATGTTGACGCTCACACCGGAAGAGTTGGATGAGCGCTATGCCTATAAAGGATCGGATTTAGGAGCGACGTTTGATGAGCATACGATACGTGTCCGTTTATGGGCACCGACGGCGGAACGTGTCGTAATTCGTTTGTACCGGACATTGCGGGCAAGGAAAGTTGAAGAACTTGAATTGACGGCAGATCAGCAGGGGACATTCGTCGTCGAACTGGATCGCGCTGTGTATGAAGGTTACTTTTATACGTTTCAAGCCAGCATCAACGGACAGAAAGTCGAAGCAGTCGATCCGTACGCGAAAGCAGTCGGGACCAACGGCAAACGGGGGGCATTAATCGATCCGTCGGCGATTCACCCGGAACGTTGGATTGAGGAACGTCCTTTGTTCCATTCGTCACAAGACGCTGTCATCTATGAATTGCATGTTCGGGACGCGACGAGCCATCCGGCGAGTGGGGTCATCGAGCGGGGCACATTCCGCGGATTAACGGAAGCGGGAACACGGACACCGGCAGGCGGATTGACGGGTCTTGATTATCTGACGGACCTAGGTGTGACGCATGTCCAACTTCTTCCGATTTATGATTTCGGTTCAGTCAATGAAGCGGCACCAAATGATCCGGATAACTACAACTGGGGATATGATCCCGTCAATTACTTTGCGCCGGAAGGATCCTATTCGTCGAATCCGGATGATCCGGCAGCACGGATCCGGGAATTAAAAGCCTTGATTCAAGCCTTGCACGATCGAGGCATTCGCGTTGTAATGGACGTCGTTTTTAATCATGTCTATGATGCGGAAACGGCACCACTTGGACAATTCGTTCCGGGTTACTTTTTCCGGCAGGCAGCGGACGGAACACTTTCAAACGGAAGTTTCTGCGGGAACGACACAGCATCAGAACGCTTTATGATGCGGAAATTCATTCTTGATTGTGTGACCTATTGGGCGAAAGAGTATCATCTGGACGGATTCCGGTTCGATTTGATGGGCTTACATGACGTCGAAACGATGAATCAGGTTCGTCATGCCCTTGACCGGATTGACCCGTCGATTTTGATTATCGGGGAAGGGTGGGATCTTGACACACCACTCGCAGCCGATCAAAAAGCCAACTACTTTAATGCGCCGCAGATGCCGGGAATCGCTCATTTCAACAACGGATTACGTGACGGTGTCAAAGGTGACGTTCAGACACCGGCTGACCGGGGATTCATCAGCGGGGCTTTCGAGCGGACGAATGAAGTCAAACGGGGAATCGCCGGAAACGTCTCTTCGCAAGGCTTTGCGGATGAACCGAATCAGGTCGTTTCGTATGTTGAAGCCCATGATGATTTAACGATTTGGGACAAATTGTCCGTGTCAAAACCGGAAGATACGGATGAAATCCGTCGAAAGCGGCAAATGCTAGCGAATGCGATTATCTTAACCGGCCAAGGTATTCCGTTTTTACATGCAGGGCAGGAGTTTTTCCGGACGAAAAACGGGATTCGGGACAGTTTTAATTCCGGAGAAGTCGTGAATCAATTGGATTATGAGCGCGCGGAACAATTCCGTGCCGGCGTCGAATATGTCAAAGGATTGATTGCCCTGCGGCGCCAGTATCCGATGTTCCGTCTGGAAAATACAGCAATGATTCGGAAACATCTCCGCTTCCTCGAAGAAGGGGAAGGTATCATTGCGTATGAATTGAAGCGAACGTACGAAGGATATGTGGAGCGTCAGCGGGTATATCACAATGCGACGGACCATGATGTGACAATCGAGTTACCGAGCGGCGAGTTCGAAATTCTCGTCGAAGAAGGGGTCGTAAAAATCCACGCCCCCCGTCTACACGAAGAAAAACAACTTGTCGTGAAAGCCTTATCGACGACGGTGATTGCCGAACGAAAAGCAGACTATAAGAAATATGCAGTGGCAGGCGGTGCCGCACTGACGATTCTTGGTTTGCTCTATGCAGCGAACAAACGACGTAAAAATAATAAATGATGGATAAGACGCTTGTAAGAATCGGGGTTCGCTGATGTGGACTCCGATTTTTTTTTGATTTAGCCGTAGTGCATGACGTGACAGTCGTGTTGCGGTGTCATCAGAATGACTTAATGAATTTCTAAGTTTACTGTTTTAATTCATGACTTCCGGGAACATACTATAAGTAGTATTTAGAGTGCTGGTTTTTTTGAAAGGATGTATCGTATGTTTGGTTTCAATGATATCTGGAAATTTTTCTTCTCGTTTTTTTTACTCTTACCAATCGTCACGTTAATTCATGAGATGGGTCATTACTTTTTTGCACGTCTGTTTGGCGGTAACATGGAAATCAATATCGGATCGGGAAAATCCTTGTTACGCGTCGGTCCCATCCGCTTGAACCGCGTTTATTTTTGGGACGGGTGGTGTCAGTACGAGGCGCTTCGTCACGAAAATAAGTTTACGAACATCATGGTTTACGCCGGTGGAGCCATCTTCAATCTGGCGAGTATCCTAATCGTAAACGGTTTGATTTATGCGGGTGTCTTCGAGGCTTCGATCTTTACGTATCAATTCGCCTATTTCTCGTTCTATTTCATTTTCTTCTCGTTGTTTCCGATCGATCATCCGAACGGTTATCCGAGTGATGGAAAAGCGATTGTTAATGTATTCCGTTATGGAAAGTCTGAATATAATCCACAATCTTAATTTTATAAAGAACAATGCCCTTCTTTTATGCGGCCAGCGCACGAAAGAAGGGCATATTTGTATCATTTGTCTTCTGAAGATGTATCATCCGCAGAAGAAGAGTCGGATTGTTCCGCTTCTAATTCGACCAGTTTTTGTATTAAAATATGCCGCGGCATATGCATTAACTGTTCGAGCGGCACATTGAGACGTTTCGAAAGTTCAACAGCTGTATCAGCAGACAGTTGTAGGGGTTTCATTGTGTGTAGACCTCCTTTTTGTTTCCTTTAAGTATACAGGACATGCTCTTCGAGCGCATCGACAGTAGCTAGAAATGAAGAAGGTTGATACCGTAGGGAGTAGGAAGTGATGCGTATGTATAAACCAGCCGCTGAGCTGTTGTTCCATGAATCTGTTTCACTTTTTGACCGATTCGGTGATGATCTGGTTTTATACCGGGATCAAGGCGGATTTACAAAATGTGATTTGGATTTGAGAATACGGTGGGAGACAGCATGTGCGTATGTTCCGTTTACCTGGTTCTTTGAACCGGACGGATACCGTGTGTTCATCGTTTTTGAAGAAACTTCATTGTTTGGTTTACTCGATTTAAGAGACGGACGTCTCCAATATATGAATCGTCCCAGCCACTTTGCGGACGCTTGGTTCAGTAATCTTTATGAATGGCGAGGCGAACAAATTTTTATGTATTCGGCTGAAACCGATGTCGTACGTTATGATTTTGAAAAACAGGAAGGAACTTTTTCGGATTATGACGAAGCTCCTTTATTAGGACGTTTGATTGAACGGGGGTATGACCCGCAGTATGCGTTTGAACGTCTGCTGGCACCGGGAACGATGATTTCCTATGATGTGAATCAAGCGCGTTATGTCATTTGGGATGCGTTTACGGAACAGGAACAATTGATTCCGTTTTCCGAGTACGATGATTATTTGCTGGTCGACAGCCGGGAACATCTGTTTTCTGTAACGGATGCCAATCGATTTTATCTGTACGAAAAAGAGCAACTGAAATTTAAATTTGATGGATGCCAGTCATCTATCCTGTTAAAGACGATCTTACTGGATGAATCGGCGCAACGACTGGCCATCGTCTCGACGTCGGCAAATTTCGGAAATACGTGGCTCCAAATTTTTCAGAAGACGTAAACACATCCTTTGTCGCAGCAGGCGAAGGATGTGTTTCTTGTATACAGGGAGGAAGATGACAGATGGAACGTTTTGGTCGATACGTAGTCCGTTTTCGAAAAGGCATCAGCGTGACTTGGGTGGTATTGTTGCTGATCCTCGGTTATTTTGCAGTGCAGCTACCGGATCAGCTGAAAGGAAACGGCTTTACGCGGGACGGGGAATTTCAACAAGTCGAACGCACGTTAGAAAAGGAATTTAAGCAGGATCCTCACCAAATTATCGTGTTGTTTGAAGGGGAAAAAGAAAGCATCCGGCAGGAAATGGAACGCCACGTCAAAGCGTTTCGGACGATTCAAGGTGTCGGACAGGTCGTCGGTCCGCAGGAAAATCCAGAAGCATTCAAAGACGGGAAAGGATATGTCTCGATCGGGATACCGGACATTGATTCCTCTTGGGTCAAGACAGTACAACAAAAACTCGATCCGCAGGACGGCAGTACGATTCGACTGACAGGGGAGCCGTTGATCGTTGACGATTTGAATACAGCGTCCAAAAATGATTTGGTCCGTGCTGAATTGATTGGCGTCCCGGCAGCCTTACTGGTCCTGTTTCTCGTTTTCGGTACACCGCTCGCGGCTATCTTGCCGCTCATCATGGGACTCGTCACATTCATCTTCGGGGCCGGAACACTGTATTTCATCGCCGGACAACAGGAATTATCCATCTTTGTCTTAAATGCCGTAGCGATGATTTCACTTGCCCTCGGAATTGATTTTTCCCTGCTGTATGTCAATCGGTTCCGGGAAGAACGGACAGCCGGACGATCGATTACGGAAGCGGCGGAAGTTTCGGTGGCGACGGCCGGACGATCCATTTTATTTTCCGGAATTTGTGTTTTTGTCGGATTGGCGGGATTACTTGTCATTGACGTCGACGTCTTTCAAGCAGTTGCGATCGGAACATTGGTCTCGGTGCTTGGTGCTGTCATCAGCGCCGTAACCTTACTTCCGGCTTTGCTGGCATTACTGGGCGGGAGTCTGGAAAAGGGCCGGATTTTCAAAGCGGATTCGGAGCAGGGAGAAGTCAGGTGGCGTAAGCTCGCCCGGTTCGTCATGAAACGTCCGGTCGCCATTACCATCTTTTCACTTCTATTGCTGTTGCCGTGTTTAATTCCGTTGCGTGATTTGGAACTGAATATTCCGCAGGCGAGTGCTTTGCCGGAAGATTATGAATCGCGCCTTGCCTTTGAAGCGTGGGAAAAAACCTTCGGGGACGACGGAACCGATGCCGTCGTCTTGCTGAAAGCTGATTTTCAAACAGAACAGGGTGTCGAAAAACTGGAAGCATTGACGACACGTCTCGAAGCAGATGCCGGAGTCAGCAGCGTCATCTCAGCGACGTCACTGGCGGAAGCGAACGGACAGAGCGTGACTCAGATTGCCGCAAGTGAACAAGGGAAACAACAGTTAGCATCGTTGATTGCGTTTGATTCAGGAATTGCCCGGGTTAACGTCAAGTTGACGGGAGATCCGGGAGACAAGAGTTCACAAAAATGGGTCCGTGAAGTACGGGACCAGGGCTATCAGGTCGGAGGACCGGCGGCCTTCAATCAGGAAATTTATGATGAAATCTACTCGAAGATGCCGCTCGCGTTAGGTCTTGTCTTACTTGCCACATTCATCATCCTGTTGTTTGCATTCCAGTCGATCTTGATTCCGATCAAAGCGATTTTGATGAATCTGCTCAGCCTCGGTGCCACATTCGGGTTGCTTGTCATTTTGTTTGAGTCCGGTTGGGTATTCCCGGCCGAGACAATTGGTATTTTAACACCGGTCTTCATCTTCTCGCTGGTGTTTGGTCTGTCGATGGATTACGAAGTGTTTCTCGTCTCACGGATGGAAGAATACTACGATGAGACCGGAGATAATGATCTCGCGACGGAAATGGGACTGGCGAAGACAAGTAAAATCATCACTTCAGCCGCCTTAATCATGATTGTCGTCACCGGGGCCTTTGCCTTTACCGGCGTCAGTCCGATCAAGCAACTTGGTGTCGGAATTGCGCTTGCGATCTTCATTGATGCGACGATCGTCCGCATGTTCCTCGTTCCGGCACTGATGAAGCTGTTCGGACACTGGAACTGGTGGTGGCCGGGCGGGCGGCGGAAACGGAAGTACCGGATCTGATCAGCGTTCAGAACATCAGTGAAGCACATCATTAGTCATTTAAAGCAGAGCGGGCGTATACTGACGATATTCAAGTTAAGATTTCAGAGGAGGATATGCTTCAATGGCTAATGAAAAGATGTTTGATACGTTTACACTTCCAAACGGAGTGACCCTTAAAAACCGGATTATGATGGCGCCGATGACGAACTACGCGGCAGAAGAAAACGGTGAAGTTTCAGAAGCGGAGCTTGCCTATTACGCAGCACGTTCAGGTGGAGTCGGTACAGTCATCACAGCATGTGCTAACGTCACATCAGACGGTCAAGGATTCCCGAATGAGTTTGGCGCGGAGCGCGACGAATTGGTTCCGAGCCTGAAACGTCTCGCGACAACAATCCAAGATCAAGGCGCAAAAGCGATTCTGCAAATTTTCCACGCGGGTCGTATGGCACCACCGGAACTCGTCGGCGGACAAACCGTCAGCGCAAGTGCAGTAGCACCAGAACGTGAAGGCGCAATGACACCACGTGCACTGGAAGCAGCAGAAGTCGAAGCGATCATCGAAGCGTTCGGTCAAGCGACACGCCGGGCAATGGAAGCCGGATTTGATGGAGTGGAGATTCATGGTGCGAACACGTACTTAATTCAACAATTCGTTTCTCCGCATTCGAACCGTCGTGAGGACAAATGGGGCGGCAGTCTTGAAAAACGTCTTGCTTTCCCACTAGCCGTCGTCGATGCGGTCGAAGCCGTTGCAAAACAAGATCCTTCGTTCATCGTCGGTTACCGTTTTTCACCGGAAGAAGTTGAAAATCCGGGAATTACACTCGACGATACGATGCAACTCGTTGATGCACTTGCGAAAAAAGATCTCGACTACCTGCACGTTTCTGTGATGGACTTCTTTGCCGGATCAATTCGTGATCAAAACGAAACACGTTCGCCAATCAGCTTAGTTCAAGAGCGTGTCGGTCAACAGGTTCCAGTTATCGGTGTCGGTTCACTCCATACACCGGAAGAAGTCGAGCGTTCGCTTGAAGTCGTGCCACTCGTCGCCCTGGGCCGTGAGTTAATCATGGAACCGAAATGGGTCGAAAAAGTCGAAGCTGGTGAAACGGAATCGATCCGGACAGAACTCGATCCGTCGGCACAGGCGGAACTCGTCGTACCGGATGCACTATGGCAGGGAATCACGAGCCGTCCAGGCTGGTTCCCGATTAAACAAACAACGAAATAAGAAATACGAAAAGGAGCCACTCAGAATTTTGAGTGGCTCCTTTTTTAGCATCAGTAAGCGACTTCACCCATCCGAACGCCACAAAAACGGTGTAGTTCGACCGGATGTTCGATATTCGTCCGGTCAAACATATCCTGCAGTAATAAAGCACAGATGTAGGCATCTTCTTTCGCATCATGGTGCTTAAACGAAACATTTAAAAATTCCGCCATCGTATTTAACTTATGGTTCGGTAACCATGGATACAGCTTGCGTGACAGTTTAACCGTACAGCCATATTGAAACGTCGGCATTTGATATAAGTCATATTTTTGAACGGCTTTTTGGAGCGCTCCCATATCAAAAGCCGCATTATGGGCAATGACAAGTTCGGCCTTCTCGATTAACTTAAACAATCCGTGTGCTTCCATTGCTTCCGGTAAGGCCGGTGCATCCCAGACGTCACTCGGGCGAATGCCGTGGACACGGATGTTGCCGGCATCAAAATCTTCTTCCGGATTAATCAGAACCTGCTCGCTCGTCACGACGCGTCCTTCGGATAAAACAGACCAGCCGAAGGCACAGATGCTGCGGCTGTTTCGGTTCGCGGTTTCAAAATCAATCGCTAAGGTATAAGGTGGCATGTCATCTCTCCTTTTTAAACAGCATACCGTATTTTGATTTAGAATGCATGTTCGTCTTTTTATTTTAACCAAAAAGTCCGTCTGCCTTTATGATATGCTCCCACAAAAGTAGACAGTTGAAATAACAAAACAGTCTACTTTTGAAGGGAGCTTTTTCTATGGCCACATCTAAATTTTTGTTTGATGAAAAAATACACATCATACAGATGTACGATAACGGAACATATACGTTAAAGGAGATTGCGTCGCTCTTCGAGCTTTCACTCGATACGTTGAATACTTGGCGAAGACGATACCGTCACGGTGGTGCCTTAGCTCTAAGTAATAGAACGGGATGGACACGCTATTCAGAAGAACTGAAAACACAAGCCGTACGCGCAGTGCTAGACCTTGAGGAATCACTCAGGAGTGCCACGCTAAGATTCGGCATCTCGAGTAAGAGCGTGCTTCAAAGATGGATTAGCCAGTATACTGGTCATAGTACTCAAGGGAAACCGTTGAAGGAGCGATTCACTATGACCAAAGCAAGAAAGACAACATTCGAAGAGCGCGTCGAGGCAGTTATGGACTGCATACAGAACGGGAAAGACTATCAACACACCATGAAGACCCATCGGGTCTCGTATCAACAAATCTACAGCTGGGTAAGGAAGTTCGAGAAAGACGGGATAGACGCACTGTTGGACCGCCGGGGACGTCGGAAAGCGGAGGAAGAATTGACCGCTGGAGAACGTTTCATGATTGAAATGAAACAACTCGAGAAAGAAAATGAGCGTCTGCGAATGGAGAACGCTTTCCTAAAAAAGTTAGAGGAGATCGAGAGGAGGTCACGTTAAGCCAAGTTCGTAATCGAGATAAATACGAGGCGATCCAGTCATTCGCAGCGAAATTCTGTTATCCCATCGTAGCCTTATGTGACCTTGCGGGTATCTCGCGTGCAGCTTACTATAAATGGTTACATCGTGTACCGACGGTACGGGAGACCGAGAACACACGGATCATCGAAGAGATGTGCCAGATTCACCATTCGGTGAACGGAATTTACGGATACCGCCGAATGACACTGAACCTGAAACGTCGCTTTGGCAGAAACGTCAACTCGAAGCGAATCCGTCGCTTGATGGGCTTTGCCCGAATCTACTGTGTCATCCGTCGAAAGCGTCCCAAATATATGCGCCACCTTCCTCAACAGACGACAGAGAATATCCTGAATCGTGATTTCCATGCGGCGGGACCGAATCAGAAATGGGTAACGGATGTCACGGAACTGAAGTATGGCGCATCCCACAAGGCGTATCTAAGTGCCATTCTAGACCTGTACGACGGATCCATTCGTTCGTTTGTCATCGGTCATTCGAATAACAATCAACTCGTGTTCGATACGTTTGAACGCGCCCTTCAGGGCGTACCAGAAAGCCAACCACTTCTACATAGCGATCGTGGGTTTCAATATACGTCGCATGCTTTCCGTCGAATGACGAAAGCAGCAGGCATTACACAAAGTATGTCTCGTGTCGGTAAATGCATCGATAATGGTCCGATGGAATCGTTCTGGGGCGCACTGAAGTGTGAGAGTTATTATCTACATAAGTTTGAAGAGTTCGACGAACTCTGTCATGCGATTCAGCAATACATTCGATTCTATAACGAAGAACGATATCAAGAACGACTAAACGGCTTGAGTCCGCTGGAATTCAGGGCTCAAGCCGTTTAAAAGATTTTTATTATTTCGCCTGTCTACTTGACGGGGAGCAGTTCACTTTTTGGTTATTTGGCTTGTGCCGCTTTTTCCTGTTCTTCCGGTGCTGCATACTCATCCGGCTTAAAGAGCATGATCCGGTCACGGTAGGCAAAGACAACTGCCGTTAAAACCGCCATCAAATCGGCGATCGGAAAGGCGAACCAAACTCCTTGTACGCCGAAGAACATCGGTAAGATCAGAACGAGCGGAATCGTATATAAGGTCTGCCGTGAGAGCGACAGGAACAGGGCGATCCGTGCCTTGGCGAGCGATTGATACATACCGTTGACAATCATCTGAATGCCATACACGAATGAAATGGCGAATAAAATCCGCATCGCAGTCGAACCTTCGTTAAGTAACGTCGCGTCTTCCGTAAACATCCCGACCCAAAAACGGGGAAACAGCTGAATCAACAGCCATAGGGTGATGGATAACGTCAAGCCGTAACGAATGGCCAGTTTGATGGCTTGTGACATCCGGTCAAACTGTTTCGATCCGAAATTATACCCGACAATCGGTTGCATGCCTTGGACGATGCCCATGATCGGCATTCCGACGAGTGCCATGAACTTATTGATGACGGCAAAGGTTGCGAGTTCTGTCGTACCACCGTAACGGACGAGCATATGATTGACGGTGATGAACAAAATCGACTGTGATACTTGCATGATAAAAGAAGAAGAGCCGATTTGTCCCATCCGGCCGACCAGTTTCGGATCAAACCGGAACGCTTCCCGGTCAAGGACTAGACTCGTCTTTTTTGATTTCGTAAAAAAGAATCGGAAAATCAGGACGGATCCGACGATTTGCGCAACAACTGTCCCGAGAGCGGCACCTTGAATGCCCCAGTCGAGTCCGAAAATGAACAAGGGGGTCAGGACGATGTTGATTGCGACCGTCGTCAGCATGACACGCATCTGATAACTGGCACGTCCCTCGGCCCGAAGCATTGCACTGGATGCCATCGTCAGCATAAAGAACGGGGAACCGAGCAACAGGACACGGAGGAAATCAATACTGTACGGCATGATCTCCGGTGTCGCACCGAACACACGCAACAACGGTTCGACGAAGATGAACGCTGTGATAATGGCGAGCATACTGACAACAAAGACCGTCATCAGGACATTCGCATAGGCCCGACTGGCACCTGCCAGATTTTTTTGACCGAGCCGCTGAGAAGCAATGGCAGCACCGCCGATTCCGACCGAGTTCGAGATGGCCATCAAGACCAGTTGAACGGGAAAGGCAATTCCGACAGCCGCGACAGCAACCGTCCCGATTCCCTGCGCGACAAAGATCGTATCGACAATATTGTAGAGAGCGGTCACGAGCATCCCGATCATCGCCGGGAGCGACAGGCCGATCAGGAGTTTATTGATGGGTGCTTCTCCCAATCGAGCCGTATTTTTATTCATCATCAGGAGAGCCTCCTTTTTTTCGAAACAGGGACATGGATTTTCATTCAGATTAGTCGCTTCGACAGACGGATGCAAGTAATCGAATCAAGCAATGTGCAAAACGATCAAAAGACACTCCATCTGCAGATGACGGAGTGTCTTTTTGGATGTCGCGACCGCTCAGGATGGGGTCGGAAGATATCCTTTTGAGTATTCAAACGCAATGAACAGAATCGCACCGAGAGCCAGGTAAGCGAACAGCGTAATGGTCTGTTGTTTCTTTGGCATCTGATGGTATTCAACTGATTTTTCAGCCTCGAGTAACGGTTCAATCCGTTGATCGAGTCGACGAAGCAAAGCATCATAATCATTGGCCGAGTCATATTGATAGCGGAGCAACTCATCGGCGGCACTTTTTGCGTCTTCCGGACTGGCGCTCCGTAAATCCTGGAGGTCGTGCCGGAGTGACCAGGCAATCGGATCATAAGTGGAAACCGTTGTGTCGTCCGTTTCATCAATCATTTCGTCCGAACCGGTTTCTGTTGCGGTCGCGTGTTCCTGCTCGACTTTCGCCTGCAGAACACGGCTGCGGGCTGCCCGGTATAACATCAGAACCGATTTGTTGTTCTCGTATTGTTTAGCGAACTGATATCGTTTCCAGACCGCACTTCCGCCGAGGAAGGCAATCAACAACAGAATGATGCTGAAATGGGTGATACCGTAGGCAATCAAAGCCGCGAGACCTGCGACCCAGACGACAATCGGCAGACCGGCTAAAATCCGTCCGCCGTCAAGCGGGCTGACCGGCAGCAGATTAAACAGGTTCAACAAGGCACCCAAGTGGAAGATGACGAGCCAAAACTCGTTTCCTGTCACCGCATATCCGATTAAAAGCGGAATGAGGGAAAGTAATCCGGCAAACGGTCCCCCGTAGGCTAAAATCGCTTCTTGTTTCGGTGTCCGGAATGTATCCTTGATTCCGATGACAGCTCCCATGAACGGAACAAAGATGGCCGGCCCTGTCTTAAAGCCTAGCCGTTTGGCGGCTGCGAGATGACCCATTTCGTGAATGAACAACAGATACAATAAGCCGACGCCAAACCAGACGCCGAAAATTTGTGCGTAAAACAATAACGAAATTCCGAACGAGATTAACGTTCCGCCAAATTTAGAGAATTTTAAGAGAGCGAGCAGCACTTTACCTTTTGAGAGCAGAAATGCTCCGGCGACGGCTAAGCCTCCCCAACGTTTTTTAGCCATTGTTCATAACCTTCTTTCCTCATCTGACTCTTGTCTCTAGTGTACGCCAAAAGACGAGGGAAGGTTTCATTCCGAGTGTTCAGCGACAGGTGATGTAAAAACAGCTGCCGCCGTCCGGGCGGGCCTCACTGCCGACCGACAGCTGATGATGTTCCGCCAAAGCGGCCGCAATCGACAGACCCAGACCGCTGCCGGACCGGTCACGTGCTTCATCGAGCCGGTAAAACCGATCAAACAAACGAGCGCGCTGCGCGTCAGATAAGTGGGTGCCGCGGTCCAGGACCTCAAGCCGGTCCGGTCGGAGACGGATTTCCGGATCTTTAGCGTATTTGATCGCATTATCGATGAAAATCGTCAAAATCCGGACGAGTGCCTCGTGATTGGCCGTAACGGTACCGATCGCATCCACGGGAATCGTGATGGCATAGGCATGGTGCATCCGGTCCGCGACCTCGGCGCCGAGCTGTTTCAAATCGATGGTTTCTGTCGTTGTTTCGCCGTAGCCGAGCCGTGATAATTCGAGCATCGGTTCAATCAGTCCACTCCGCATCGTATGCGTTTCGTTCAGAATATTGCTGATGGATTCTTCAAGGACGTCAGGATTTGTTTTACCCCAGCGTTTCAGGAGCTTTGCATACCCTTCGATGACGGTCAGTGGTGTCTTCATCTCATGTGAAACATCGGCGACGAACTGCCGTTGCTGTTCCATTGTTTGATCGACACGGCCGATCATCCGGTTAAAGACTTTTCCGAGTTGTCCGATTTCATCATTTTGCTGTTCCGGAACAGTTTCAAGTGTGCCGGAGTCGGAAATCCGTTCCATCGTCTGACCGAGTTGACGGAGTGGACGCAACGTTTGATAGGCGATGAAAAAACTGCTGAGAAAGGCAATGATGACGGCGGCGATCAGGACGATCGAAAAGGCGAAAATCAGCGTCGAGACCGTATCATCCACCGTATCGTCTTCAAATAGATACGCCTGATCTTGATGGACGACGCCAAACCAGTCACCGGATTTGAACGGTTCGTCGCGGGTCGTCGGGATACCGGGAAGATCGCGTGCCCGGACATCACCGTTGACAGTAGCGGAATCATCCTCCTCTTCATCGTTCGCGATGACCCAGCGTCCGTCACTCCGCGACAGGACGACGGAATCTTCATGAAGTGTCAATAACGCCCGGGTCGTCGAATCATCCTCCATCAGTTCTTCCGCTTGTTCGAGTTGCGTGAAGCGGGATTCGATCAAATGATCACGGACGACATACGTGACGACTAAAAAAGACAACAGCAATAAAAGGGTCGTGAACAATGTGACGGATAAGGCGAGTTTCGTCCGCAACTTCATCCTTTCTCCTCCCTCAAAACATAACCGATTCCCCGAACCGTCTGGATAAGGGAAGGCTGATGGCGGTCCATTTTTTTGCGTAAATACCGGATGTAAACATCGACGATATTCGTTTCCCCGAAGTAATCATAACCCCAGACCCGATTGAGAATTTGCTCACGGGTCAAAACGTGCTCCTTGTTTTCCATCAGATAAGACAACAAATCAAATTCACGTGGCGTCAAATCGAGCGGAACATCACTTCGAAACGCTTCATGCCGGTCCAAATGGAGTAAGAGATCGGCGTAATGCAGTTGATTGGTTTCGACCGCTGTACGGATCGTCAAACGGAGTAACCCGCGGATCCGTGCCAACAGTTCTTCGATTTCAAACGGTTTCGTCACGTAATCATTGGCCCCGAGATCAAGTCCGGCAACCTTATCGTACACTTCTCCCCGTGCCGTCAACAGGATGACCGGAACCGGATTACCGTTTGCTCGGAGCCGGCGAAGCACCTCGAAGCCGCTGAGCTCCGGCATCATCACGTCGAGTAAGACGAGATCGATGTCAGTCTCAGCAGCTGCTAAGCCATCTTTACCGTTGAAGGCGACCTGCGTCGCGTATCCGGCATGGTTTAATTCCAGTTCGAGCAATCGGGCGATTTTCGAATCGTCCTCGACGATTAAGATGGTAGGTGTCATACATTGTCCTCCTTACGACTGTTCGTCGATTTCTGTCACTTGTCGTGAACCGTTCAATTCCAGTTCGACGGGTGAATCAATCTGCACATCATTATCCTGTTCCATGTTTTGTGCCCGTTCAAACGTCACATTTTTACCGTTTTGTTCAATGACGACTTGTGAGTCGGTCACACGAACCAATGAACCGCGGATATCTCGGTCATCCGTCGCATCGTCTTGACGGTCATCGCTTCGAGCGTCCTGGTCATCCGCATCTTCCCGGTCGAGTTCCCGGACGAGACCGTCCGCGTTCAATTCCAGTTTCACGCGGTCCCCGGCTTGCGCCTGTTCAAGTTCTGCCTGCTCGATGAAGCGGTACGTTTGATCGGAACCGTTTTGCGTCAAAACGATTTGTTCATTCGATAATTCTTTGACGACACCGTTCACTTCATTGCGGTCATCGGCGGAATCATTATCTCGACCATCTCGGTCGTTGCGGTCATCTTCGCGTTCGAGTTCCCGGACAAGACCGTCCTGATTGAGTTCGATTTTAATCCAGTCGCCGGCTTGTGCCTGTTCGATTTCAGCGGAGGAAGCGAACGAATAAGATTGATCCGATCCGTTGCGGGTAATCGTAACAGAATTGTCGGTTACTTCTTTTAACGTTCCTTCCATTTCCTGATCATCATCCTGGAATGAGCTTGGAAGCGACTGTTTGACGTTACTTGATACTTTTGTTGAAGCGGCTTCGACTTTTTGTTCCACTTGTTCTGACGTCGTAACCGTTGAATTGATAAGCGAATGTCCTGGACCGGTGAACAGCAAGAAGGCGCCTGCGCCTGTCAAAACGGTCCCTGTGATAGCAATCGAAGCGAGTCCTCGTTTTACAATGTTCTTTTTAGGTTTGTCCGTACGTTTTTCGTTTGTCATGATAATTCCTCCTCCGTAGTGGTAGCTGCTTTTCTTATTCTTAGAATAGCGCCCGTACGTGAGAGGAGACTGAGGATTAGATTAAAATTTGATGAGAAATTAAATCGATTTGATGAAGCGGGCCGGATTTCCTCCGACCACCGTATTCGGAGCAACATCTTTGACGACGACACTTCCGGCTGCGATGACAGCATTGTCACCGATCGTTACACCCGGTGCGATGACGGCACGTCCACCGATCCAGACGTTATCCCCGATGACGACCGGTTTTCCGAATTCGTAACCGCTGTTGCGTTCGACCGGATCGAGCGGATGCGTCGCCGTATAAATATGGACACCTGGAGCGAGCATACAGTTGTCGCCGATCGTAATCGGACAAATGTCGAGCAGCACACAATCGTAATTGGCATAAAACCGTGCGCCGAATGTAATGTTGTAGCCGTAATCACATTTAAAAGACGGTTCGATGTAAAAATCGGTCTGCTCGATTTGGAACAGTTCCTGCAGGAGCGACTTTCGGGCAGGTAACTCGTTGATGCTGAGTTGATTAAATTGATGACAAAGCATCTGGGCCCGCTTTCGATCAGCGACCAGTTCCGCATCTCCGGCTAAATACAATTGACCTTGAATCATTTTTTCTTTTTCCGTCATGTGAATCATCTCCTGTCATATGTATACCTTCATTAGACTAAACCGGGCAGGGAGAAGCAACTCATAACCAAAAAAGCAGCTTTGATGTCGCCATCAAAGCTGCCTGGTTGAAAAAAATTGAATTAAGCGAGTTCGATTCCGCCTGTGACACCATAAATTTGAGCTGTTACATAACTGGCGTCATCCGAAGCGAGGAAGACATAGACGCTCGAGAGTTCGACCGGTTGACCGCTTCGTTTAAGCGGTGTTTCCTGTCCGAATTCTGGAATGTTTTCGCTTGGTTGTCCTCCTGAAATCTGAAGCGGTGTCCAGATTGGACCCGGTGCAACCGAGTTGACGCGGATGCCTTTTGGCGCGACTTGTTTCGCAAGTCCGCGTGTGAAACCATTGATGGCAAATTTTGTTGACGCGTAATCGAGTAAGTTCGCACTTGGATTGTATCCTTGAACCGAAGTCGTCGTGATGATGGAAGCTCCTTCTTTTAACAGCGGAAGAGCCGCTTTGACAACCCAGAACAGTGAAAAGACGTTGATTTCATATGTTTTGCGGAGTTGTTCCGTCGACAGGTCCATGATGTCCTCGACAGCTTGTTGTTTACCGGCGACGAGTGCCAAAATATCAATTCCGCCTAGTGAATCATGTGCTTTTTTGACGAGTTGTTGACAGAACGTTTCGTCACTGAGGTCACCGGCAAGTAAGTATGCCTTTTGTCCGGCTGCTTCGACGAGTGCTTTGACTTCTTCCGCGTCTTGCTGCTCTTCCGGAAGATAATTGAGGAACACATCGGCACCTTCACGGGCATAAGCGATGGCAGCGGCGCGACCGATTCCGGAATCGCCTCCTGTGATCAAAGCTTTTTTGCCTTTTAATTTACCGGATCCTTTGTAGCTTTCTTCACCACAATCGGGAACGGGTTCCATTTTTGCCTGGACAGCCGGCGCCTCCTGATATTGTTTCGGGAAGTCATCATTGAAATATTGTGTAAGTGGATTGTTAGACTGTGACATGAACTGATTCCTCCTGTGATAGTGGTTTCGTTTGCATAAGAAGTATGTTCCCTGTCACTTCACGTCTAAACGTCAATTGATTAACCGAGTGAAGTTTTTAGCAACTGTGGAAGGAGACCGGGTAAAGCAGCCGCAACAGATTATCGGAATTGATTAGATGAAAAATAAAAAAATCGGAATCCACGGATGTGGACTCCGATTTGAAGAGAGAAGGGGAAGGTGATGTATTAAACGCGTTCCGATGTCAGCTCATTCATGCCTTGTAAAGCTGCTTGGTTCAGCAGGTTCCATGGTTTGTTGTAATGCGGTTGGAAGAAGAAGTCGACAAACGCCAATTCTTCGAGCGTCATGTCGTTTTGAATGGCCACCGATAATGTATTCATGGCTTGTGTCAAATCAACTTTTGAGATGATTTGCGCTCCGACAAGACGGTGAGTCGTTGTTTCATAAACGAGTTTCAATTGGACATTTTCAGCTGTCGGCATAAACTCAGGACGGTAGGCATCCTGAACCGTCGTGCTCGCTACTTCCAAACCGAAGAATGGCGCGGCATCTTCCGTCAGACCGGTTGACGCGATATTCAAGTCGTATAACCGCAGACCGGATGTTCCTTGCGTTCCTTGATAACGGATTTTCGGAACAAGCAGGTTTTTCCCGACGAGTGTTCCCATGCGGACGGCATTCGTTGCGAGCGGAATGTACGCGTGTGTCCGGGCCGGATTGTAGTAGACAGCACAGCTGTCGCCGGCGGCAAAAATGTTCGGATTACTTGTCCGCATATAGTCATCGACGATGATGGCACCGTTCGGTAACATGTCGATTTGTCCTTTTAACAGTTCCGTGCTTGGTCGGAAACCGACACAGAGAATGACGAGATCCGTTTCAAACGTTCCTTTATCCGTGACGACTTGTGTGACGTTTCCGTCAACACCGGTAAAGCTTTGAACAGTCTGGTTCAATTCGAGATGAATACCGCGGTCCGTGAGTTCCTGTTCGATGATGTCGGTGAAGGAACGATCCAGGTATTTATTTAAAATCCGGTCAGCGCTGTCGATGAACGTGACTTCTTTACCATAGGCTTCAAACGCTTCGACCAGTTCAGCACCGATGTAGCCGGCACCGACGACTGTAATCCGCTCTGCATCTGTCGCTTTTTTAATGATTGTTTGTGCATGGTGATAGTTTTTACAGAGCTCGATTTGATTTAGTTCAATTCCCGGTAACATCGGGATGATCGGCCATGAACCCGTCGTCATGATCAATTTATCGTACGTATCATAAACGGTTTCACCCGTTACGAGGTTTTTGGCAACAATCGTTTGATTCGTGCTGTCGATTTCGAGAACATCATGTTTTAAGCGCATGTTTGCACCAAGCTCAGCCAGTTCATCCGGTGAAGAATAAAACAGCGACTCAGCATGCTCGACGACGCCACCGACGTGAAGCGCGATGCCGCAAGAGAGGAAAGAGACGTTATCGTTTCGTTCGTAAACGGTGATATCCAATTGCTCGTGCTGTGAAGTTAATTCTTTAACTGCTGCTGTTCCTGCGTGTGTACAACCGATGACTGCTACTTTCATGAGTAAAGTCCCCTTTTTGTTTTGTTTGTGATAAAAATCACATTCATTTGATATCCTTAGTGTATTACTTCACAAAGTCGTTTTCAAGTACTTTGTTCACTATTGAGCATAGATTTGTCTAAAATGTGAAATGGTGAACAAAAGACAAGTCTCCTGTATCGTTTATGTTAAAAACGTGTAAAACTGTTTCAGTTTCTGAAGTTCGGGTTATAATAAGAAAGACAAAACGTGAAAGGGTGGAAACCGATGGATACCGAGAGGACCGATCATCTATTCAGCTTACCTGATTTTTAGCAGCGCCAATCTTCATTGAACAGGAAGGTAATGGCTTGAAAAAAATCAGGGAGAGCGAAAATAGATGAATACCCAAACGGGACAATTACATCCTCTCCCATGGAAGATACGGGAGAGGACAACACATGAAACGAATTATGATCATCTTGGCCGGAACGCTGCTTATGGCGTTCGGCTACTATACCTTGAATGAACAGTTTGGTTTGGCGGAAGGCGGATTTATCGGCTTATCGTTGCTCGGACGCTACTTTTTTGACATCAATCCATCGATTTCGATGATTGTGCTCGATATTCCGTTTTTTATCGGAGCACTCTATTTTAAAGGCAAACGCTTTGTCGGTGAAGCATTGATCTCAGCCGGCGCGTTGTCGCTATTTTATGAAATGTGGTACCGGTTGGATCTGTTTCATTTTCCGGAGCAGGCTTGGCCGGCAACCTTGATTGCAGCAATCGCAAGCGGGATCGTGACCGGATACGGTCTCGGACTTGTCTTAAAAAGCGGTGCTGCAACAGGCGGCGACGATCTGTTGTCGATGGGACTCAGTAAGCTGACCGGCTTATCAATCGGGACGATTTTATTTGGTCTTGACGCTATCGTCCTTCTGATTTCACTCGTCTACTTGCCGTTGAGCTTAACATTGTATACCTTACTTGCCGTCGCGATTGCAGGACGTGTCGTCTCGGTCATGACACGTGAACCGGTGACTGCACCGGCTGCTGCGGTAGCTGAACTGAAATGAAATGAACAAAATCTCTTCTGATATCAGAAGGGATTTTGTTTTACGATAAAGTAGAGTAAGAGGCAGAAGAAGGGAGAGTAATCAATGATCAGACAAGCAACGGAAAAGGATGCGGAACAAATCGCACCGTTAATTGAACAGGCGATTCATGAAATTGCGGAGACGTTGACCGGAACACAGGAGAAGGAATTGATTTTGGAGAGGCTCGCGTGGTTTGTCACGCAAACGGGAAATCGGTTAAGCTACGAAAACATTCTCGTTAAGGAACTGGATGGACGTGTCGTCGGTATTGTCATCACCTATGCAGGATTTGACGCGGCACGGTTGGATGAGCCGATCAAACGTCAGCTTCGCGAGTGGACAGGACGGGATGTGCAGATTGACCAGGAAACGGAAGGGGATGTCTATTATCTCGACACCTTATCCGTTGATGCAGCGTACGGGGGAAAAGGGATCGGATCCGAACTGTTACAGGCGGCAGCAGATGAAGGAGAGCGGCGTGGTTTACGGGCCTTTACGTTAAATGCCGATCAGACGAATGCGGGGGCACAACGTCTGTACCGGCGTCTTGGATTCGTACCGGTCAAGACGATTGAAATCAGTGGCGGACAATTTGACTATATGGAAAGACCGTATTCAACTTGAATGACGAAGGAAGTACTTGGAATTCGTTTGAAGAATCGTTGATACGCAGACAAGACTTCGCTTTCCGCGGGCGAAACGTGAGCCTGCGCGACTTACGGGTCTCACCTGTTCCGCTTTTCCCGCAGGAGACTTCGTCTTGTCTGCTTCTCAACGATGGTGTCTTTTAAAGCAGTATGATTTTAAATAGAATATCTTAAAACAGATGAAGATTCTTTGACCGTGACTCCTACGGGAAAAGTGCGTTTTAGCGCACGTCAGAGTCAAGCAAGACCCGGCTCCTTGACCACAAGTCAAGAAGTCGCGGCTTGCGACTCGCCCGAGGAAAGCACGGAAAAAAAGAATCTTTTATCTGTGGCTATTTTTAATTAAATGAAGTTTTATACAACCTTGCCTCTGCATCCTCCGGTTCAAATCGGGGATCACTCGTAAAACGGAAAACTTCCGTTGCTTCAATCGATACGTTCGCTGCCTGTAACCGGTCGAGCAAGCGTCCGGTCAGATAGACCTCCCGTGATTTTGGTTCAGCCCGCCATTTGCTGACGGATCCGATCGGAACGATAGTGGCGGCAGGTCGTTTCATTAAAAATTGCCGGTCTTCTTCATCCGTAAAGACCGTTGCTGACGCCGGTAAATCAGTGACGGCTTCTGCCAGCTGAAGTGTTGCCGGCTCAGTATGGGCTTGTCGATACAAAGCCATACTACCGATTATAAGCTGAAGACATAAAAACGGAACAAGCCAACGGACTGACAGTCGGCGGACGAGCAGAATGACGAGCAGCAGGATAAGCGGTAATGTATGCCGCGGCTTATCGATGTTTTGTGCGAACCAGACCCACAGGAAATAACCGGTTCCGGTCACGGACCACCAAAGTGGAAGCGGACGGATCCGCTGAGCGCACAAGAATAAAACAGAAGCGAGACCGAGCCATGTCGCCAATCCGAATCCGTGCCAGAAGATTTGTTTCAGTGTTAACCCAAGCCGTTCGAGCAGCGAGGCATCATCCGTTTGTGCTGTACCGCCCCAATCTGAAAAGTGTCCGCTCACGAAACTGAGCGATAACTGGGCGAAGGACGCCGGTCCGCCGACGGAGAATGCCACCGGTAACAACCAGGCGAGTTGAGCCAGCAACAATACGGCGATTTCTGACACCCATTGCCACGGATCGCGCCGGACCTGCCAGAGTAAAAACAATAGAATGATGCCGAACGGTGCATAGGACAGCCTGGTTGCCATTAACAGTCCGAACAGGAGGTACGGCAAAAGGCGGAAACGATTGTACCGGGCCTGTTCGACACTCCACATGAACCAGCAGAGGACACCAAGCGCGAGACCATCCGACATACCGGTCGCAGCCAAGGTAACGAGCGAAGCCGTCGAGACGACCGTAAACGCACCGAGCAACCGGACGGTATCAAAAGAATACCGTTTGAATACGAGATAAAGCGGTATTACACCGCTTGCGAGTCCGAGTGTCGAGACCATGCCGAGTGCCCGGACCGGATCGAGACCGAGCCGGGCCAGACCGGTCGCAAGCAAAATGAAAAACGGATATCCGGGGAAGTGCGGTTGCAGATTGGCTAAATCATATTGTCCGACAGCAAGCGTGAAGTTCGCGATATCGTAACTTGCGACATAAGGGCTGACGAATGCGAGACGGATGCCGAGAAAGCCGAGCATCAGCAAGCAAACGATGAAAAAAAGCGATCGTCCACGTCGTTGTGGATGACCGCTCTGAACCGTCAAGAAACCTCCTTCAGTTTCTTGGCGGTTTTTGACGTCCGATTTTGACGCGTCAGCATGAAACCGGCGAAAGCAAAGTATCCCCACCAGGCGATGACTTGTTCCAGGGATGGATTGTGGCTGTAGCCGAACATCGCGCCCATGAACGTCCCGATTTGTCCGCTGATCAAGGTCGTATTGCCCGTGTCCCGCAAATACTGGACTTGATCGATGTAGTGTTCCGGCATGAAAGCGACGATATTGTAAAGCGCAGCCGGTGTTCCGTCCGCATTCGTCAACAGACTGCCGAGCAAACCGAGATCCTGGAACCGGCCGATCGTTTGCACAAGCATTCCGGCCGCGATGAACAAAATCAAGACGCCGGTCACTTGGAAAAAGCGTTTGACGGGAATCTTCATCGTCCCGGAAACGAACAGGTAACCGAAAATCAAGGCAAGCAGGAGACCGGAGACGGCGCCGTAACTGGTCAGGACTTTTTCAATTTCACCGCCGGAGATCGCGGCGAAAAAGAACACCGTTTCAATCCCTTCCCGGACGATGACGAGGAAGGAATGGACGATCATCGTGATCGCACTGCCGGTCGAAACAGCGGCCGCGACCTTCGCCTGGGAGACCTGTTGATTTTCTTTCGCTTCCTTGCCCATCCACAGGACCATGTGCGTCAAGAGGAAGACGGAGATAATCATGATGCCGAGACGCAGATACGTATCGCTGCCGAAGCTTGCGAAACTCGTAAAGACGACCTGGAACAAGAAGGCGACACCCAGGCTCGCGAGTAATGCCAAACCGACGCCGGCATAAACCCATTTTTTATATTGTGGTGCATTCAGTCGATCGAGATAACCGAGAATCAAGCCGACGATCAGGACGGCTTCAAGACATTCGCGAAGGGTGATTAAAAACGCCTGAAAATCCATATGTCTTCCTCCTTATTGAGCGCGTCGTTTCTTACGCTGACCGATGATGACGATGACGATTAAGATGATGACCAGACTGATGGCGACCGTTTTCCAAATATCGTCCGTTCCGAAGGACTGACCGAATATCGAGTCTTCTTCATCGAAGACACCGGTCTTTTCCTCGCCGGGTAAAACGAATAACGGGGTGATCGTATCTTCAATCTGTTTGATGTTTTGATCAAATGCTTCACGGTCGCTGGCTTTCTTCCCGACGCCGAACAATCCGGGATTCCCGAGAGCGGCAAGCGATTCATCAAATGCAGTATACAAAGAATCGCTCGTCTTTGCATCCTCACTTTCCTTGACGTAAGGAGCGAGGACGTCATATGTGCCGCGTGCTTTTGCGAGCAGCAGCTTGGCCTGACCGAAATCATCGAATTGTTCCTGTGCGAAATGCAGACGACGTTCGATATTTTGACGTAACGCCACGCGATAGGCCTGTTTGGCAGCATCTGTATCTTGATCTGCTAAAGCAGCATCGATTTTTTCTTTAGCTTCCGGGAAGTAGAGGGTGAACTCTTTATCATAGGCATCAATCGTTTCCCGGGCCAGTTTGTAATCCTTTTGATCGAGTTGTTCTTCAAACTGTTTATAAGCTTCCGCAAACGCCTCTTTTCCCGGATCCCCGTAACTGTACGCGGATGCCGACAGCGGTGCGGTCAGCAGGAAGAGGAAGGCGATGAGGGTCAATACAAGTGGTTTTCTCATCCAAGTTGCTCCTTTCGTTCAAGACGTTCTTCAGCGGATAAGCGGCTGATGGGACGGCGCCATTCCCGGTAAATCGCAGGCAGGACGCGCTGGACATAATTCAAACGGATAAAGGACTTGCCGGCTTCCCGCACGCGGTAACGGATCGGAACTTCGTGCAGCCGGAATCCCTTCCGGACAAGATTCAAGGTCAGGACTTGGGCATAGTTATAGTCGTGGATGATCTCCGCATGTTTACAGGCGGCACGGGAGAAGGCCCGCATTCCGCTTTGACCGTCGTGAATCCGTTGTTTCAGCAACAGACACTGCAACCACGTAAAAACATGATTTCCAATATAGCGGTACAAACGCATTCCGTCAACGGTGCCTAAGAAACGGGAACCGAAGACATAATCCGCTTCATCTGCAAGAATCGGCCGGACGATATCTGGAATCTGATCGGCCGGATACTCATTGTCCGCATCAATCATGACGGCCACCGTTGCTCCGTGTTCGTAAGATCGGAGCAGTCCTTCGCGGATAGCGGCACCGAGCCCATGATTTTCAGAGAAGCGATAGACATGTGCGCCGTGGCGTTTTGCAATGTCCGAAGTCGCATCGGTCGATCCGTCATCAATGACAATCGTCTCGACGGGAAGTCCGTCAATTTCAGCCGGAATCCGTTTTAAGACGAGTGGTAAGGATACTTCTTCGTTATGGGCCGGCAGAAAAACGACGACTTTTTTCATGACGATTCCTCCTTGAACGCTTCAGTCAATAAGACACCCCGGCTGTCCTGCGGAATTGCAGCCCCGAGCTGCTTCGCAACGGTTGGTCCGAGTGACAGAATATGACGGTGTGTGTCGACTTTCCGTCCGGCATGGATCTGTTTCCCGTACATCCAGAACGGGACGAACCGTTCGCCTTCATCGAGATGTCCGTGACCGCCGATGCCGTCGGCCTGACCGTGATCGGCCATGACGATCAGTGTCGCATCATCGAGTTTCCCGAGGCGATCAAGCTCATCACAAAATTCAGCCAGCAAAGCGTCCGCCTCTTCGATTTTTTGAACATATTCGGAGTAGAGCGTCCCGCGGCTGTGACCGGTCTGATCGGTTCCGATCAGCTGAATCGCCAGTAAGTCAGGATCCTCGTCCTGGACGATTTGTTTGGCCCGGTCGATGATGTTCCGATCGGCGACATCATTGTGCATGACCGCCGTCACGGTATGAACATCTTTTGCACCGAAGGCGTCGACAAGATGGGCGATCCCGAGAATCTTGCCGGTTTTGCCGACATCACGCAACCGGTCGAAAATGGTGTCTGTTTTAACACCGGTCGTGTTCCAGACCATGTTCGAATGGATGCCGTGTTCTTCCGGACGTGCACCTGTGAACATCGAGCTGAAGCAGACGACCGTTCGGGCCGGATACACCGTCTCCATGTTTGTGTACTCTGTTCCTTCTTGGCGCAATCGCTCAAGGAAAGGAGTATTTGCCGCCATATAACGGTCTTTCCGCATGCCATCGACAATCAGGACGTAGACTTTTCTGGACGTCGGAATCGGTGCGTCGACGGTCTGTTCCGTTGGCAGTTTTGGTTTCCAGTCAAACAGGTAATGATGTAGGATCCAGGCGAACAGGAGCAGTCCGAGCGGGAACCAGAGATAAGACCAGTCGAGTGTCTGCTCGATGGAAGCCGTTTGCCAGTAGGCGAGCAACAGTCCGACTTTCGGCAGTTGTTCCTGCGCATTTCCACTCGTCGAGTCACTGTTCTTCAGCACAAGTTTCCAAAAACGCGTGAAGTTAAGCCAGTCCGTTCCGATTCGGAGATGGTAATAAATCGTCCCCCAAAAAAAGATGGTAAAGAAGAAGTACAGTCCGGCTCCGTAAGCGAACAACGGTAACAGGCGGGAATCGGTTCCTTCTATAAAGAACCAGACAATCAACGGAAGCCACAGATAGTTACGCAAAAACAGCGGAAAGTCGAATTTCCAATATAAAACGAACAGCGGCACGGTCATCAGGAACCCGAACCAGGCACCGCTGAACGAGCTTTGAGTCAAGACGAGATAACTCAGAAAAACGCCGGCGGTAAAAATCGGTGTGAAGGGTTTGCCTTCATTCAATAAGTTCCACATCCGTGCGGCGATTTTCTCAAAACGGGAAGCACTTTTCATGATGGTCATCCTTTCGTGTTGTGCTTCTTGAACTGGGTGAACAGTAAGTGAACGATTGCAAAGTGCCGGAGGAGCACATAAACCGGCGCTAAGAAGGCAAAAGCGTATTTAAAGAGATGTGTCATCAAGGCGAGTTCATACGGGTTCGGAACACCTGAAAGTTGCAGGACCGTTCCCATGGCGAGTTCGTACGTTCCGAGCCCGCCCGGTGTGAACTGGGCGATGCCGGATAAGACCCCGGCACTCATCGCGATTAGAATGACCGGGAAAGTGACCGGCACGTCTGCCCCGAGAAAGAGACAGGTGACAGCTCCGGCCTCAAACAGCCAGGCCAGCAGGCCATATCCGATCAAGACCGGTATCGTCCGGATGAACCGACGGACGAGCAGTAGCAGAACGAGACCTGCTCCGAACGCCAAAGCGGCGACCCATACGGTTTGACCTAATAATAACCCCGCTGTCACGAAAAGACCGAGGATGGATAGGTCGATCCCGCGCTGGGCGACTAAGATGGCAGTCGTCCGTTTAAGCGGACTGCCGATCGCGCGGGCTGTCAACAAGCGGACCGCTTCACCGAGTTTGACCGGAGACAGGTGGTTAACAGCCAGTCCGATATACAGACTCGTCAGATAGACGGCGGTCGGAGCCGTCTTTTCATCGGCCGTCCGCCAAGCGACGGCCCGGATATAAAAAGCCAGGGCATAGCTGACCGTTGCGACGAAGGTCCAATACGAAGTCGTCAATGTTTTGACATACTGATAGGCAGTCGGCAGTTCCAAGCCAAAACGCAGAATTAAAAAAAGAGTTGCCAACGTCAAGAAGACGCTCGCAACTCCACGGATCACCGACGTTCGAGATGCCATGTGATCATCCGTTCGATTCCATCAGCGAGCGTAAAGGAAGGAACGTAACCAAACGTCTGCCGGGCCGCCTCGGTATTACTCCAAGTCATCGAGACATCGCCTGTCCGTGCCGGTGCCGAAATGACCGGGACGTTAAACCGTTCACCGAGTAACATGGCGATATCGCGAACCGATTCCGGACGATTGGCACCGAGATTGAAGAGGCCGGTCGCGTTGGCGTCAAGCGCCTGTTCCATGCCCCGGGTGATGTCATCGATATAGGTGAAGTCACGGACCGGATCGCCGAAAACGGTAATCGCTTGACCGTCCAGTGCTTGTTCAATGAAGCGGAACAACGCCATATCCGGACGACCGGACGGACCATATACCGTGAAAAATCGGAAGATCGTCATATTCAGGTCATACAGATTTTGATAGGTCCGGCAAAACGTTTCCGCACTGTACTTAGCTGCTGCGTAAGGACTCATCACATTTCCCGTCGCTTGATGTTCAAGCAAGGCGCCGGTCTGTTCACCGTAAACGGAAGAGGAGGAAGCAAAAAAGACATGCGGAATACCGTGGGTTCGAGCTGTTTCGAGGACAGTCACCGTCATCGCGATGTCATCTTCGATGTAGCGATGGGGTTCAGTTAAAGAACCCGGGACACCCGGCAATGCTGCTAAATGAAACAGGGCGGCAAACGAGTGGTTGGCACACCACGTTGCCAAATCTTCGTGGACGTTGCCGTCAAAGACGTCAATTCCGTTAGCCTGTAACTGTTTTGCCCTTGTCAGCTTCAATTCGACATCATAATAGTCGGTAAACGCATCGATGACATGGACGGTGTGACCGCTTGCTTGAAGCCGTAGTGCAAGCGCCGCCCCGATAAAGCCGGCTCCTCCTGTAATTCCGATTTGCATAGCGCATTCCTCCGATTTTAAACGATTAGTTGAGCGGCTCTAACGCGTCAGTGATCTGATCACCTGTTTTTTCTGCCTTCAGATCACCTTTTTCGACAAGAGCATACCAAGCACTCGCATCTGCCAAAACTGTTTGTGCTGTTTCTTTGCCTAAACGATTTTCGAGTGTCGGTTTCATGGCAATGACGAACATGTTAGCTTCCATCGCTTCGACGCGTGCTGTATCGATATCTTTTTTCTCGAGTGCTTCTTGTGTTTCTTCGTGGTAGCCGTCAATCTTTTCCGTTAGTGCTTTGGCGAACAAGCTCTCGATTTCCTTGAACTTAACGTCTGCCGGTTTTGTTTTTGAAAAATCATAGCGTTCTTTTAATGTAGCGACGGCTTCTTCATCGCCGCCGGCAAGTGATTCTTCGATGGCCAGCAGGAATCCGTATCCTTCAGCTTGTTCCATCTGCAATTCTTTTTCGTCTGTGCCGGCTTTGACACCGTCTTCGATTTTTTGAGCGTAACCGAGAGCAGCGAGATAGAACGACCGGTAAATCGATTTATCCGTCAATTGTTTCGCGACATTGAAGTCGGCCGCTTTCTTCGCCGTGATGGCTTCTTTCTGTGCCGTCAGACCGGAATTGATGGCTTGAGCAATGGAGTCTTCATTTTTAAAACCGTAACTCGCATCCCGCTTTTCCGCCGTCGGAATGAAGACGGTCTTCGACATCTCTTTAATATCGTTCAGTGCAGCTGTCGCTTCACCTGTTTTTCCAGCGACGACCGCTTCTTCGGCTGTTGCTTGTGTTGATTTCTGAAGTTTATAGAAATAAGACTGAATGCCTTTGTCTACGAGCTGACGGGCAACATTCTCATTAAGATCTTTTGATTCGACACCGGCTAATGCGGAACTGATGACCTCGTCGATTTCAGGAGCAGCTGTCGTGACACCGCCCTTTAATTTGGAGTCGTAACTTGTCGTGACCATCTTCCAGTCAATGGTTTGACCTTCTTTTGCTTTATCGAGTTCCGCTTTGATTGAGCTGAAAATGGTCAGTTCATCTTTTAAGGTCGTCGCGGCGATCCCGGCATTTGTGTTCGTTTCAGATGTTTGCTCCGTTTTCTCTTTTTTCGGAGCCGTTGTCGTGTCTTCATTACTACTATTCCCGCACGCAGCAAGCAGTCCTGCTGTGATAAAGAGTGATGCTACTTTTAAGCGTTTTTTCATAATCTATTCCCCCAGAATAAGATAAATGTATTTAAAATGATGTCGTTTTCACAAATCTAACTATAGCGAGAATAATTCTCATTGTCAATTGAACTTGAAAATGAAAAAATGGCTCCCGAGTTGTCTCGAGAGCCATTTTTAAGCGATATTTTACTGAACTTGGTCATATAATTTCGTGAGATAAGCGAATACTTCATCCGAAGCTTGGAACATCATGACAGAGTGTCCAAAGATCGCTGCCGGATTAAAGCCGTGATCGAGGTCAATCGTTGAAGCAATCGTGACATCACGGTCGCTGTCGAGGACAACACGGAAGTATTTGAATTCTTGGTTGAAATCGTTGATTGCATTTAAGATTGGAAGATCTTCGACACCGTCCGGTACGTGTGTAATCGTACGTGCGAATAACTCGACGTCTGTCGCCGTCTTGCTGAAGACAATCATCATCATCGGTTCAGCGCCTGATGGTGTTTTTTCCTGTGTCATGAAGAAGACGTGTGTTTCATTTTCGCGTGCTTCCATCGGAATGCCTTTTTCTACTAAGAAAGCTTGGAATTCTTCAAGGTATTGTTGTTGCACAGCCGTTACCCCGTTTTCATTTGTTTCCGGCTGACTGTTTTGGTTGATCGGCGTGACTTTGTTATCGTTCGTGTCTTTCGAGTTACGATCCTGATCCATTATAAAATCCCCCTTATAAATACTGTAATCTCAGTTTCAAGCATTTTAGATGGAATTGCAACTAATGTCCGTTATCATCGAAGGAACAATTTTATAATCAAGTTCCGACAAGTTTGTGAATCAACGAACAGATAACTTGAAAAGACATACCTGAATGGGTATATTGGTACACATAGAACATTGGAGGAGGAAGCCGGAATGAAAACGATCATTGTAGGTGGAGTAGCAGGTGGAGCAACGGCGGCAGCACGATTACGTCGATTGGATGAAACAGCAGAAATTATTCTTTTGGAACGGGGAAAAGAAATTTCTTTTGCAAACTGTGGACTTCCGTACTATATCGGAGACGTCATTAAAGACCGGAATAAATTGTTGGTTCAAACTCCGGAAGGGATGAACGCACGTTTCAATCTGGACGTTCGGAATTTATCGGAAGCCATCCGGATCAACCGCGAGCAAAAAACGGTGACGATTCGGAAGGTGGATACGGGAGAAGAGTACGACGAAACGTACGATCAGTTGATTTTGTCACCAGGCGCAAAACCGATCCGTCCAAATATTCCGGGTCTGGCGGAAGCGACGAATGTCTTTACATTACGCAATATCCCGGATACCGATAAAATGCGCCAGTATGTCGATGAAGCGCGTCCGGCACATGCGACGGTCATCGGCGGCGGATTCATCGGTCTTGAAATGGCGGAAAACTTAGTCGAACGCGGAGCGCGTGTGACGCTGGTTGAGATGTCCGATCAAGTCATGGCACCGGTCGATCCGGAAATGGCGGCCATCGTCCATGAACATTTGCGGGCGAAAGGTGTCGAACTGATTTTAGCGGACGGTGTGGCACGTTTTGAAGAAGCGGGGACGCGCGTCGTCTTGACGAGTGGAAAAACGATTCAAACCGAGATGAACATTCTATCGATCGGTGTCATGCCGGAAAGCAACTTGGCTTCAGAAGCGGGACTTAAACTCGGAATCAAACAGACGATTCAGGTCGATGAGACATTACGGACATCGGATCCTGCCATCTTTGCGATTGGTGATGCGATTGAAGTGAAGGATTACATTACAGGTGAACCGGTTCACGTTCCGTTGGCTTGGCCGGCAAATCGCCAAGGCCGTCTCGTCGCCGACATCATTGCCGGACGAGATGTCCGTTACACAGGAACACTCGGAACAGCAGTCGCAAAAGTATTTGATTTGACGGTCGCTTCGACCGGAAACAATGAAAAACGTCTTCGTCAATCGGGCCGTCGTTATGAAGCGATTCATCTTCATCCCGGCTCGCATGCCGGTTATTATCCGGGTGCCAGTCCGATTTCGATGAAACTGTTGTTTGATCCGGTGGACGGAACGATTTTTGGCGCACAAGCGATTGGGATGACAGGTGTCGAGAAACGAATCGATGTGTTGGCAACAGCCATTAAAGGCGGATTGACTGTCCTTGATCTTCCCGATTTGGAACTGTCGTATGCACCTCCGTACAGTTCGGCAAAAGATCCAGTCAATATGGCAGGCTATATCGCCTCGAATATCGTACTTGGGGACAGCGAAAACGTCCATTGGCACGAGATTGACCAGATTGTCACGGACGGCGGACTGTTGCTTGATGTCCGGGAACCTTCCGAAAACGAACTCGGATCGATTCCGGGATCCGTCAACATCTCTTTACCGACATTACGTCAGTCACTCGATGAATTACTGAAAGATCAGCCGATTTACGTGACATGTCAGGTCGGACTCCGAGGTTATGTCGCAAGTCAATTGCTCAAGCAAAACGGATTCGACGTCAAAAATCTAAGCGGCGGATATAAAACATGGGCGACGGTCAACCGTGACCGTGAAGCGAGAAGCCAAGTACGGGAGGAAACAGCTGTGACGACAATCAAAAGCGAACCGAAACAAGTAACGAAAGAACAGATTACGTTACTGGATACGTGTGGTTTACAGTGCCCGGGACCGATTTTGGAGCTGAAAACGAAAATCGATCAATTGCAGGATGGAGATCAAGTCTTCGTTAAAGCATCCGATCCCGGATTCCTGCCGGATGTTCAAGCATGGGCCAAAAAACTCGGTCATACCGTTCACACGGCGGAAATGAACAAAGGAGTCGTTGAAGTCCTGCTTGAAAAAGGGAATGCGACGAACCAACCGGTACAGTTGGCTGCTGCCACTGCCGATGATGCGACGATGGTCGTCTTCAGCGGTGATTTGGATAAAGCACTGGCATCGTTCGTCATTGCGCAAGGCGCACAGGCAATGGGGAAACAAGTGACGATGTTCTTTACGTTCTGGGGACTCAACGTCATCCGTAAACCGGATGCACCTGCTGTCGATAAGGCACCGATGGAGCGGATGATGGGGATGATGATGCCGAAACATGCCGGTGAATTACCGCTCTCGAACATGAACATGGCCGGAGCCGGTCAAAAAATGATGAAAAAAGTCATGAAGGATAAACAGGTTGACGCTCTGGAGACAATGATGGCGAAGGCACAAGCAGCCGGCGTCCGGATGATTGCCTGCACGATGTCGATGGACATCATGGGCATTAAAAAAGAGGAGTTGCTCGATGATATTGATTATGGTGGTGTCGCAAGTTATCTCGGAGCGACGGACGGTTCGAACCTGAATCTGTTCATCTGATCGTGTTCAGTGGTTAAATCAATTCTTAACAAGGGACTGACCCAAAAGTCAGTCCCTTGTTTTTTATGATGAACCTGACATCACATGTGAGGTTTGTGAGGGTTTTATAGATTGTGATGACTTAAAAGAAGAAAATGAATTTGATTTTCTAAAATTATTTACGTATTATAGAACACATGTGAAAAAAGGTTACATAAGCGAACGCTTAACTAAGGGGGAACACCTGTGGAAAAACAACTGATGGATGTTATCGGTAGTATCAACGACTTGTTATGGTCGAGTGTCTTGATTATCTTATTGGTCGGTTTAGGAATTTATTTTACGATTCGCATGGGATTCGTCCAGTTTCGGATGATTCCGGAAATGTTGCGGCTATTGTTCCAAGGAACGGATAAAGGAAAAGACGGTGTTTCGCCTTTCCAAGCTTTTGCCATCAGTACAGCGGCACGTGTCGGGACCGGCAACATCGCCGGCGTCGCGACAGCCATTGCGCTCGGTGGACCGGGTGCAGTCTTCTGGATGTGGTTGATCGCCTTAATCGGTTCAGCTTCGGCATTCGTCGAGAGTACGCTGGCTCAGATTTATAAAGTACGTGATGAAAAAGCATGGCGCGGTGGTCCGGCGTATTATATGGAAAAGGCGCTTGGACAGCGGTGGTTAGGGATCGTTTTCAGTATTCTGATTACAATCTCGTTCGGATTCGTCTTTAACTCGGTTCAGTCCAATACGATTTCACTGTCGCTTCAAAGCCAGTACGGGGTTGATAAGACGTGGATTACGGTCGGACTCGTTCTGTTGACGGCACTTGTCATCTTCGGTGGTGTCCGGAGTATTGCAACCGTGTCGGCGTTCCTCGTCCCGATCATGGCAGGAGGCTATATTTTGATTGCCCTCTATATCATGGTGACGAATTTAGAAGCATTGCCGAACGTCTTTGGTCTGATTTTCCAAGAAGGTTTACTTGAGTTCAAAACACTGGCCGGCGGAGCAATCGGAGCCGCGGTCCTAAACGGAATCCGTCGTGGTCTTTTCTCGAATGAAGCCGGTATGGGTTCAGCTCCGAATGCCGCTGCGACGGCAGAAGTATCGCATCCCGTCAAACAAGGATTGATCCAGTCGTTTGCCGTTTTTGTCGACACACTGCTCGTCTGTTCTTCGACAGCGATGATTGTTTTAGTCAGTGGGGTTGCGACGCAGGATGCGAGTGGAGCACCGGTCGCCGGAATCGATTTGGCGCAAGGGGCGCTGGCATCTCAAGTGGGTCCGTTTGCCACAGCATTTATGGCGCTTGCGATTTTCTTGTTTGCCTTCAGTTCGATTGTCGGAAACTACTACTACGGTGAATCGAATATCAGCTTCATCAACGATAATAAGAAAATCATGATTGCGTACAGGATCATCGTCCTCGGTATGATTGTGTTTGGTTCACTCGTTCAAACGGCTGGACTTGTCTGGGCACTTGCCGATATCTTCATGGGCTTGATGGCGATTGTTAACTTATATGCGATTTTCCGCTTATCCAAAATTGCAAAGCTCGCACTGGATGATTATTTAGTGCAACGGAAAAAGGGACAAGATCCCCGTTTCTATAAAAATTCAATTCCGAATCTTCCGGGTCAAGAACTGCTTGAAGCATGGCAGGACGAAGACCAAAAAGAAAAAGCGATTTAATATGAAAAGGATCAGAGTCATCTGGTCCTTTTTTTGTCTGGAGAGATTTTAATAATCGTCATTAAAGCAGTGTGAAAATGGGAATATTAAAAAAAACGACCGGAAAGGAGGGGGAAGGATGGAAAACGTACACTATGTACGTGTCGCGGATGCCGTTTGGGATTCGTTTGGAGATGATCCCCATATCATCATGGACTGGATTTTATTTATCCATGAAACACAACCCGATCATGAACAATTGTTTGCACTCGAAGAAACGACTCCGTTGTATCAGTTGATGAGTCAAATCGATATCTTCATTGATCAAGAGACCCATTATAATCTGGGACGGGCGATTGTCGGAGAGGAACTGATCGTCAATGAAGAGCATGCAGCAATCGTCGGTATCCTTCCCTTACCGTTGCTCATCATTTCTTCGGAGGTCATGCGAAATTTTGATCGCCAAGCACTTGAAGTGATTTATCAGGAAGCCGGCCGACAAGGTGATTTTGATGAGGTCTGGGAACAGTTCGGAAATTTATGCGCTTATTTTCACCAGGCGGAAGAGGCGCAGGATACGATTCTCGTCTATTATGTCTGACGGTCCATCACTCATATAGGAAAAAGGGGAGGTGGATGTGAATATCCGCCTCCCCTTCGTCTATAGAAAAACCATTTTTCTTTAAACCGATTGTGTATGTGTACTTAAAAATCGATTTCGTCCGGATCCGGTCCGAGACGGACATCGGTTGCCAAACGGTCAATTTTCTCGAGATCATCTGCATCGAGTTGGAAGTCAAAGACGTCAAAGTTTTCCGCAATGCGTTCGGGTGTGACCGATTTTGGAAGCGCCACGATGCCGTTGTCTAAATGCCAACGCAAGACGACTTGTGAAGGGGATTTGCCGTGTTTTTCGGCAATTTCCTTGAAGTCATTGATTTCGAGGAATTTTCCTTGCATGAGTGGGCTCCACGCCTCGACTTGAATGCTGTGGTCCTGTAAATATTCATGCAACTCATGTTGCGGAAGTTGCGGATGAAGTTCAACCTGATTGATCATCGGTGTCATTAATCCTTCTTCAGCAAGTGTATCGAGATGATGTTCTTTGAAGTTCGAAACACCGATTGCCTTAATTTTGCCGGCTTCGTAAAGTTCGACCATGGCTTTCCATGCTTCGATATACCCTTCAACCGGCCAGTGGATCAGATAAAGATCAAGGTAGTCGGTTTCGAGGCGTTCAAGTGACTCAGCGAAAGCTTCTTTAGTGCGTCCGGCACGAATGTCATCGTTCCATACTTTAGACGTTAAGAAGAGATCTTCACGGTTCACGCCGCTTTCTTTAATTCCTTTGGCGACACCACGTTCGTTTTTGTAAACGGCAGCCGTATCAATATGACGGTAACCGACACGAAGGGCTTCTGCGACGGCAGCCGGTGCTTCCGTCTCTTCATCGACTTGCCAGACACCAAATCCGATTTGTGGAATCGTGACACCATTTGAAAGTTTTGCGTATTGCATGTGTATACTCCTCCTTCAATGAAACGAGAATATGGAATTGCTCGTTTAGTTTAGCATGAACAAGCAAGAACGTCTGTTTCAACGCTCAAGGGAGGAAAAAGACGGTTAGAAAGCGAAATGAGGAGGGTAAAACTATAAAGGAAACGAGGTGTATTTTATGAAACGATCTGTTAAAAACGTACCAAAAGGTGTGTGGGCCGGCCTTGCAGCCTTATTAGGGACACAAGCGGCATGCTTGTTCCTCGGTGCCCGGAAGACAGGGCGGAATCCATGGGTCTGGGGAGGCGCAGGACTGATTCAGTTCCCGCTTCCAGCGATTGCTTACTTCATTCTCAACCGCCAAGACCGGAAAAAATAAGACAAACACAAGACCCGTCGCTGTTGCGACGGGTCTGTTTGTTATGAAACATTTTTTTGACGTGCGTCCGATGTTTTCCGACGCGGGAAGCCGAAAAGAATCGCAAGAGATCCGCAAACGAACAGCAGGAACGGATAAAACAGATAAGGAATCAGTTCCGGAGAGGCCGTTTTCGTCAATTCCGCGGCAATCAGCAACTGGGCGCCGTAGGGAATGATACCTTGGATGCCGCAAGAGAAGATATCAAGAATACTGGCTGACTTTTTTCGGTCGATGTCATACGTATCGGCGATTTCTGCTGCCAGTGGACCGGCGACAAGAATCGAAATCGTATTGTTCGCTGTTGCGAGGTTCGTCGCACTGACGAGTGCTGCCATGCTGAATTCCGCGCCGCGACGTTGAGAGATTTTTTGCGTCAGCGTTTCTTTCAGGTAAGCAATCCCACCGTTAAAGGTGATCAGACTGACGAGACCACCCATCAGTAATGTCAAAATCGAGATTTCCGCCATTCCCATCAGGCCGTCAGACATGGATAGGACAAAACCGCTTAAGCCGAAGCTGCCGTCAATCATCCCGATGATACCTGTTAAAACGGTTCCACCAATCAAAACAAGAATGACGTTGACGCCAAACAAGGCGAGGATGATGACGGACAGATACGGAATCAGTTTATAAAACTCAAACGCCTTCGCTTCGACGACATTTCCTGTGCTTGAGACAAATGCCAGGATGATGATAGTCAGAATAGCTGCCGGCAAAACAATCAGGAAATTGGTTCGGAATTTATCACGCATGTTGGTTTTTTGTGTCCGGACGGCTGCAATCGTCGTATCGGAAATGAACGATAAGTTGTCGCCGAACATTGCGCCACCAACGACAGCGGCGGCCGCAATCGCAACATTGACACCGGTTGCTTCATGGATTCCAAGGGCAATCGGAGCGAGTGCCGCAATCGTACCGGTGGAAGTCCCCATCGCCATCGAGATGAAGGCGGCGATGATGAACAGTCCGCTCATCAGGAGGGACGGAGGTAAAAATGTTAATGACGCATTGACGGTTGCTTCGATCGCGCCGATTGCATCGGCCGTTCCGGAAAAGGCACCGGCAAGCAAGAAGATAAAGACCATAATCATGATGTCCGGATTTCCTGCACCTGCTGCAATCCGTTCCACGGTCTGATTAATACCGCCTTTTGTTGTGACCGCCGCAAAAATCAAGGCAATCAAAGCCGCAATCAGAATCGGAAACTTGTAAAAGTCATCGTAAAAAATACCGGCACCGATAAAAAGAACTAAAAAGACAAGTAACGGTAGAAGTGCCCATTTATTCGGTGTAATCGTTTCGTTCATCAAACCACTCCTTTTCTACAAGTACAAAAAAAGACTCCTTCGCAAGAAAGAAGGAGGTCTTTACTGAAAAAGACGCTCTTCTTATCTCTCAAGCCGCAGCTTGCTGGATTTGGCACAGTACGATTTAATCGTCCGCTGCCGAAACATCATCGGGCCAGTCCCTCCGTCTCTCGCGATAAAAAGAAGTCATTTAATTGTCTGAAATACGTTTTCTACCGTAACGCATCTTTTACTGCATGTCAACACTACTTCACTGAAGTGCTTGTTTGAGAGTCGCGACATTTTCATTCATCAACTCAAAATACGATGCCTTCTGCTGTGCTTTCGTGACGGACTCGAGGTTGTGGATCGTAATGGCCTCCGCTCCGATTTCCTGTTGAATGACACGGGCAACTTTCGGTGAAACCGTCTCTTCGAAAGCGATATACTTCAAGTCGTGAAGTTGGGCTTCCTTGACGATCGCCGCCAGTTGTTTTTGCGAAGGCTCGTCCGACGGAGAGATACCGGCAATCGGCAATTGCGAGAATCCGTAGCGTTCTGCTAAATATCCGTAAGCGGCATGGGTGACGAGCAATTCTTTTTTGGATCCTTCATCAACAGCCTGTTGCAAGTTTTGATCAAGCTTATCGGCCTTGCTATTAAAAGCGGTGAGATTTTTCTCAAACGTTGCTTTTTTAGCAGGTACTTCTTTAGCGAGTGCCGTCGTAATTGATTGAGCCATCACTTTGGCATTGTTCGGATCGAGCCAGACATGCGGATCAAATTTGCCGTGATCATGTTCTTCTGCCGCATGTTCGTCGGTGTGTCCTTCATGTTCATGAAGCGTGGCGCTTGCTTCGAGTAAGTCGATTCCTTTGCTCGTCTCGACGAAACGGACATCATTGCCTTTCAGACTGGCTTTGATTTTTTTCGAGTACGGTTCAAGCGTCGTACCGGTTAAGAGGAACAGATCGCCTTGTGCGATTTCTGTCAGTTGTTTAGACGTCGGCTCGTACGAGTGCGGATCGGCACCGGGTGGAACAATCATCTTGACGTCGATATCGGTTCCGCCAATTTCCTTGGCGATTGCCGCGGTAGCGAATGTCGATGTATACACACGAAGCTTTTGATCAGTCGCATCTTGACTGGATTCGGAAGAACCGCAGGCAGCAAGAAAAGCAGCGCTGACAAAGGCGACCGTGAAAGCTGAAAGTAATTTTTTCATATGAATAAACCCTCCAAAAAGTATTAAAACGTAATTATTCCGATTTGAACCTTTTCACTATAACGAATCCAAAACGAAGCGTCAAGTACAAGTCGGGGAAGACGTTCGACTTCTAAATAAATCGGGTAAAAGATTAATAAGATTAGAAATCGAGAGTAAGCTTTGGAGGTGATGAGGTGAAACGGGAAACTGCTTGGCTGATGGGAGGAGCGGCAATTTTAACGACAGCCGCAGCCGGGGCGAGCATCTGGAACAACTATGGTGCTTTATTACGCTGGACGGAACCGGCGCTTCCGCTGTCGGAAGTCCAACTCGCGCCACGGACGATTTTGTTTAAAACCGTCGATCAACAAGAACTGAAGTTGGATTTATATTATCCGCCGGGTGACGGTCCTTTCCCGGTCGCGATTTATGCGCACGGGGGAGCCTTCGTCAGAGGAAATCGGGATGATGTCTTTTGTTTTACGCCAATCGTGGAACGTTTCCTGGAACTCGGCATCGCCGTTTGCAGTATCGATTATCGCTTGTTTGAGGACGGCAGTTATTTTCCGGATAATCTGGAAGACGTTCGGGATGCACTTTGTTTCTTAAATCAGGAAGCCGACGATTTACGGATTATGCGGGGACGCATGGTGTTGTGGGGAGACTCGGCCGGCGCCGCGTTAATGCTGACGACGGCACTTTCCCCGATGGAATTCATCGGCGAACAAACAGCTGAAAGCCTCCCGTTGATTAGTGGTGTCATTGCCTTGTATCCTCCGACGAACTTCCTCCTGTTCAAGTTCATTCAAACGTGGATTGCCCATATTAAGTTTTACGGAGGAGGACGGGACGAGTGGCGGGAACTCATGACACGTGTCTCGCCGGTAACGCATTTGACAGCAGACTCGCCGCCGATCATGTTGTTGCACGGAAAAAAAGATCCGATTGTTCCGTTTACGCAAGCGCTCCACTTCGTTGAAAAAGGAGCCGATGTCGGAGCCGACGTCCGGCTGTTTTCCTTCCCGAACGGCACGCATTCCCTGGCGAGCTTTGCCCAGACCGAAAATCCACTCAAAATCGAGCGTTTACTGGAACGGATTGAAGCATTTAGTTGTCAGGTCCTGGCGTTGCCGCCTCGGGAGACCCTTCACTAAAAAAGAAAACATGATACAATCAGTCATATTTCTTTTGAAGGAGACAGTGAGATGACAGAAATTTGTTTAGTGCGTCATGGTCAAACGGATTGGAATTTAAACGAGCGGATTCAAGGACGAGAAGATATTCCGCTCAATGAGACAGGGCGATGGCAGGCTGAAATGAGCGCTGCTTACCTGGCGGAAGAAAAATGGGACGTCTTGATTTCAAGCCCCTTATCGCGGGCAGTCGAGACGGCAGAAATCATCGGACGTTCAATCGGGCTGGATGTAACGGAGACGGATGAACGGTTGGTCGAACGGGAGTTTGGATTGGCGTCAGGACAGCCCGTCGCCGGAATCTATGAAGCCGTCCAAGCGAATGATACGGAACGTGTACCGGGACTTGAAACCGAACAGGAAATCCAACAGCGGGTGTTTTCGGCAATTGAAGAACTGACAGAAAAATACCGGGGACAACGCCTGTTGATCGTCTGTCACTCGCATACAATCAAAGCGGCATTATCCTCGATTGATGATAGCTTCAGTTACCGGACACCGCTGAAGAATGCATGTGCGAACTATATTCGTTTCTCCGACCGGTATGAAATTGACCGCATCAATGTCGCGGATCATATCGTAGATCAAACGATACGTCCTTAAGAGATGGTTGGATTTTCGTGGAGGTACTGTTTAAACGTTTCTTTTGCGATACTCGTAATATGTGCGCCGCGTTTCGAACGTCGGTCTTTGTATTCCTGAATCAAGGCTTCACCGGTGAAATGATCCTCGACGACTTCGCGTAAGATGGATTCCGACAAGTCGTTTTTCATCATGACCATCTTTCCTTTGAACAGATACGATACCCCTTCACTTAAGGGAGTTGATTCGAGCGGCGTCACAATCATCGCAGCCGGATCATTATCAGGTCGTGAGATCGTAATTTCAATCAAGGCCCGTAAATTTTTGGTGAACAACTCGTCGATGATCGGTTGATCATTTTTCAGGACGACAATTTCAGCGACCCACTGTGCCGTCTGATCCGTGCTGACAGTCAATCCATCTTTGATCGTAACGGGAATCGTCGTATCCCGGCCGGATTCATCCATTAAAATACGTAAGGTGCACAATTTAAAGGTTTTCAAGAAAACGCCTCCTTGTTGAATGAACAACAGATTTTCTTCAGTATACCGTGACCGGGCAAACGATGGGAAAGTTTTAGAGAGGATTTTTTAGTGAACTATGTTTAAATGGAAGTAGAAATTAGAAACAGGAGGACCGTTCATTATGCCGCAAGCACTGATAGGAGTATTAGGAATCATTGGCATCATCTTACTTGCCCATTACATCATCTCGTATTGGCATGCTGAACCAACAGACCGTCCGACACTTGCTTATCGTATAGCGCTCCTGATTGCCTGTTTGCTTCTCATCAGTGGAAGCGACCACTTAATCAGTATTTTTTATGCGGATTCCTTGGCAGAGTTCGGTCAACGGATTACGTATATCGTTTTCATCGGAGGTGCGCTTGGTTTCGCTTGGTACTTTCGTCAACAAATGGAACAAGCGGCAATCCAAATGACAGTTACACCAAATGAAACAGCCCACTTCAGCTGAAGTAGGCTGTTTTTATGTTCACTTGTTTATTTGAGACCGCTTGCTGTCCGTGTGTCGCGAATCATATCCAGTTTCAGTTTCCAGAGACGGTCGCTGAAGGTGATGGCATAGACTTCCGGCAGACGAAGGCGTTTGTATTCTTCCCATAGACGACCGATCTGCTGTTCATGGAAATGGCGGCTTTCCTCGATGGTCGGGACCGTGTATACAAGTTCTCCATCAACAAAAATCGGCGTCAGCAACCGTTCGACGTTAAAGTTTTCGATCCGGTTGCGGAATGACGGATCACGGACGTCGATTAGATCGATTGCCTCCAGATCAGTCGGATCTTCATCGAGTAACGTTACGTAATCGCCTTTGAACTTATTCGTGACGCGGTCGACAATCCGGTACACTTCTTTGATGTGTGGTGTCGTCGTCTTCGCTTTTGAGGAAGAGACTTTGATGACCGGAATGAGTTCGCCGTCGACTTCACGTGCGACCAGCTTATAGACCATACCGAGTGCAGGTTGTTCGTATGCTGTGATACCGCGTGTTCCTACGAGGAACGTATTCGCCTGTGCCCCTTGAATCCGTAAGTCTTGAATGACGTATTCGTCGAGATCACCGGATAAGACGATGTCGACATCCGGGAAACCGGCTTCATCGAGCATTGTCCGTGCCCGTTTCGATAAGTAGGATAAATCGCCGGAATCAATCCGGATACCGCGCAATTTATGTCCTTTTGCTTCAAGTTCCTTTGCGACGGTGATCGCGTTCGGCAAACCGCTTTTCAGCGTGTCATACGTATCGACGAGTAATGTCGCTTGATCCGGATAGTAGGCGGCAAACGTCCGGAACGCTGTTAATTCATCATCATGGAATTGGATGTCGGCATGCTCCATCGTTCCACCGCACGGAATACCGAAGTCTCGTCCGGCAGAAGCAAGGCTCGTGACATCAAAACCGGCTAAGTACGACGCGCGGGTTCCGAAGTAAGCAGCATCGATGCCTTGGGCACGACGCGCACCGGCTTCGAGGAATTTTGCTCCCGGTGCCGATTGACGAATCCGCGCATATTTCGTAGCAATCAAGGATTCATGATTGGCGATATTCAAAATCGCGGTCTGCAGTAGTTTGGCTTCGAAAATCCGGGCTTCGATCCGCACGAGCGGTTCGTTCGGGAAAACGATTTCGCCTTCTTTGACACTTGAGATGGAACCGGAAAATTTAAAGTTTCGCAATTCATCTTTGAACTCGTCCGGGAAATCAATCATTTTTTGGAGATACGTGATGTCTTCTTCCGTAAAACGAAGGGTCTGGACGTATTCGATGATATTTTCAAGTCCGGCGAATACGACATAGCCGCCTTCGAACGGGTTTGAACGGTAATAGACATCAAAGACAGCCCGTTCATTGTGCCGTCCTTCTTTCCAATAAATATACATCCACCGCGGCAGATAAAGGTCAGTATGAAGTGCAAGATTACGTTGTAACATAAAGACAGATCCCTTCTTATTCGCCGACGACATCTGCGCCGATCGATTGTTTGAAATGTGTAAGTGCCCAGTCGTGACCAACCGCATTGAAACTTGCGACGGCGTCGGCATGGACGACGATTTTATATCCCAGATTGTAGGCATCGACTGCTGTATGCAGGACACAGATGTCCGTGCAGACTCCGACGAGATGGACTTCCTGAATCGAACGTTCGCGTAACCGTAAATCAAGATCCGTCCCGGCAAAAGCACTGTAACGTGTTTTATCGATGACATGATCTGCGACACGTGCCATTTCGGCTACTTGTCCAAAAAGATCCCGGCCGTGCGTGCCCCGGATGTTGTGGGGTGGGAAGAGGACGGTTTCCGGATGGAACGTGTCTCCTTCTTCATGGATATCGTTTGCGATGACGACGTAATCCTCAGATGAGAACTCATCCATCAGTGAAGCGATGCGTCCTTCAATGGCCTGTCCTGGTTTTCCGCACGTCAACTTTCCTTCATCGGCTACAAAATCAACCGTATAGTCAATCACGATTAGCGCACGCATGAGCGTCTGCCCCTTTCTTTTTTGAGAGATAGTGTTCTCCTTCACATTGTACTCTATCTGTGCCGGAAGACAAAAGGAAGAAATCCATCCGCTGGAGGTATAAGAAACCGGAAAAGTAGGGTATAAGGTATAGGACGAAAATAATGGTGGAGGAGGAAAATGGCATGAAAAGGTTGAATGAGTACGAAGTGGAAGAACGTCTAGAAGGATTGGCAGAATGGCGTGTCGTCGATGACGAAATCGTCCGTGTCTATACACTGGATTCATTCCCGGCAGCACTTGATTTTGTACAGGAGGTTGGTTCGATAGCGGAACATCTCAACCATCATCCGAGAATCATCATTGACTATAAGAACGTTACGCTTGCTGCGACGACCCACGATTCAGGCGGTCTGACTAGCAAAGACTTCGAACTCGCGGAGGCCTGTGATGCCATCTAAACTTTCCATAACATTCGGTAGCGGCAGTTTTGTTGATCAAATTCGATCTCGTGATCCTCAGATCCGGGCGGCAAGTGGAAGCGGGGAAGCTCTTTTATTTATCGAAACAGAAGGGAAGTCACCGTTCCAAAGCGGCAACACGTATACGTTGCTCGAAACACGGGGTAATTTTGATGAACAAGGCAGTCTATTTTATTGGTCGATTCCGGCAGATCAGAACAGCGGTGATCTATTTGTTCATCATGTCATGTCGGATCCGAAAGTACTGGGAGCCGAATACGACAGTTTCCAGGCCGTCCGGATTGCCCGTGTCGAGCGGGGGACGGATCTGGTCCTGTTAATTCAGTTCAACAATGACGGGGATGCTTCGCGTTATGCGAAATCAGTTGAACGACTGACCGTCGACCAGTATGCTGAAGAGGCAGGGAAGTCGTTTTCGCCTTCCCCGGTCATGAAACGGTATCAGCTTTTGCAACCGCTGTAATCAACAGTTAAATTAGTCTAGGGGGAAAAACAGATGAAAAAGAATTACTTTTTAGCAGCAACGCTTGGTGGAGCGCTTGTAGGTGCCACTTTATCAATGCTTCATAAAGATACACGTCAATCGCAACTGGCTGCGTTCAAACGCACATTTGGCGGAGCAGGGACACAAATTTCAGCCGTCAAACAGGATCCGAAAGGCCGTTTTGAAGAACTTCGTGCCTTATATACAGATAACCAGGAAACGATCCATAACTTGATCGATGATATTAAAGATCTTGCGGAATCATTACGTAAATAAGCCATCATAAAAAGGAGCCCGTCTGAATTTTTAAGTTCAGCGGGCTCCTTTTTGGATTGTGTTTCAAATGAACCGGGCCAGCAGGCCAAACACGGCGAAGGCGACGATGACATAAAAGATGATCCGTCCGAGTTGTCCGGAACCGCTCGTATGAATGATGCGACCACCTGATGCAGGACGTCTTCCGGTATTGAACGGACGTGTAAACGGCACTGTTCCTTTTCCGAAGATGAAGCCGGCAAGGAACCCGAGCACGAAACCGTATAAGTGACCAAAGACAGAGACGTTCGAACCGAGTAAGGTGAAGATGGCTGTGATGGCACTGAAGATATACACGAGACGCGCGTCATCAGCTGAAATGACAGTCCGTTTAAAACGACCGAGATAGACGTAAAAACCAAGCAGTCCTAAAATGGCGCCCGAAGCCCCGGCTTGACCGTAAAACGGTTCATTGATTTTCGTAAAATACGTCAAGACGTTGGCGAGCGTTCCGACTAAAAGATAGAAGGAAGCAAACTTCGCGTGACCGATCATCCGCTCCAAGGCAGGTGCGAAAATGATTAGGGCAAACGTGTTGAAGGCGATATGCCAAAAATCATAATGCAGGAATGTCGCGGTTACGACACGCCACCATTCCCCGTTCCCGATGAACAAGTTGATGGCTGCCCCGTAATTGAGCGGCGAAAAGCCAAAGTTGAAAAAGGCGTTTAACTGTTCGATGACAAACAGGGCAACTTGGATTAAAATGAACAACGAAACGACCGGATAAGAACGTGTGAACGTTTGTAAGTTTTCCGTTCGACTAAACATGACAACACCTCGCTTCATCTTCATTCTATATGAAGATGGCGAAGAATAGAACTGTGGAGGCGTCAGGAATGATTTTCGGAATAGGACTCGATCTCGTAGAACTGGAACAAATCCGACAGACGCTCGAGCGTCAGCCGCGAATCGTTAAACGGGTGTTAACGGCAGAAGAACAGAATCGTTTTTACACCTTGTCTGATAAGCGGCAACTTGAGTATCTCGCAGGAAGGTTCGCGGCAAAGGAAGCGTTTGTCAAAGCATTCGGGACCGGCATCGGTGCCGACGTATCCTGGCTTGATCTCGAAGTGTTGAACGAAGCATCGGGACGACCGGTCATGACCGGTCCGTTTGAAGGGACGATTCACCTTTCCATTACCCATTCCGACCATTATGCGGCTGCACAAGTCTTATTAGAAAAGAGGAGTTCAGATGTATCGACCAACTTGGATAGAAATTGACCGCGAAGCCATCGCGCACAATGTACGGGAAATCAAGGCCCGAATCGGTCATCAAACGATGATGGCCGTCGTGAAGGCGGACGGATACGGACATGGTGCCGTGACGGTCGCGGAAATCGCGTTGGCGAACGGGGCGGATTTACTGGCTGTCGCCCTGCTAGAAGAAGCAATCGAATTACGGGAAGCCGGGATTCAGGCACCGATTTTAATGCTCGAAACGCTTTTGCCGGAACATGCACCGATCGCCTCGAACTATGACGTCGCCGTGCCTGTTTTTTCAGCCGGCTGGTTGCGGGAAGCAAAACAGCATTTAACGGATGTCGATCATTTACGGCTCCACATCAAGGTCGACAGCGGGATGGGCCGTCTTGGACTGCAGACACCGGAAGAGTTGGACGCCGTCTTACAAGAGTTGGATTCGGATGTCATGGAACTCGAAGGGATCTATACGCATTTCGCGACAGCCGACGAATTGAACAGCCGGTTGTTTGACGAGCAACAGACCGTTTTCCTGCGTTTCGTCGAACGCGTGCCGAATATTCGATACATCCATGCGGCCAACTCAGCGGGCGCCATCCGTTTGATCGGTCAGGATCCTTTTAATGTTGTCCGGATCGGGATTGCCTTATACGGGGCGATGCCGTCAGACGAAATGATTCCATATTACGAATTCTTACGACCGGCGTTCACGCTGAAGAGTCGTCTGATGCAGGTCAAGCAGGTTGAACCCGGTCAAACGATCAGTTACGGTGCGACCTACACGGCGCCGACAGATGAGTGGATCGGAACGGTGCCGATCGGATACGCGGACGGCTGGTCCCGCAAGTTCCAGGGGTATTCATTACTTGTCGACGGTTATCCGTGTGAAATCGTCGGTCGGGTCTGTATGGACCGGTTGATGATCCGCTTGCCGCGCAATTACCCGGTTGGAACAGAAGTCACGTTGATTGGACAAGGTGTCCCGATTGATGAAGCAGCGCACTGGCTCGGGACGATCAACTATGAGGTATTGTGTCAGTTCTCAAAACGGGTCCCGCGCATCTAGTTTTTTAAAAGACATCAATATGATGGTAAAAAAATGTTATTTGTTTGAATTTTGATTGTATTTTCTGAATTTGACTGATATATTGAAGTAGAAAGTGAGTCGTTCGTTAAGGTTTCAGTGAATCTGGAGGTGCCATTATCTTGGTCCAACAACGGGAAAAGCAATTTGTTGAGCGAAATGTAGCGAAGGAGACGATTGGGATGAAGTCGAACCATACGACCGAAGAACGCAAGCGTCAGCTACGTGAGGAATTGAAACGTGGTTACGAAGAAATGGCAGCGATCAATTTATCCATCGTTGGCGAAATGTTCCAGATTGAAACGGAGGCGGAGTTCTCGCTCCTACGTCAAGTAAGCGGGGTGTAAGCTTTGATAGTCAAACGTGGCGACGTGTTTTATGCAAATTTGTCACCTGTGGTCGGATCGGAACAAGGAGGCGTTCGTCCTGTCCTTGTCCTACAAAATGATATTGGTAACCGATTCAGCCCAACTGTAATCGTGGCTGCGATCACGGCACAGATCGACAAAGCCAAACTACCGACCCATGTGGAAGTATATCGAGAGCGACACGGATTAGAACGTGATTCGGTCATCCTACTTGAGCAGGTCCGTACAATCGATAAACGCCGTCTGACGGATAAAGTTACGCATCTAGATCCGGACACGATGATGAAAGTAAATAGTGCCGTCGCGATCAGCTTAGGGTTGATTGATTTTTAGGCACTTACATAGATCAGAGAGAAGAGTCGATACATCTGTATGCGACTTTTTTTGAACATTTTTTTAAAAAGTGGTTTAAGAATTAGCAAATCCGGGAATTATTTCAGAGTGAACTTTTTTTATTATGAGATAACAGAGATAGAGATAGAAAAAACACATAGCAGATTTTCCTTGAGGAGGAACTTGAAGATGGATTTAACAATTAAAACAGAACAATTAGATGGTCAGACGCATCTCTATATCGCAGGAGAGATTGATACGTATACAGCACCAAAACTTCGCCAGGAACTTGTGCCGGCAGTCGAAACAAATGACGTTGTCGTGCACCTGGATGAAATTCACTATATGGATTCAACAGGCCTTGGTGTATTTGTCGGGGCGCTTAAAGCATCAAAGAAAAACGGCACATCATTTACACTTGTCGGCGTTTCTGAACGCATCCGCCGTTTGTTTGAAATCACAGGTCTTTCAAGCATCATTACAATCGATAGTGGTGTACGAGGTGGGACACAATGAAGAACGAACAACTTGAAATGACACTTCCGGCAAAACCGGAATATGTTGCAATTGCTCGATTGACAGTTTCGGGTGTCGCGAATCGGATGGGTTACACGTACGACGATATCGAAGACATCAAAATTGCGGTCTCTGAAGCATGTGCGAATGCAGTTCAACATGCATATGAAGGAGAACAGGACGGATCAATGGCTTTAACGTGTAACGTCTATCCGGACGATCGTCTTGAAATCATTGTCAAAGACAATGGTGTGACTTTCGATAAAGACAGCGTGAAGCGTCAAAGTGAACCAATTACGGAATCTCATGATTTAGACTCTCTGCACGAGGGGGGACTAGGGATCTTAATGATCGAAGCACTCATGGATCAAGTCACGATCGAGAAAGCAAACGGCGTCACTGTCCATATGACAAAATATATGAATAGAGATGAGGTGGGTCAAAGTGCCAGCAAAGTCTCAACAACGCCATCACAGTGATGATGAAGTCCTTCGTCTAATTGACCTGTATCAACAAGATGATCAAGATGAAGAAGTTCATGCTGCTTTACTTGCTCGGTATTCCGACCTCGTTGAGGCGCTTGCCCGTAAGTTCTCACGTGGCCGTCCGATTCATGATGACCTCGTTCAAGTCGGGATGATTGGTTTGCTTGCCGCTCTTCGTCGTTTTGATAAAGAGTTCGGCCGGAGTTTTGAATCCTTTGCCGTTCCGACCATCATCGGTGAAATCAAACGTTTTATCCGTGATAAGACATGGAGCGTTCACGTCCCGCGTCGAATCAAGGAACTCGGACCGAAAATCAAGAAAGCCGTCGAAGAACTGACGACAGAACTGCAACGTTCACCGCGTATCGATGAAATTGCCGCTCGGTTGGAAGTATCGGAAGAGGAAGTTCTTGAAACCCTTGAGATGGGTAAAAGTTATCAGGCTTTATCTGTTGATAGTTCAATTGAAGCCGATCAGGAAGGCAGTACGGTCACACTACTGGATCTCGTTGGTAACCAGGAAAACGGATATGATTCAGTGGATCAAAAGCTGATTCTTGAAAAAGCATTTGCTGTTTTGACTGACCGCGAACGTTCGATTTTAGAATGTGCGTACTACCGGAACATGAGTCAAAAGGAAACAGGAGAACTTCTTGGTATTTCGCAAATGCATGTGTCGCGTCTTCAGCGCCGTGCGTTGCAAAAATTACGAGAAGCAATCAAAGTAGAACCGAACGAAGTATTTTCAAAAGACTGATGCGAAAGCATCGGTCTTTTTTTTGTGTCCTGCTAATTCTTCGGTATAATGAAACAGAGGTGAGGAAAATGGAGAAGAGAATCGCAACAGAATTGAACATCAGACCGGCGCAAGTCAAGGCTGTCTTACAATTGACGGAGGACGGGGGAACGATTCCGTTCATCGCGAGATACCGTAAAGAGCAAACCGGAGAACTCGATGAGGTCGAAATCAAAGCGATCCTCGACCGCCATAAAAGCATCACACAACTGGAATCAAAACGAGAAGATGTTTTGCGGAAAATCGAAGAACAAGGTGTCTTGACGCCTGACTTGAAACAAAGCTTGAATGAAGCAACGACGTTACAGCAAATCGAAGACCTGTACTTACCGTTTCGTCCTAAACGGAGAACAAAAGCCGAGATTGCCCGAGAAGCAGGATTGACACCATTCGCCAACTTTTTGCGGTCACCGAAATCATACGATGAACAACAATTTCATCAGTATGTCGCGGCACATGGCGAAGGAGAAGCGGTAGCCGGAGCACAAGCCATCATTGCCGAAGAGTGGGGCGAACAGGCGAGTGTCCGCGAACATATTCGAAAGACGGCTTACCGGTTTGCGGATATCGTCACGAAACTAAAAAAAGACGCAGTCGATGAAAAACGTGTCTTTGCCCAGTATTACGAGTACAGTGAACGGATCCGTCAAATCGTGCCACACCGGATTTTGGCGATCAATCGTGCTGAGGCGTTAAAAATCGTTTCCGTCAAAATCGCCCTCGATGAACAACATGTATTACCGTACTTGTTACGGCCGTTTAGCCGATTGCCGGAGCAAAAACGCAAGTTGGTCGAGGAAGCTGTTCAAACGGGATATAAAAAATCGGTTTTCCCGGCAATTGAACGGGAACTTCGGAACGAGTTGACCGACAAAGCGGAAAATCAGGCGATTGAAGTGTTCGGAAAAAACTTGCGGCAACTCTACATGCAACCGCCGATAAAAGGGAAAGTCATGCTGGGTCTTGATCCTGCCTACCGGACGGGATGTAAGTGGGCCGTGATTGATCCGACGGGGGAAATGAAGGAAGTCGGCGTCGTGTATCTGACGATGTCGGAACAAAAAGCGCAAGAAGCACGTCAAGTCTTAACGAAACTGGTAAAACGGTACGGAATTGAATTGATTGCGATTGGAAACGGGACGGCTTCCCGTGAGACGGAATCCTTTGTCGCAGACTGGATCAAAGAGTGTGATCAAATTGCCTTTACGATTGTGGATGAGGCAGGAGCAAGTATCTATTCGGCGTCGGAAATTGCCCGCACTGAGTTTCCGGACTTACAAGTCGAGCAACGGTCCGCCATCTCAATCGCCCGGCGTCTGCAGGATCCGTTGGCGGAACTTGTCAAAGTGGATCCGCAATCCGTTGGGGTCGGACAGTACCAACATGATGTCACACAGGCGAAGTTAAAAGAGACGCTCGATTTCGTCGTCGAGACGGTTGTAAACCAGGTCGGTGTCGACGTCAACACAGCTTCGGAATCATTACTCGGTTACGTCGCCGGGATTACGAAAGCAACGGCTAAAAAGATTGTGGAACGTCGCTCGGAACTCGGGGCCTTTGAATCCCGGAAAGAATTGTTGAAAGTTCCGCGTTTAGGAGCAAAAGCATATGAACAGGCGGCCGGTTTCTTACGCATTCCGGAAGGTAGTCATCCGCTTGACCGGACACCGATTCACCCGGAACAATATAAAACCGTGGAATCCTTGTTTAAGCAACTGGATTTGCCGTTGCAGAGCGTTGGAACGGACAGTTTACGGACTCGACTCGGAGAGTTATCCGTACCGGACACTGCTCGATTGCTCGAAGTCGGTGAACCGACACTACGGGATATCATTGAAGCATTACAACGCCCGGAACGTGATCCGCGGGAAGCACTCGATAAGCCGTTGCTGCGCCAGGATGTGTTATCCCTTGATATGATCCAAGTCGGGATGGAATTCCAGGGGACGGTCCGAAATGTGCTCGATTTCGGTGCCTTCGTGGATATCGGTGTGAAAGAAAGCGGTCTTGTTCATATTTCAAAACTCAGTAAAAAACGGGTCAAACATCCGCTTGATGTCATTGCCGTCGGCGATATCGTGACCGTTTGGGTGACAAGTGTCGAGCCGGAGCGCGGACGGATCGGTCTGACGATGGTCAGTCCGTCATGACGAACGAAGAGTTGCAGCAATACGTCGAGCAACTCTCGCTCGACGTGTTTGCTTTACCGTTTAAACATATTGCACTTTTTAACGATCGCTTACGGACGACAGGGGGCCGTTATTTTCTGACCGATCATCATCTGGATTTCAATCGGAGTCATTTGGGAGACCTTGATACCTTCCGTGGAATCGTCATTCATGAACTGTGCCACTATCATTTACATCTGCGTGGAATGGGGCACCGGCATCAAGATCAGGATTTTAAAGAGTGGCTACAACGATACGGGGGGCTGCGTTACAGTCCGCGCCTAGAAGAAGTAGAAAAAAAGAATCATCTTTACGAGTGTGAGAAATGCGGGACATTATATAGAAGGAAAAGAAAGATGAATCCGGAGCGATACCGTTGCGGAAGATGTCGTGGAAAGATTTTTTACAAAAGTAGTTGACGTTCATTTCGGAGCATGATAAATTATAGAAGTCGTCAAAACGACAGCAACTAAACAACTTCTCGTCACTAAAAACTTTTTTAAAAAAGCATTGACGAAGAGAAATAAAGTTGCTAATATAGAAAAGTGTTCTGAAACGAACGTCACGTTCCGCAATAGCTCAGTGGTAGAGCAACCGGCTGTTAACCGGTAGGTCGTAGGTTCAAATCCTACTTGCGGAGCCATTATCTTTGGAGATGTACCCAAGTGGCTATAAGGGGCGCCCCTGCTAAGGGTGTAGGCCGGGAAACTGGTGCGAGGGTTCGAATCCCTCCATCTCCGCCAGACCTCTTATGTGAATTTGTTACTTGAGAATAATTATTGTTTTAAAATGGCCCGTTGGTCAAGCGGTTAAGACACCGCCCTTTCACGGCGGTATCACGGGTTCGATTCCCGTACGGGTCACCATTTTGGAGGATTAGCTCAGCTGGGAGAGCATCTGCCTTACAAGCAGAGGGTCGGCGGTTCGATCCCGTCATCCTCCACCATTTTTAATTTCATACTTAAGTTTCACAAAAATGTGGTCCTGTGGTGTAGCGGTTAACATGCCTGCCTGTCACGCAGGAGATCGCGGGTTCGAATCCCGTCAGGACCGCCATTTTTGGGCTGTGGCCAAGTGGTAAGGCACTGGATTTTGATTCCAGCATGCGAAGGTTCGATCCCTTCCAGCCCAGTTTTTCGTGTCATTAGCTCAGTTGGTAGAGCATCTGACTTTTAATCAGAGGGTCGCAGGTTCGAATCCTGCATGACACACCATTTTATTTTTTGATTCCTAATTTTATATTTGCGGTCGTGGCGGAATGGTAGACGCGCTAGGTTGAGGGCCTAGTGGTGGCAACACTGTGGAGGTTCAAGTCCTCTCGACCGCACCATATCGCACCCTTAGCTCAGCTGGATAGAGTACTTGACTACGAATCAAGGGGTCGGGAGTTCGAATCTCTCAGGGTGCACCATATTTTGTTTGCTTTTGACGGGCCTATAGCTCAGCTGGTTAGAGCGCACGCCTGATAAGCGTGAGGTCGGTGGTTCGAGTCCACTTAGGCCCACCATTTTCAAAACAAACGATGACGAACTTTGAAAACTGAACGATGAGGCAAAAAACGTATCCTCGGATACAAACAATGAATGAAGCGCAAGCTTCGTCAACGTGACTCCGGTCACAAAAACGAGCAAGTCAAACACTTTATGGAGAGTTTG
>NZ_JACSMW010000023.1:0-203 GCF_018618775.1 Exiguobacterium sp. s138 | reverse complement strand
AGGTAGCCGTATCGGAAGGTGCGGCTGGATCACCTCCTTTCTAAGGAAAACGTCCCTTACGGGACATGCCCATCGTTCAGTTTTGAGAGCTCGTCTCTCACGTCTCGATAGAGACACTCGCACCTTGAAAACTGAAGACATCAACAAGACATCAAACTTTTTATAACCATGTCATTAGACGTGTGTTCTTAGAATACCAAAAT
>NZ_JACSMW010000022.1:0-367 GCF_018618775.1 Exiguobacterium sp. s138 | reverse complement strand
ACATGATTGGTAAGCGAACAACGAACGAAGCGTTGAAACGATGGAGGAAGACCTATCGCATTTATGGAGAAGAAGGACTCTTGAATGAGAGACGTGGAAAATCAAATCTTGGAGGTCGACCGAAAAAAGACGATTCCGTCGAACGACGCCTTGCGAAAGCTGAAGCACGAATCAAGTACCTCACAGCGGAGAACGAATTACTAAAAAAGCTCGACGCTCTCGAAAGAGAGGCGAAGCACCGAAACTAACCGCATCTGAGCGCTATCAGGCAATCAATGTTGTCTTACGGAAACAATCATCTAGGCGGTTCGTGACGGATCTATGTACGCTCGCTGAAGTGAGCCGCAGTGGTTATTACGCCTGGCTC
>NZ_JACSMW010000021.1:0-369 GCF_018618775.1 Exiguobacterium sp. s138 | reverse complement strand
AATCGGTCCGCTCAATCGATGGAGTCTGCGATTCAAGCATTACATCTTTCCTTCCCGTTGGGAACGTTCCAAACTGCGACGACAGATCGCGGAAAAGAGTTTAGCTGTCATGAACGAATTCGTGACACGTTAGGCTTACTCATGTATTTTGCAGATCCGTATTCTTCTTGGCAGCGTGGTAGTAACGAGAACGCCAATGGTCTTCTCCGTGAATTTTTCCCGAAGGGGACAGATTTCGGAAAGGTCAGTCGCTCTGAAATCGCTCAAGCGCTCGCCTGGATTAATGGGAGACCACGAAAATGTCTTAACTGGAAAACTGCATACGAGGTCTTCACGGAAGAAGTGTTGCACTTAATTTGACAAACCGTC